>JAUXIK010000046.1 GCA_030620995.1 Candidatus Aegiribacteria sp.
TACACTGCATATGGTGATCTATTCACTGTGGACGACATCATGGAGCTGCAGAACATAAAAAATTCAGGAAACGTTGCTATCTGGAATTCGATCGCCTGCAGCATAGGAGGCTTTGACACTCTGACCAGCTGCGCGGACGCCTGGCTGAACTCCCCCGAAGGAGGAGGGTTCGCCTGCATGAACGCACGACCTGTCTTCGTCACGCCTAGCGTCGCTATCTGTGAGAGGTTCTATGACGTCTTCCTGGTTGATGGATTCTACGAACTAGGTATCGCGCATGGTCTGTCATTGGATTACCTGTGCCCTCCAACGAGCGGATTTGTAGGCTGCGCCGTGCAGATCAAAAACCTGTTTGGAGATCCCGAACTGCCAATGTGGACGGCGCCAAGCGTCTCGCTGGAGGTGAATCACCCATCCAGCATAGAGGGGTCCTGTATGATTTCTGTCTACGTCTCCTCGTCGGGGGGAATGCCCGTCGAAGGGGCAAGGGTATGCCTTCAGAAGGGTCTCTGGCAGACGGGAGAAGTCTACGAAGTCGGTTACACCGATATTGGAGGACAGTTGTCTCTGTGGGTCAATCCGCAAACCCTGGGCGAAATCGATCTGACCGCCTGGGCTCACAATTTCGATCCCTATTTCGGGAGTATTGATGTGATCTCAGAGGAGCAGGAAGAGGAGGTTGTCTACGATTACTCGCTGATAAGGATAACACCAAATCCATCATCCGCCCCTGTTCAGATGCATTTCTCGCTTCCTGAAACTGCGTACGTGGAACTGAATATATTCGATATCTCCGGTCGCTTAATTTATACTCCAGCTTCCGGACCTTATGACTCCGGCATTCATGAAACAACAGTTGGTGGTCTTCAATCGGGAGTCTATTTTGTAAGAATGGAATCCGGCAGCTTCTCAGAAACTCAGCATTTTGTAGTGATCGAATATTGAGACACTTTTCAAATGCTTTAGAAGTGTTGTTTTCAAAGACTATGAATAAGTAATCGGGAATATTTATGAAGTTAATTTTCTGTCCCTGTGGATGACTTTCCTGAAGAATTTTTTCCAGGACATTCCCCATTTCTGTCTGAAGTATTTTTTGGGATCCATCATACTGTTGTATTCAAATCGAACAGTAGTCTGCCTCGCGAAATGGTACACAAGGCTCGATCCGACCCCTATGAAATGACGGCATCCATGCCGGTACATTTTCATGGCAAGGTCAGGATCACTTCCAAAACCAGGAAAGTAATTTTCATCAAAACCGTCAATTGCGTCCCAGTCGCTCTTTGAAAGAAGAACAGGCGTCCAGGTGCTCACGGTATTGTAAGGCCTGATAAGGGTTCTGTATTCCCGAAGCAGCCTTTCCTCATCGAAACTGGCCGGATTATCTCCGTAATCCTGATTGCCTATGTAACAGGGAGTAGAGTTACCTGCTTCGATTGCCGTACCGGAAAGCCAGAGCTTGTCAGCATAGCCGATGTATGCGGCAAGCGCGGTATCCCAGCCGGGCAGTGGATACATATCGTCATTCATGTAGCATATATGATCGAACGTTGCCATTCTTGCTCCACGATTGACAGCTTCACAGACTCCTGTATTCTGCTCGGACCAGTCAAAAAGAATGCTTTTATTTCTGGCCCAGTCCTCACAGGATCTGTCGTATTCGTTGAAAAAAACAATAATCTCATGTTCTACGGCGCTGTTTCGTAACAGACCACGGTAGGTGAGATCCAGATACTCGATGTTCTTCCAGGTGGGAATGACTATGGAGAAAGGTTTCAATTAACTTAAGACCAGCCGTGTTCCATGAGATCAGACAGTTTGGAAGCGAGAGTATCGATGGGAATTCTGATCTGATCAAGAGAATCCCGTTCACGGATGGTAACCTGCTTATCCTCGAGTGAATCGAAGTCGAAGGTTATACAGAATGGCGTACCTGCTTCATCCATTCTTCTGTATCTCTTTCCGATGGATCCGGTGACATCGAATTGAACAGGAAAGTACGGTCTGATAAGCTCAAAAACCTCATATGCCTGTTCGCTGAGCTTTTTCGAAAGAGGAAGAATTGCAGCTTTGATTGGCGCGAGGTTCCTGTGCAGTCCCAGAACAACTCTTGTCCTTCCTTCTACTTCCTCTTCGCGATAAGCGTCAATCAGTACTGCAAGTAACGTTCTGCCGATACCACCACTGGTTTCGACAACATATGGAACAATTTTCTGATTGGTTAACAGGTTTTGGAAAGACAGATCCTGTCCGCTTTCCCGCATGTGGGATTTCATATCAAAATCGGTTCTGTTGGCGATCCCCTCGAGTTCACCCCAGCCGTCAGGCGCGAAAGGGAATGTATACTCAATATCAACACAGGAACTCGCGTAATGGGCAAGTTCGCTGTCATCATGTGTTCGCAATCTGAGATGATCCTCTTTTATTCCGAGTTCGAGATACCACTTCATCCTCTGGTCAAGCCAGTACTTGAACCATTTATCCGCTTCTTCGGGCAGGCAGAAATACTCCATCTCCATCTGTTCAAACTCCCGGGTGCGGAAAACGAAATTTCTTGTGGTAATCTCGTTTCTGAAAGCTTTTCCGATCTGTGCTATTCCAAATGGGAGCTTCTGCCTTGTTGCGGTAACAATATTCTTGAAATTGATGAAAATAGACTGGCACGTTTCAGGACGCAGATAAACGGTTGCGGATTCGTCCTCGAGGGCACCCATCTTTGTCTTGAACATCAATCCGAAGTCTCTCGGTTCGGTAAGTTCTCCTCCGCACTCGGGGCATCTGTCACCTTTAACATGATCCAGTCTGAATCTGCCTTTGCATTCCCTGCAGTCAACCATGGGATCGTGAAAATTTTTCAGGTGTCCTGAAGCCATCCATACATCCGGATGAGTGATAATAGCCGAGTCCATACCGACGACATCAGGCCTTGTCTTAACTGTATAATCCCACCAGCTTGTCTCAATGTTTTTTTTCAGTTCAACACCGAGAGGGCCGTAATCCCAGGAGGATTGAAGTCCACCATATATTTCTCCGGATTGGAATACATATCCAAGTCTCTTGGAAAGAGAAATCAGTTTTTTCATAAGTTCTGTTCCGTCAATGGTCATTCTCAAGATCCTCCAGTACTGCTAATGATTTCAGTCTAAGTTTTGTTTCGAGATGTATCTCGGCAAAATCTCTCATGAGTTCGAGGCACTGTCTATATCCGCCAGGCCAGAGTTGAAGCTTTCTAATTTTTTCCAGATTACCACTTCTTGATTTCCGTATGAACTCGATGAATCCTCCGGGAACAGGCTTTGCCTGCTCGTCACAATCATCACACACGACTCCACCGGAAGCGGCATCCCACATACAGGAATTAACCGGACTTTTTCCGCATTTTGTGCAGCGGTCAATTTCCATTGCGAACCCGGACAGCCTCAGTGCTTTCTCAATTCCGGAACATAATACAGGCCAGAACGGAGCGCCTGCCGCGAAATTCTCCAGAACACTTCCAATAAGATGAAACATGGGGTGAGAAGGCTCGCTTCCTGAGATTGAAACAAGCAGCCATTCAGCGAATAGACAGGAGTGTACAAAAGCTTCAGGATCTTCGCGAATGGTCTTAAAATGGTTTATAACTGATGTATCAGTCACGGTGTCAAGCTCCCTGCCCGACCTGCGGGAAAGGGAAAACTCCACCAGAGAAAACAGTTCCATACTTCCAAAAAAAGAGCTTTTTGATCTGAGAGCGCCTTTAGCAATTGCTGATATTCTGCCAAAATCAAGAGAGTAAAGAGTTAGAATAAGGGAAGATTCGCTCCACCGTACTCTTCGGAGAACAAATGCACGGGTTGTTATTCGAATTATCTCACGCTCCTATTTCTTTTCCTGTTCAGCCCTTCGGGGCAGGAATGCCAGGATGATTCCCTTATTGGCCTTCACTCGACCGTTGATACGCTTTATCAGTTGCTCCTGCTCAAGAAGGTTCAGATCGCGGGTCAGGGTCTTCCTGGTCCTTGTCGCATACTCCTCGGCCAACCTTGGTGTCAGATGCGGGATCGCGGACACATCAACCCAACCCTCATTATCGCCGACCCTAGAGAGATCCAGGACGAGTTTCCGCTGCCTTGCCCGTGTGGTGCTGTGTTGTCCTATCTTCGAGTAGACAAAGTCCTTCCAGACAGTATCAAGGTGAAGCTGTCGGATGACACGCATCTGGTCATGGAGTTGGTCCACCAGGCCGCTGACTGAATAGATGATGAAGCCGTCCATGCTGCTCTTTCGGCTCGCGGTATCCAATTGGCGGTAGTATTCAGATCTAGTCTGGTTATAGAAATTGCTGAGTAGATGAGCGGCAGGAGTGGGAAGCCCTGCCTGAAGAAGATAGCGGAACTCAATCAGACGGGCAGTTCGACCGTTGCCGTCACCGAAAGGATGAATCCATACAAAGTAGAGGTGCGCCGCTATCGCGATAATTATCGAGTAGACTGCTTCCATTCCCTTCGGGCATTCAAGCGCGTTCAGCCACTCGCAAAACCTGCTCAGGAGGTAATCGCAGTCCTCGGCCGGTGCTCCTCGATACCTGCCCACAACGACCGAATAGTCCCGGATACCTCCGGGTACAACCCCTTCTTCAAATGGGAGGTTCCGGAGAGCGAGTCGGTTGTACTCCTTGATCATCCCGGGGGTTAAAGGGAGCGATTCACCCTCGATGACTTCCTCACCAATAAGATTGCAGACCTCAACGATATTGTCGATCTCCTGCGCCAGATATTCTCTAGAAGGGGGAAGATGAAGCTCTCCCTCCAGATGCTTCAGCACTTCATCCTCGCTGAGGGTATTGCCCTCGATGGCCGTTGTGGCCAGAACACCCTTGGCAAGGTAAACCTGATGAAGGTACCTGGCCGCTTCAGGTGTCAGTGGAACTCCACCGATATAAGTGATATCAGCTTTGGCTTCACCCAGCTTCACCCAGGTCGCATAATCAATACTCCTGAGATCGAGTTCAAAGCTCAGCCAGGGATGTGTCCGCTCATATGTCCTCATCTATGTCCTCTGTAATATCTTGTTATCATTGTAGATATTGTGCTTATGTCCCTTCTGATGTCCCGCCACAAGTACGATACTGCATTCCGATGAAGCCAGCAACCTCAGCATTGAGATCATGCGGGTTAGGTGTAACGCGATACAAAGCGAAGCAAGAGTCTGAATACATTGCCCTTGAAACAGCTGTTGACAGACGTAGTCACATCCTTCGGGGTGTAACTGTGATTACAACAGGTGCTTAAGCATAAAGATGAAGATTTCGGTCTGTTCAGCTATGCTCATCTGCGTTGTGCGACCGGCTCCATGGCCAACATTTGTAAGTGTTCTGAGAATGATCGGTTTGTCAGAAGTATTGCAGACTTGAAGCTTCGCGGTCATCTTGAAAGCGTGCATTGAGTCAGTACCTCTGTCATCATGGAGTGATGTAATTAAGAGAGTCGGTGGAAATTGCGAGCCGTTCTTCACATTGTGATAAGGTGAATATTCAATCAGCCAGCTGAAATGCTCGGAATTGTCCGGGTCACCATACTCGGAAATCCAGTATTTACCGCCCTCGGTTAAATGGAAGCGCAGCATATCGAGAAGCGGAACATTGGAAATAACGGCTGCCCACAGATCAGGACGCTGTACGAGGGCAGCGCCTGTGAGAAGACCTCCATTACTGCCACCCATAATACCAATGTGTTCTCGGCTCGAATAATGACGAATCGCGAAATTATCCTCGTTCGAAAGACGCACAGGTCTTTCACCGATCAAAGCCTCTCCGGCAGCGATGAAGTCGTCAAACACATTCTGCTTGTTCCCAAGCATGCCGTCGAGGTGCCAGTTCTCGCCATACTCACCGCCGCCGCGAATGTTGGCAATGGCGTATATCCCACCCTGCTCGAGCCAGAACAGAATCCTGGACGAAAAGGATGATGTCAATGAATGCTCGAAACCTCCGTATCCGTTGAGAATAGTCGGATTGGATCCATCAAGCGGGGCATCCTTCGAGCGGATAACGAACATCGGCACAGATGTCCCGTCGAAGCTGCGATAGAATATCTGTTCAGTGATGTAATCATCGGTGTTCACTGTCAGGCTGCTCCTGATGAAAACGCTTAACTCGTTACTCCTGATATCGTACCGATACATCACGGTGGGTTCGAAAAAGGAGGAGTATGAAACAAAAACCGCATCCACCTCATCCTCTCCATATGGAAGAGAACCCGTGCCGATACCAGGATACTCAAGCTCTCCTATCTTCCTGCCGTCAAAAGAATGTATGGAGGTATGAAGAATCACATCTACTGAGCGTTCAACAAATAGCCGGTCACCGATAACAGTAAAAGACGAAAGAACATCGACATCCTCGGCGATGATCGTTTCCCACCGGTCGATGTTCGGCAATGTTCCATCAAGGCTTATGCGACAAAGCCTGTATTTAGGCGCACTGTCATTTGTCATGACATAGAGCACGTCATCTTCAATATCAGGGTAGAACATGCCGTCATGATTAGCGGTTATTGATTCAATCTTCAGTTCAGGCTTTGAAAGATCAGCATAGAAGAGTTCATTCTGAGTCAGCCCATGGTTAACTAAAATAATGAGATGATGGCCATCCTTAGAAATTTCCCACACACACGGAAGATCAGATTCTGTAAGTTCGTCACCGAAGATCATCTCATCGTTGCGCCAGTCCGCACCGAGTTTGTGGTAGAAAACCTTCATGCTGGTCTTCTTGAGCTTTTCAGGATCTGAGTGCATTGAACGGCAATAAAAGAAGCCGCTTTTATCGGGTAACCATGAAACAGATGTATATACAAGGCGAGGAATCTCGTCGAGGATATCACCAGTCTCAATATCCATGATGTACCAGTGTAACCAGTCACTACCATCTTTCGAGAGACCGTAGGCGAGAAGGCTGCCGTCACGTGTAGGCCTGTATGCACCAAGGCTGATATTGCCCTGTTCGCTGAATCTGTCGATGTCTATCAGGACCTGATCATCACCGTCGGGCCAATCGCGCATGTATAAGGATGCATGTTTCTCATCACGTTTTATCCTTGAGAAGAATATCCGTGAAAGGGTGGCCCGGGGAAAACCTGTCCGATCGTAGTTGAATAACTTATCGAATCGCTCTGCAAACATCTCACGCTTCGGATCATCGAGGATAAGGCTGTCAGCGAGTTTGTTCTGCTCGTCTATCCAGGTGTTACGCTCATCACTGGCAGTTTCAAGCCAACGGTAATTATCAACTGTCCTTTGACCATGTAGCAGTTCTTCGAATGGTATGATTTTCGTTTTCGGGTATTCGGGTTTCATTCTACTCCTGATTTGATTAAAGGCTTCAGAGGGAAGATTCGCTCCACCGTACTCTTCGGAGAACAAATGCACGGGTTGTTATTCGAATTATTTCACGCTCCGCCAGGGGGAGAATCAGTACCTGCCGGCTCAATTCGAACAAGCATGATTCGCTGAGCTCTCACCTTCTCAACAGTAAACTTGAAAGAGGAATGTATTACGGTTTCTCCCTGACGGGGAATCTTTCCCATAACCTGATAAACCATACCACCGAGACTTTCGTAGGTATCGTCCTCAAACGAAGTGTCAAGGAGTTCATTCAGATCATCGATGGGAAGACGGGCGTCAAGCAGATATGAATCATCCCCAAGGGGTTTGATAAGCAGGGTTTCCTCGTCGTATTCGTCCAGTATTTCTCCAAAGACCTCTTCCATAATGTCTTCTATTGTTACCAGACCGGCAGTACCGCCATACTCGTCAACAACAATTGCCATATGAATTCTGTTTGCCTGAAATTCCCGCAGAAGTTCGTCTATACGCTTATACTCCGGTACGAAATAGGGTTTCCTCAGAAGGGTCTTCAAGTCAAAATTCTGTTTGCCTTTTAACAGAAGAGCAAGCAGGTCTTTTACATAAAGAACCCCTGTAATATCATCTATCTTTTCGTGATAAACCGGAATTCTTGAATGCCCGGCTTTTCTGACTTCATCAATAATAGTATCAAGATCAGCCTGTATTTCAACGCAGAGCATGTCAATCCGGGGAATCATGACTTCTCGGACAATTTTATCCGAGAAATCGATAATGCTGTCCATAAGCTCCTGTTCCTTTTCGTACTCTCCCGGCTTACCTTTTTCCCGGCGTCTTTCAAGCCAGATTACGTCCGGTGGTGTAATCAGCCAATCCTCATAATCGGGATTTTCCTGACATGGTTTCCCCAGGATAAGAAGGGCAGGAAGGCGGAATAGAAATCCAATAAGAAGGTACGGCAATCTGAAAATGAGCAGAAATCTGTCCGGATTCGCTCTTGCGATAAGAGATGGCAGTATCTCTCCAAGCAGGAAAACAGCAATTGCGAGAGACAAAACTGAAAACCAGGCAGGTACAGGGAATATGGAAGCTGTTTGAATTGACATGAGAACCGCTCCCGCTCCTGTGGAAATAATGCCTGTGAATCTGATCAGCCAGATAGTACCAAGGTGAGTAACGGCCACCTGTCTTCGCTCTGACGGATCTCTACCCTTATTAAGGATGAGTTCGGGAAGACAGGTTCTTATTCCCGAGGAAATGAACAGAGCAATAAAACCCGCAGATAGAATAACTATCGATTCTGTCAATTCAGATCCAGCCTCTCCATGGCCCTGGAAACCAGACCGGCAACTTTTTCATTCATGATATTCGCCTTCTCCGGCTCCTGATGAGAGTAACCTGAAAGATGAAGATATCCATGAAATATCCGTTCCAGAAGAGCTTCATAAGGTGGAAATATCCTGCCGTCCACATACACGATACCATCCGGTCGGTTTTCGTCGGAGGTTGCCAGATCAAAGGAAAGCACATCGGTTGATCTGTCAAGGTGTCTGTATTTCCTGTTCAGCACTTTCATATATCCCGGATCTGCGATAACAATTTCCACATTTCCGTCCAGAAGTCCATCGATCAGAGTTTCAATCCTGTCCTGCTTGAAGGCAGGATTGTTCAGAATAGTGCTAATTTCCATTACTTAGATCTCCCGAAGGGTAATCCTTAACTCTCTTATAGAATTTGCTTTCGAGGGCTGAAGTAAACACACTCGCGATTGTCTTAAGATTTCTTCTTGTAAGGTGGCAGTCATCCAGTTGTCCCTCAAGATCTTTCTCATCGATAACACTGGTGATGATATCCGCCAGATTCTCAGGATCAGCAAGATTCCTGGTTGCGGATGCTACCTGATCAGCAAGCAGGACAAGAGCCGCCTCAATAGTCGAGGGACGGGGTCCGGGATAACGGAATTCACTCTCCAAAACAGAATCCGGATCGATGGATTCCGCAATTGCTTTGTTGTAGAAATACTTCACCAGACTTGAGTTATGATGTTGCTGGATAATATTTATTACAGCCCGGGGCAGCTTGGCTTTTTCTGCCAGCGCAACTCCGATTCTGACGTGAGCGATTATCTTTTTAGCGCTTTCCCACGGATTCATGCTGTCATGAGGATTGGGCATGTTTCTCTGATTCTCAATGAAAAACTCCGGAGAGCTTATTTTACCAATGTCATGGAAATAACCTCCGGCAGATGCAAGAGATTCCCAGGCATCAATGGCGCCTGCAGCCCGACCCGCAAGCTCAGAGACTATTTGAGAATGACTCCATGTGCCGGGAGCCAGATCCCTCATTTCCTTGAGAAGGGGGTGATCGGTTCTGTTAGCTTCATCTATTGCCAGTACAGTATATACTCCAAATACCTTTTCAAATAGAAACAGAAGAGCGCTGGCAGCTCCGATTCCAATTACCGGAGCAAGCAATAATCCAAGAATGGATTCAATAAGAGAATTTGTTTCAAGTGACGCGTTCAACATGTATAGAAGGAGATATATTCCGATCCCACCGATTGTTGAAAAACCAATTGCCGTGGGAATACTGCTTCTCCTGCGGACATCCCAGGCTGTCATTGCTGCAAGAAGACCTGATACCGAGGAAATCAGCACAATTGAAAATGGGTGAGGATGCACCACTCCTAGAATCAGTGAAAACATGAATGTGAAGAAGACAGCATGACGTCTGTGAAAGAATATGCTTGTCATGGCTGCCCCAAATGTAATGAGCGTTGCGTACGGGTATCCTGTAGTTTCATTCATCACCAGCCAGAGAATGCCGGTCGCCGCAAGAGATATAATCCAGATTACTCCCAGAAGGAGGAAGCGGTTAGCCGCATACCATGTATCCGGCATGATGTCATGAACATAGAACATTGCAATAGCAAGAATAATAGAAACAAGAAGCATCAATCCCGCCAGATGAGCGAACCCATGGTATTCGACAGATACGCTTTCGAGTTGACGGATATATTCAATAGTTCTTGCTGTCACGGGTTTCTCTGCTTCAAGCAGGATACTGCCGGCGGTGATGGTTGTGTCGATATTACTCAGACCCGCAGCAGCAGCGTCAGCACTGGCGTTTCTGGACGAATCTTCAGGCACAAGGTTAGGTTTAAGAAGAGCGGTAATTTCGTGCAGTTCTTCATTGGAGAGATTCCAGCGGCTGAGGTTAAGTGCCAGAATGTCTCTGATATCCTTCATTTCATATAGATCGAAGAGTTGACAGTCAGTTATTCCGGATTTGCTCAGAAGAACCGCCAGTTCTCCATCGTAGTTCTCCCGGACATCCAGCAAATCAAATACTCCGACCTCATACATTGAAAAAAGTTCGTATAGCATTCCATTAGTAAATGAGGAATCATTCGTTGATTGCATAAAAACAGAATAGAATTCTTCCCTCAGCATACTCCATACGCTGTAATCGTATTCAAGGTGGATAGGAACAGAAGACTTTATTGCCGCCTGGATTTCCAGCAAATCTTCTTCTTGATAGGGTAGATCGAAATCCACAGTGGCAACGAGATCATGTTCAAGAGATTGGCCAACTCTGAGATCAAGGTCCATAAAAGCATGTTCAGGAACAAGAAGCAGATAGAAAGTAAAAAGAAATATTACAGCAATAAGACTGCCGGAAAGTATGTTTCTAACTCTCATGATTTCCTGACTCTCGCTCGAAAGCGGATATGATCTTCTGAACAAGCGGATGTCTTACTACATCTTCGCGACTGAGGAATGTGAATTCAATGCCTTCTATTCCAGAAAGAATTTTCCTGATCAGAACAAGTCCGGATGATGATGCCGGTTTGAGGTCTATCTGGGTAATATCTCCTGTTATCACTACTCTCGAACTGCACCCCAGCCTGGTAAGAAACATCTTGAGTTGAGTAATAGTTGTATTCTGAGCCTCATCGAGTATTACGAAAGCGTTATTGAGAGTTCTTCCTCTCATGTATGCCAATGGAGCAACCTCGATAACCCTGTTGTCTAATGATCGCTGCACTTTTGCGGGAGTGAGGGTATCATAGAGGGCATCGTATACAGGTTTCAGATAAGGGTCAATTTTCTGCTGCAGATCTCCCGGTAGAAAACCAAGTTTTTCGCCGGCTTCTACGGCAGGCCTTGAAATTATAATTCTATCAACCAATCCATCCGTAAGAGCAGCGACAGCACTGGCCACTGCAAGAAAAGTTTTTCCCGTGCCGGCTGGACCAATGCAGAATACAACTTCCGAATTTTTCATTGCCCTGAGATATTTTTCCTGACCGGCAGTTTTAGCGATGATATGACCCGCACGTCCGGGAACGGATATTTCAAGAGTATGATCATGTTTGTCCGGAAAGCTCAGAGCAGCGTCGAGACTGTGATCTCTGAGAAATGTTGATACTTCAAGTTCATGTATAAGCCTGTAAATAACGGCTCTTGCCTTCTCTACAGAATGCCTGGTTCCCTTAATAGTGAGATTTCCATCGCGGTAAACAGCTTCAACACCAAGCGTTTTACATATACGCCTCAGGTTGACATCGCCTGTGCCAAGAATATTTCCAGCTTTATCAGCGGATAAAGGAACCAGCAGAGTAATGGATTTATCAGGCATTAGTTAAATTTCCAATGAAAAAAGGAAGACTCTCCACAAAGAGTGGAGAGCCTTCTGTATACGACGAGGATTTTAGCGTGATCCTCCAAAAACCGCAGAGCGATTTACATCAAGAACCTGTCCGGGATAGATCAGGTTAGGATCGCTGATTATGTCGCGGTTGGCCTCGTACAGCTGCGGCCACATACCTCTGTCACCGTAGACTACATCATATCCTGCAATCTTACCGAGGAAGTCACCCTCAATAACGGTGTAAGAGTTAAGCAATGGCACGGGTACCCATAGAGTATGACCCGCATAAATGAGGTTTGGATCACTTATGGTGTCACGGTTGCGTTCGTAAATAACAGGCCACTGCGAACCATCACCATAGTGGTAATGATATGAAGCTATTTTCCAGAGAGATTCCCCGTCAAGAATAAGATGAGTGACACCTGCGTTGCGCAGGCGATTGATCTCTGCCCTGAGAGCGTTGATCTCTGCGGTGAGTTCAGCAATACGGGCCTGAATCTCTGCATACTGCGCTCTTAGAGGGAGAACCTGAGGCTCAAGATCGGCAATGCGTTCATCGGCAACAGCTTTTTTCCATTCCCAATAAGCGATCTGGAGATGTATGTTGTCGTCTCCCATTGCTTCGATTTCCGCCTGTGAATACTGTGAAAGTTCCTCGGCTGTCCAGGTTTTAGCTAAACCTGTGGATGCAAGGCCAAGGCAAATCATCAGAGCTAATACTATTGTACGCTTCATTGTTTTCCCCTTTCCCTGCTATCGGCTTCCGCCGCCAAGTGAATAGTATTCCTGTGTAAGTTCAGCAAGTTCAGCTTCAAGAGCTGAAATTTCTTCCAGTCCTTCTTCAATTTTCCCAGGTAGAGTTGCAAGTTCTTCCTCAAGGCCATCTGCTTTGGCTTCTGCAGCCAGAGCCGCTGCTCGGGCATCGTCTCTTGCTCTTAGTTCTGCGGCGCTTGGCCCACATGCTGCTAACAGTAGAGACACGGTCAGGAGTCCAAGAAGGAACAATTTTGTTCTCGTCTTGAGCATACCTGGCACCTCCTCTCGATTCGTTTGGTTTAACTTACTGGCGCAAATATACAAATAACGTTTTTCCATATACTCGCACGGTTATCCACTAACTATGAAATCTTAACGAATATGCTTCATATGTCAAGCAGAATATTCTCTATCATAGAACAAATATAAGTAAATCAGCAGACATATAACCATACCTACGATATCAGCTATGAAATCACCTGCAGAGCAGTCTCTTCCAGGAATATAACTCTGATGTATCTCATCGAGAAGAGCCCATAAGCTTCCTGCAGTGAATAATATCGGCAGGGGATGAAAACCTCTGCACAAATCTCTGTTCAGAAGAAGCGAAGCGAACAGAAGAAAAAACTCGATTGCATGAAGGACTTTATCCTGCATCGGGAAAAGAGGAGGTATGATTTCAACAGAAGGCTGGTGACTCAGATAGAAAATAGCAGCCAGCATAAACAGAAGAGAAACTCTTCTTGCCAGCAGGCGAACTGTTTGCATGGCATTCTCAGTCACGCGGTGCCGTGTCCGTAAGACCCAACTTATGAATCAGACAATTGCCATATCCTGCTTTAAAGACCTCAGCAGCGGTATTTTCCGCTTCACCGGTCAACTGCTGAACTTTTCTGTTCACATGCGTGAAGCATCCGCCAATTGATGCTGTAATTGATATCTGAGTATCCGATGTGCGAGATACATACTGCCACGAAAGAGCATCTGCCACTCTCTGGCTCAAGGCTTCCATTTCTGCTTTCCCTGCCTTTGGAATGCATGCCGCAAAACTGTCCGGACCTGTTCTTGAAATCAGTATTTCATCAGAAAAGCAATTACTGAAGCGAGCGGCAGCTTCCTTCAGAATTTTGTCTCCTTCGCTGTAGCCGTGGTTCCTGTTGATTAAATCGAATCCGTCAATATCTGCAATAAGCACTCCAATTGACCATCCGTATGTCTGCACTCTTTTTGCCATCTCGTGCAAATGTCTGTCAAAGAGTGTAATCCCTGGAAGCCCTGTCAGAGTATCCCGGCCGGAAATATTCCTGAATCTGTTTCTGAGATCTGCCAGTTCATCAGTCAGAGCAAACAAACCTGCAGCAGCAAGAATGATGCTCTCATGATACTGATCGAAAACCTTATCATCTTCGTGCTCAACAATGATAACAGCAAGCACTTCGTTATTACGCATAACTGGAACGCCCATGCAGCTGCCCACCCGGAGGTTAAGATCCTCTTCATTTGAGAAGGAACTGACATTTCTTTCACCGTGTTTCATTCCAGAGCGCTTGCAGGGAACACGGTTCTTTACTATCCATCCTGCCAATCCCTCACTGCTGCTCGAAACTCTCTTCCGCCGCCATCTGGCTAGAGGACCTCTTGAAACCCATACTCGAATCTCCTTGTTTTCATGATTCACGTCAGCGATCGATACTGTTGAACCGGGGATGATCTCTGAGAGCAGGCTTGCAATTCCATGAACCGAGGCATCCAGAGAATCCATCCCCGCAGCGGAAACCAGTTTTGCCATCCAGCTGCTCTTCTCGGTAGACAGAGAATTGATTCCTGTATTCATCACATTCATATGCAATACTTCAGCTGCGTTTTCAAGATTCAGGACAGTCTCTGAAGATGGTTTATCACCATAAAAATCCTGAAGCAGAAAACCGGCTGGATTATCTGCGTTGCCCAGACAGCATATAACTATCCAGAAAGCTTTTTCATCTTTCAATGTGGTCAGGCGGTAGGGTGCAAGCTCTGAACGTTCAGTATAAGAACCTGCTTTGATTGAGACAGGTTCTTTGCTGTTCTTCACAATTCTTAGAAGTCTGTGATCTGAGGGTAGCATATATCTGTCAATGACTGAGTTATCTCTTGCCACAAAATTTTCCAACCTGTAAAATCCATCATCATATTGAATAAACAGACATGTGGAATCCGCATTGGAATTCCTTTGGATGATAGTCAGCAATGGATAGGATAGGATTGTTCCGGTTTTCGAGGATATGTCATCGGTCTCTTCCCCCTTTTTCCTGCCGGGAGGAGCAATTTCATTCAGGAACAGCTCCCTTTCCGCCAACCAGTCAGCAACCAGGCCAAAAAGGAATGGGACAAGAAGGGCTTTCAAGGCCGGCAGGAGTAATGGAATTAGTTTTGTGAGCAATGCTCCCTCTCCTGACCAGATAGAAACATTCAGCAGAGCGAGAGCTTCTACAGAACCGATAAGCAGACCGAGTTCGGTCGCTTCCGATCCGGTTGAAGGCAAGGATACCCACATTAGAAACAGAAGATATCCGGAGTAGAAGAGACTGCTGCTTCCCCCTGTAAGCTGTACGCTTATCATTATTCCGGCGCAGACCCAGTATATGATCAATCTGTCAGAAGGCTTTCGTGATTTTTTCTGCGTTGTTACGGCTAGAGCGGCGGATACCAGGAAAATGCCTGCAGCAATAAGAACAAAGCTCAGATCTCCTTCGCTTGAGCTGCTGTGAAGCAATCTGCCGGATGCTATAATAAGTATTACTGCCACCAGCACACTGAAACCCGCGATTCTCAAGATTCTCAAAGCGGTTGATTCTCCAGTCTGTTGATTCAGATGAAGGGAAATAATTATTAGGTTGTCCGATAATACAACTATGTATAATATTACATCGGTCGTCCCCCCGAATCTGCAGAGGGGTTGACGATTGAACGGACATTTCAGATTGTTTGTGTGCTTATCTGATATACTCGCTGAGTAATCCAGCTAAATTTCTCGACGGGAAATCTTTTTAAACTTTTAGGATGCAGAAGCTTTCAGACGTATTAAGTGTCGGCAGATGATGCGGCACTGTCACTAGATTTATTCATATGTAAAACCCGAACTGAAGAGGATTTATGAACCACAAACCTCAACGTGAGTATTCGCTTGCTGAAATGGAAGGAAAAACCCTCGTTGAGCTTCAGTCGATAGCCAGGGAGAAGAAACTTGAAAAAGTATCAGGAGTCAGGAAAAGTGATCTTATAAGAAAGCTCCTTGAAAATAAGACTGAGCGTAACGGACTTGAGTACTCAACGGGAGTTCTGGAAGTGCTTTCTGAGGGATATGGATTTCTCAGATCAAATGAAGGCTGCTATCTTCCAAGTTCAACGGATATTTATGTATCGCCATCTCAGATTAAGCGATTTTCATTGGGCACAGGCGATACTATTTCAGGTCAGGTAAGGAAACCTAAGGACGGCGAAAAATACTACGCTCTGCTGAGGATTGAGAGTGTTAACGGTAAAAACCTTGAGGAATTGAAAAACAGGCCTTCTTTCGACACGCTGGTTCCCTATTATCCTGAAACAAGGTTTATTCTTGAAACCAATGCTGAGAATATAGCAGGACGGGTTCTTGATTTGCTGGCTCCGATCGGAAAAGGGCAGAGAGCTCTTGTAGTATCCCCTCCGAGAGCCGGAAAGACAATGCTTCTTCAGAGCATTGCAAACAGCATTTCCGCTAATTCTCCTGATGCAAAATTGATGATACTTCTAATTGATGAGCGTCCGGAAGAAGTGACTGACATGAGAAGGCATGTTCAGGGAGAAGTAATAGCCTCTACTTTCGACGAGTCCCCCAAAAGACACATTCAGGTTACAGATATGGTTCTTGCCAAGGCCAAAAGACTCGTTGAAAGCGGTTACGATGTTGTCATACTCCTTGATTCGATAACAAGGCTGGCCAGAGCAAATAACCAGGTAATTCCACATTCCGGCAAAATCCTCTCAGGCGGAGTTGATTCTAACGCTCTTCAAAGACCTAAAAGGTTCTTTGGAGCTGCAAGGAACATTGTTGACGGCGGGAGCCTTACAATTATTGCTACAGCTCTTATTGATACCGGCAGCAGAATGGATGAGGTTATCTTCGAGGAGTTTAAAGGAACCGGAAACTCTGAAATAGTACTTGACAGGCGCCTTGCTGACAGACGGATATATCCTGCAATTGATATAACCAAGACAGGCACCAGGAAAGAAGAGCTCCTGATTGAACCGGATGCTCTGTCCAGGGTTTGGATCATGCGGAAAATTCTGGTTGATATGAATCCGGTTGAAGCCATGGAAGTATTGAAGAAGCAGCTTTCTAAATACAAATCCAACAAACTGTTCCTTGACGCAATGGCTTCGATGTCTGAATAATACCGTGCATTTTGCTTATTAACATGGAGGAAATAAATTGAGGAAAGATATTCATCCTGAATACAGGGAAGTCGTATTTACCTGTACATGCGGGAACAAAATAAAAACACGTTCCACAGGAAAAGACAAGAAATTTGATGTTTGTTCCAATTGCCACCCGTTTTACACTGGAAAACAGAAGCTTGTTGATTCGGCCGGAAGAGTTGACAAATATCTGAAGAGGTATGGCAAGAAGACGGCAGACAGCGGTAACTAACCTGCAGACCGGTATAAGAAGGGGGGAGCTTTCCAGCTCTCCCCTTCGCTAATTAAAACCGTATGGAGAAATTCAATGAATGATCGCGCTGAAAACACTGATTCCACCGTCCACGAATCAAAAACGGGTGGGCAGGCTGTTATTGAGGGAGTGATGATGCGTTCTCCTTTTTCAACTGCGGTCGCTGTAAGGAAAACAGATGGGCTGATTCTCGCACGAAGGCTCGACATGAAGCAGCTGAAGGACAGAAACCCGATCTGGAAGAAACCGGTTTTCAGAGGGGCAGCGATACTGATCGACACGCTCCGTTTAGGGATGAAAGCTCTGAACTGGTCTGCAGAAATAGCTGAAGAAAAGCCGGATGAGAAAACAGGTATCGAAAAAAGAAAAACCGGTAGGGCAGGACCATTTCTTACAACAGTACTGGCTTTTCTGCTTGCGATAGTACTATTTGCCTGGCTTCCACTTCAGAGCAGCAAATGGATTCTTGAAAGCGGTGGCAGTATTCCAGCTACACAGCAGTTTGGAATTCACATGCTTGCGGGATTGTTCCGACTTGCCGCCTTTCTCATATACCTCGGAGCAATATCACTGATGCCGGAAATAAGAAGATTGTTCGTCTACCATGGATCGGAACACCAGACAATTCATGCCTGGGAAAAAGGACTTGAACCGCTGGTGGAGAAAGCCGTGGAACAGAGCCCTTTACACCAGAGATGCGGAACCAGTTTTCTTCTTCTTGTGATGCTCGGGACAATTCTTTTCTACGGAATTTTCGATTCTCTTGTTGTTTTAGTTACCGGTACAAACCCGAATGCACTTATAAGAATTATCTATCATCTGCCCCTGATCCCATTTGTAATGGGGCTCAGTTACGAACTCCTTAAGCTGGCTGACAGTCACCTGGAAACATCAGCCCTTGCCAGAGCGATAACAGTACCCGGGCTTCTTCTGCAGAGGTTAACTACACGAAAGGCCGGGAAGGAAGAAATCGAAGTTGCCGTGGCATCATTGATGGTTTCTCTTGGCCGGAATCCCGGACCGTTCGTGACCATGTGGGAGGAAACGGTCGACGATAATCCGGGGGAGAAGGAATGAAAGCGTCCGACAGAGAGTCATTATCCCTGAGAGTTCAGGAAATAGATGACAGTCTCTGCTCTCCGGACACCCTCAGAAATTCATCATTGATACGCTCTCTTACGGAAGAAAGAGCCGGTCTTGCTAAAATACTGAATACGGTTAGCGAGATTGAAAAAACTGAGTTATCAATCAGGGAAATGAAAGAAGCTCTTGATGATGATGACGCTGAAATTGTTGCCATCGCGCGAATGGAACTGCCTGAGCTTGAAGCGAAACTGCTGCAGTTTAATGAGAAGCTGAAAAGGCTCCTTATTCCTCCCGACCCCAATGATCGAAGAGATGTCATGATAGAAATCCGCTCCGGGACAGGGGGAGAGGAAGCAGCGCTTTTCGCGGCTGACATTTTCAGAATGTATTCTTACTACGCTCAGAAGAAGGGCTGGTCTACTGAAATATTCAGCAGCAGCGGATCCGAAAGGGGAGGTTTCAAGGAGATAATCTTTGCTGTCCGTGGTAGCGGTGTTTACAGCCGCATGAAATATGAGGCGGGAGTTCACAGAGTTCAGCGCGTTCCGGAGACAGAGACATCAGGTCGAATACACACATCTGCCTGTACTGTAGCAGTTCTTCCCGAAGCTGAGGAAGTTGAAATCGAGATAAACCCGGAAGATCTGCGAATAGACGTTTACCGGTCTTCAGGTCCGGGTGGTCAGAGTGTTAACACAACCGATTCAGCGGTCAGAATCACGCATGAACCAACAGGCCTGGTCGTATCATGCCAGGATGAAAAGAGCCAGCATAAAAACAGGGCTAAAGCCCTGAAAGTTCTGAGATCGAGACTCTTAGCGTTAAAGCAGGAAGAAGAAAGAGCCAAACGTGATGAAGTTCGTAAAGGTATGGTCGGATCGGGTGACCGGAGCGCTAAGATAAGAACTTACAACTTTCCCCAGGGACGACTCACCGATCATCGCATACACCTTTCTCTCCATTCATTAAAGGCAATTCTCGCAGGTGAACTGGACCAGGTGATTAATCCTCTGATTGAAGCTGAGCAGGAAAGACTGCTCTCAGAAGTCTCCGCCGGTTTCTGAACGAAATGCGGGTTCAGGATGCTTCCCGGTGGGCCATGAATGAACTCGTTGAACTTGAGTCTCCCCGCCTTGAAGCTGATATTCTCCTCTGCCATCTGATGAAATGGGAAAGACATTCACTCTATCTGCATTATTCCACTGAGATGAGCTCCACAGATATGGAGAACTTCCGGAAGATGATAAACAGGCGGAAGAATAGAGAACCACTTCAACATATCACCGGGGTGACCGAATTTCTCGGCAGAGAATTCATTGCTGGTCCGGATGCTCTTGTACCACGGCCTGAAACAGAAACACTCGCTGAGCTCTTCATCAGCAGACTGCCTGAGAAACCGCGTCTTCTTCTTGATGCGGGCACAGGCTCAGGAATTCTTGCCGCTTCTCTGGCTCTGGAATATCCATCAGCCCTTGTTATCGGTTCTGACATAAGCCGCGCGGCGCTGATCATTGCAGCGCAGAACATGATTCGTCACGGAATAAAGAATGTTCAGCTTGTAGAGGCTGATCTTCTGAAGCCGTTTAGAACCGGAGCTGCCCGATTTGATGGAGTTATTGCGAACCTTCCATACATTCCCTCCCTCGAAATAGACACCCTCGAGCCGGAAGTGCGCTTTGGAGACCCGCGCATTGCCCTCGATGGTGGAAGTAATGGACTTGACCTTGTTCGAATTCTGCTTGAAGAAGTTCCTTCACTGCTGAAGAAGAATGGAGTACTGGCACTGGAGCTTGCTTCAGATCAGGTACCAACCGTGGCAGAAAGACTTTCTAAAGATAAAAACTGGTGCTGCGTGGAATACGGGAACGATCTGACCGGGCGAAAGAGAGTCGTACTTGCCGAATTGGCCGAATTGGGGTCAAATCTTTACTCTTGACATTATCTTGATATCAAATATAAGACATCAGACGTGCCTTTAAATTTTTCTTTTAATAAGACAAAATAGTAATGAAAGCAGAATGTCAAGAGTAAAGATTTGACCCCTTCCCTCCCCTTCCCCCCCTTCCCCCA
>JAUXIK010000028.1 GCA_030620995.1 Candidatus Aegiribacteria sp.
GGAGTAGACCCCAGAAGCCTTGCCGCTTCTCCTATTTTTACTAATCTCTTTTCCATAATAATAAATTATATAATATTATCATAGATTGTCAAGCTCTGTTACTTACCCATTTCGAATTCTTAATCAGGAAGCGCCTGGGAAGTCCTGCTGCTTTCGTAATACCTACGCGTTTTGTTCTCACAATGTCGAGTTCCTCACTGAAACAGGGCATCTGGATCTGAATCTCACCGTTCATTAGAGAAATGCCGGAAAGACTCCTGTTGATAGACAGCGCCTGACAGAGTTTTCCGGGGCCACTGCAAAGATCAGTCATTCTTCCGATCATCCGGTTCTTTTTCATGAGTCCGATACCCTCAACAGGCTGAAGAGCTCTGATCAGCACTGCTTCACCGCTGTTTTCCATCCCTGAGGTTACATTGAAACAATTGTGAATACCATAGATCAGATACACGTAAGCCATACCCCCTTTCTCGAACATCGGCCAGTTGCGATCTGTCCTTCCGCCGAAAGCATGGCTTGCGGGATCATCCTCTGTGTAGCTTTCTGTTTCAACGATAATACCGGTGATCAATCCATCTGGAGTATCTCTTCTTAATAAACAACCAAGGAGAGCCGGGGCAAGAGTTACCGCATCTTTGAGAAAGAATTCCTCCGGCGGCGAGATATATTCGTTCACCGTGCCTCCTGTTGCGTTATGATCGAACATCATGCATTATGTCAGCAGAAGAAACAGTCATGATTATTCTGGAGGTAAAAAATGAAAGATTGTCCCTTCTGTAATCCGGACGATGACAGGATACTGTGGAGAGATGAAAATGTCTACGTGTTAAGAGATCTGTATCCGGTCTCGCCCTCGCATACTCTGATAATACCTTTCAGACATTTCGCCAGTGTCTTCGACGCTACTGTTGAAGAGTTGTCTTCGATAGCAAAAGCTCTGGCAGTCAGGAAGGAACAGCTTGAGCAGAGTCTTGCCGCCGACGGGTACAATATAGGTGTGAACGAGGGAATGGCGGCCGGTCAGACAATCCCTCACGTTCATATTCATCTGATACCGAGGTTCGAGCACGATGTTGATGACCCGAGAGGCGGAATAAGGGGAGTAATACCGGAGAAGAAATCCTACAACAACTCATAACTCGTACTGCTCAAGAACTGAATTTATTTCTATTATTTGTATCGGACATTGATCATATCCTATTTGGAGGAGAATTGACAAACATTGATACTATCATACCGGAGGGTTTTAATCTTGTAACCGCAAAGGATCGGGATGGACTTCTCAAGGCTGTCGATGCTGAAGTGACAGGAGTCTGGCCGGAATTCATGCTTCATGACACAGTGGCCAATCAGCACTGGGCGAGGCTTTATTCTGAATTCCCGGAATACCAGTTTGCCCTTTTTGATAAGGAATCGGGTAAAATGGCGGCGGCGGGTAACTGCATTCCTTTGCTCTGGGATAAATATCCGAAAAGCCTTCCGAACGAGGGATGGGACTGGACTGTCAGAACGGGATTCAGGAATAAATCAGAAGAAGCACAGCCAAATGCCGTCAGCGCGCTTTCAATAGCGGTGTCACATGAATACAGGGACAGAAAGCTGAGCGGCTGCATGGTTGAGATCATGAAAGAGACAGGAAGAAAGAACAATCTTGGAACACTCCTTGCGCCGGTACGCCCATCATTGAAATCCGATTACCCTCTCATACCGATGGAAAATTACATGAATTGGAAGAATACCGCAGGATTGCCTTTTGATCCCTGGCTCCGTGTGCATGTGCGAGGCGGCGGCAGGATCGCAGGCGTCTGCGAAGCATCAATGACAATTCCGGGTTCGGTGAAGGACTGGAAAGACTGGACCGGGATGGAATTCCCCGGAAGCGGCAGGTATGTTGTTGAAGGCGCTCTTGTTCCTGTCGAGATCAACACCGATATGGGAACAGGTCTTTATATTGAACCCAATGTCTGGGTGGTTCACAGAATACAATAACAGTTGAACTGATTAAACGAAATTTGAAAGTATCATGAGACAGCATTACAGAAAATGGGACATTTTTTAGGATTTTGCGATGTTATGGTATTCTGAAGGATGAGTGAATCTCAGAGTCCGAGAGAACAAAGGAAAGTCTGCCTGGATTACATTCTGAAATGACAAATTCCCGGAGGAGCTTACGTGGAATAGTGATATCGGCATGCTATCACCGTGACATGCGTCTCGGATACACCATACACAAACCTGTGAGTATCATCTATTCTGCGAGACCAGAAACCTGATAGATTCGCTTTCAGCGGTTCCGGATTTCCAATGCCCTTAAATGGTGTTTGCATTGTGTTTCTTATCAATCTGTTAATGCGCTTTATCGTTTTCCTGTCCTGCCCTTGCCAGTATAGATAATCGGACCAGGCTGCATCAGTCCAGGCCAGACATCTACTCAACTGATATTTCTCTTTCCTTAACCTGACCAAGATTGTATTGTTCGATCGATTCTCTCAGGTGTTCAGCATTTGCCGGAGATCTCAACAAATATATAGTCTCCATAAGACTGTTGTAATAATCGAATGACATCACTACTGCATCTTCGCTGTCGCGTCTGGTTATTACTGTACAATCAGCATCATTAACCACTCGATCCAGCACACTTTTCAGCTTGTTCCTGGCTTCAGTAAATGTAACAATTTGCATTTTATACCTCACCTGTTCAAGTTACTGTACAAGTATAACTGCATAGTATATCATGTCAATAATGGAAGCAATAGAAGCTTGAATACTATGTTAGTAGCGGATTGTGTAGTGTATCTCCAGTGTGGGTTTCATATCACCATGGATTGTAGACTTTGTCGATCCCTCGACGTACAATTCCGAGCTGAAGAGGTACTGTGCGCTGAATGTCCCCGGATTTGCCGAAAATACGTCCCCTTCGTATGAAACATAGAGATCAGGAAGTACATATTTACCGACGTTCAGAACCAGGCTTGTTGTATCAGACATGAGTTCCGGGGATATCTCAAAAGTATCCAGTCCGATATCTTCTCTGATATTCCTGGCAATAAGGCTCCCCAGCATTGTTTGCGCTAAAGTCTCAGCTTCGGATCTCAGTGCGGCGGAATTAATTTGCTGCATCTCACCATAGGTCAATCCGGCTGCCAGCAGTG
Source organism: Candidatus Aegiribacteria sp. (assembly GCA_030620995.1). Taxonomy (GTDB): domain Bacteria; phylum Fermentibacterota; class Fermentibacteria; order Fermentibacterales; family JCC-6; genus Aegiribacteria. The sequence goes on from JAUXIK010000028.1 coordinate 3,153, forward strand.
TTAGAATATCTTCCTGGGCGATCTGCCCTCCGGGTCCTTCGCCGGTCAGAGTGATTACAGGATTGTCCATATCCCCTGTAATCAGAATGGTTATGTGATATTCATCACGATTCATGATGCTGCGTACAGTAGTTTCCGCGGTAACATTGAGATGAACAGTTGGAGGAATACCCTGGATGAGTTGCACTCTTCCCTCTACTATCTCGAAATCTCTCTGCAGTATTGTTATTCTTCCCCTGACCGCATCGATATACCCGTTCACTGTGGGTTTACGCTCAAGCGAAAATATTCTCATCTTCACTGCCATTTCAATATTCGCAAAACTCGTTCTGAACCAGAGTTTTCCAGTACTGGAAATATCAATTTCCAGATCGAACGGAAGATCTCCCGACTCTCCGGATGATGAAGCTGACACCGGTTGAGGTATGCCGATCGCACCTTCAATAATGGTGAATTTCCCTGTGAGAACAGGCCTGCTAATTGATTCATCTTTATCCATGGTTACTCCACCTGATGCGACAATTGCGCCAATTCCGGGCAGAGGAATCTCCATTTTGGACAGTTGTGCGTAAATACTGTAATCAGCAAGTTCAAATGGATAGATACTGCTGATATCAGCCAGCAGGGTAGAAGAGAAATTACCTGAACTCTGGCTTCCGGCTCCAACTGTCAGGCGGGTATTATATCCCTGCTCAGTAGAATCCGGATAATTCAGGTAGAAATTCACGTTGGGAAGCTCAATTCCAAGAAGTGTAATGTACAACCGTCTAATTCTTGCAGACGCCTGAAACTCCAGAGACGGATCTCCATCATCTTCCCTGCTGTACTCAGCTCTGGCTGAAACGCTTGCACCCACGGTGTTTATCGGGAGCGGAAGGAGATAGAAAAACCAGTCACCAATATTATTCACCTCTAGCTCCAGCCAGTCTATTTTCTCTGCAAGCAGATCAAAATCCGTGCCGCTCCATACATTACTTGCGCTGAGCTGCAAGCCTGATCTCACCCCTTCATGCCAGGCATATATACCATTAACGGAAATATTGCCTTCATCCGCCGATATTTCAATCGTTATACTGTCCATTGAGAACTGACCGTACTCAGGGTCTGATATTTTGCCGGTAAGCGAACCCTGTAAATAATTCGCATCCCGTGAATAGGATATATGGAAGTTCCCTACTCCGGACATATCCGCAGGCAGGCCGGAGAAAGTGCTGAATGTCGTAAAATCAAAGTTATCGATAATTGCTTCAAATGATATTTTTTCTTCATCCATCATTCCGGACATCCGGAATTCACCAATCGGCGGGTCAATCCACAGGGAATCCAATACGATAGTACCGTTTTCCGCGAACCCTGAAAGACCTCCATCAGTTATTACTCTGAGTTTTGAATGCGCAGCTCTCAGATCCTCTACGGTGAATCTGATAATATCCCCTGTATTCACAACAACCTCTCCGGTGTAGATTCGATCATTTGAAGCTGTAAGTGTTAAACAATCAACAGTGATATCATCCCCATCAACGGAAACATCGGCAGTTACGTGAAAAACATCTGAAAGAAGGCGAAGGCTGTCTGCTACAAGAGAAACTCCTCCTGTCAGGTTCCCCCGGGAAAGGTTCACTGTTCCCTGAAGTGAAGCCGTGTCAGCGGAAATGTCACTCATGGATAATTCATAGACATCTATATCACCTTCAAGGTCCATACCGAAATTTGTTCCGCTTCCATTTATGTCCAGATTCGCTCCTGAAATGGCCGGAAGTCCGTCAATTCCATATTTCTCGAGAAACAGGAGAGAGCCAAGAGAGGCTTTAACCTCAGCAGACCACGATACAGGTTTCCAACCCGGACCAAGGATACTCCGGCCCGAGAATGTCATTGATTCGCTGCCCGCACTTACTGATCCATGGAAATCAACATTGTTTTCAAGGAGAACAGCATCAAGATAAAGCGTCGAAACATCAAGAATATCAACACTTGAAGCCGAGAAATCGATAGTTGCCGCACCATTGAGATTCAATTGCGCGTCTCCGGAACAGGAAGCGGAAATCGAACCGGTCATTCTTGTGTCCGGAAGTGTGGTGAAGTATTCTGATATATCAGTATTATTCATTGACAGATCAACTGAAGCGTCCCATTCCGAGGAAGTAATATCATAACTTCCATCAAGATCAAATGATGCGTTATCCGCAACAAGATGAAGTCCATTCACAGCAAGATTCTGCAAATCGGCTGTTAGTGTATCCACAGTAAATCTGGCTTCCCTGCCGAATAGAAACGCTTCTCCATTACTGAACGTAAGATTCGCCTGCAAGTCTGAAAGCCGACCGGAAATGGATCCGCTGGTTGAAACGGACAGTTCAACAGGAATATCAAGGTTTTCCGTTGTCACTCTGCCGGAAATATCAACATTCAGCGTTTCTTCAATACCGCTCAGCGTTCCGGCAATCAACAATGAGCCGGGAGAAGCAATCCCGGTAAACCCTTCAGTGAATACATCACCATCAACAAGTGTGAGCATACCATTCCCAAGGATCTGCCCGAAACCCGGAAGCTCGACTCGAGCTGAATTCACATCCACTGAAACGCCTGATTCCCGCTTGATAACAGCATCCAGATACATGGAATCAAGGATAACACCGAACGGATCGGTGATTATTCCGTACTCCAGAATGAAGCCGTCCGTGCTTATGACGATTCCTTTATCGATACTTGCAAGAATCGAGCTCAGCGAATCCGGAACAGAATCAGCTTCCCCTGTTTCAGGCGGAAGGTTGATCTCCAGTCTCTCGACCATGATATAATCGAGATGCCTGCTTTTAAGGAAGTCCAGCAGACTTCCCTGTATCTCAGTACCGCAGATGGCTATCTTCAAGCCGTGATTATCAATCACAATTACAGAATCGGCTATGGTATTCCAGAAAATATCCGTACGCAGACCCCCCCTGAAACTGATCTGCGTAACTTCATCCGACACAATCATGCCGGTGACTTTCCCAAGCGTCTCACCAAGAAATCCTGTTGCCAGAAACAGGTAGAATGATATGATAAGAAAAAACAAACCAAGAAGAATTGTCCGAACCCATAAAGCGGTTCTTTTAACTACTGAATCCTTAGAAAGCATGACCAAGACCAAAGTAAAATTTCCCTCTTTTCAGAGAGTTGCTCCAGGTGGGAGCAAAACCATAATCAACCCTTATCGGGCCGAAAACAGTATTGTATCGAAGCCCGACTCCGACTCCAAAACCTGTTGATTCAAGATTGATATCGTCCAGGGACTTCCAGAGACCACCTGCATCTGTGAACAGGACCAAACCCAAATTGCCGATAATTCTCGCTCTAGCTTCGAAATTGCTCAGAATTTCTACCCGTCCACCTATGGGATTATCGTCATTATCTTTAGGACCAAGTGAATTGAACGGGTAACCGCGAACTGTTGTTCCTCCTCCCATGAAGAACCTGTCATCCGGTGGAACCGAAACATCATCACCATAGGGGAACGCTACTCCGGATCTCATACGCATGGCCAGCACAAAATCATCACCGAATGGGATAAACCATCTGGCTTCATTACAGAACCTGTAGTAATCAGCTCCTCCGAGAATACTACCGGACAGTTTCCCCTCCGCCATCATCCAGTGTCCTCTGAATGGGTTGAGAAGAGGGGAACGGGTATCATGAATCAGAAATGATGTGACACTGGAAGTTGTGTACCATTCAGCATTCTCCTGATCCTCTTCAATGTACTTCTCATATTCAAGGCTGTATCCCGCAATAAATTTCAAATGATCCGTAATATTTCTGGCAAAGGATGAAGTGATCGAGTAACTCCTCTGAAAAAGACCGGGAATAGACAGATTAAGGTATCCAAGCTTCAGCTGCCATCTCCATCTTGTCGAGAAAAACCAGGGTTCCTCATAGGTAATTTCCGGTTCAATCTTCCGCCCTACATTAGATCCAAAATACTCCATATAATGAAAACCGATTGTAAGCCTCTGATTATTCCCCATGATGTTGGGATGAAGCCATCTGGTGCTGCCAAATACGGCGGATGGAGATATATACCCGGTACCCAGATCGATTCTGTGATACCTGCTTTCGGTCACGGCAACAAAAAGATTTACAATACTGCTGTCATCCGGGCAATCATGATAGGAAAAGCGAACATCCTGAAACAGTCCGAGATGGTAAATCAGACTTATAGACTGACGCAGCAATTCCATATTCAGAGAATCACCGGGTGATATCATCAATTCCCTGGTAATAACCTTTTCACGGACAGTCTCCAGCCCTGTCACCGTAACACTCCCCAGGAAAACCTGGTTGTTTTCATCAATTACACATTCAACAGCCCTGTAACCCGTGTTTGCTCCGGTACGACCCTCGATTTCACTAAGGCTCAGCAGGTTGATATGTAATGATGCATTTATGTAACCTCTTTCACTGTAGCTGTTCAGTACAGCGTTCCGGAAAGCAAGAGTATCCTCAGGCGTTACCGGTTCATATGTGGCTCCGGGATACAGGTTTGCGAGAGAATCGGCGGAAAAAAGTGTAATACCTTTGAAGACAAGACCGGAAAGCAGGCTTCTCATCCCTGTATCTACTGAAATTCTTACTATTGCTGTTTCATCATCCCAGAGGGGCCATTGTACGTCAACAGTTGATGAAAGGTATCCGAGTGCCGAAAGATTCGATACAATACCATTTTGAACTTCAACAGGCGTAATCCTTAAAAGAGAAGATCCTGGTTTAAGTCCTGTTCCGTGAAGAAGTTTGCTCTGAGATACAGAAATATCTCCTGAGACAGTGATTGAATCTACTTCAGGCTCAACAAAGGAAGCCTGCAAAGACGCAGGTAAGAGAAACAGCAGTATACCGCCAAGTACAATTCTCGTGTTCAGATGCACTGTTCGTTGCCCGCCTTCTTAAACATTACCGATAAGCAGTAACCTGTACAACCGGCTATCAATTCAACTACCCTACACACGAATGGCGAATGAAGCACTCGGAAATATACATGTAGGCAAGTATAGTTCTACATATAACCGTAAGCATAATTCCATTACATCTTGTAGGCTAGATGGAAGGTATAATGAAATCTGAAGATATTCGCCCCGTACTGTTGCTTGCAGGAGGAACCGATCCAAGCGGCGGCGCCGGATTAGCTGCAGATCTGAAGACAGCGGCTGCAATGGGTATCCACGGATGCCCGGTTGTTACAGCCTTAACAGTACAGAACAGTGGAAATGTTCTTTCCTGGGAAGCAATTCTCCCCGAGAAAGTAGCAGCCCAGATCAGAGTAATATGTACTGATGGACCGGTCAGCGCAGTAAAATCAGGGATGCTCGGAACTGCGGAGAATGCCATAATTCTGTCAGAAACTCTCAACGGTGACCTGCGGAACATTCCTTACGTTCTCGATCCCGTTCTGACAGCAGGCGGCGGATACTCTCTTGCGGACAGCAAGCTGCTTGAAGTGCTGAAAAGCAGGCTTCTGCCGTTGTCAACACTATGCATGCCAAATCTTGATGAAGCAGAAATCCTCACAGGCATTGCGATCAGAAGTAAACAGGACATGGAAAACGCCGGGGAAGCACTCCTCCGGATGGGAGCTGAAGCTGTACTGGTAAAAGGAGGGCACCTTAAGGGAGACCCTGAAGATGTCCTTATCACACATCTGAAGAAAACCTGGTTTGGTGGAAGCAGAATTACGGCAGAAAACATTCACGGAACCGGCTGTACTCTGGCCACTTCATGCGCGGCTTTACTGGCTTTGGGATTTCCCGTTGAAGAAGCCCTTCATAGAGCCAGATTGTTCGTCAGACGAGTGATTTCCAGGAACTTCAGGCGAATTCACGGCTATATCCCGGGGCATTTTCCTGAGGCGGGTCCCCTGTCTTCAAAATCGGATGGGAATTCCTTTTACCTTCCCCCGGGTTTCTGTAGCGTATGCGGATCTCCCCTTCAGCAGTCGCCCGGAGGAGAGGGACATCTCCACTGCGAAATGTGCGGATATATTCATTATAGAAATCCATTACCTGCAGTAGCTCTGATTGTCCACGATTTCGATCGCATTCTGCTGGTAAAGAGAGCTGTACCGCCAAAGAAGGATATGCTGTCTCTCCCCGGAGGATTTCTTGAAACCGGTGAGACTCCTCTTGAATGTGGATCTCGCGAATTAATGGAAGAAACCAATCTTGAACTGACGGACAGTCGCCTGTTCAGGATTAAAACGGATATGACAGCTTACGGTGGAATTCTGCTGGTCGCATTCGAAGTAACCGGTTGGAAAGGTACGGCAAAACCGGGCGATGATGCTTCGGCGATAATGTGGGTTCCTCTAAAGGAAGTACCTCATCTTGCTTTCGAAGCGCATAACAGATTGGTAAAGGAATTACAGAATACGATTTGAGCTAATTCGTACAAACAGTTATCAATCCGGAATATATCAGCTGAATCTCAATCAGTCAGATGAATTCATGCAAGTTCGGATAAAGTCTTGTCCAGAGCTTCTTTGTCGTGGGTTCCGTATACGGTTACACCTTCTACTCGCCTTAGAAGCCCCTGGAGAACCTGCCCCGGGCCGACCTCAATAAAAGTGTCGAAACCGTTGCTCTGCAGCTTCTTTATGGAAGCGTCCCAGAGAACCGGTGAAGTAACCTGTTCCTTGAGCAGCTGTTTGGCCTGATCCCCGCTCCTTATGAGGGAGGCTGTAACATTCGCTACGACCGGAATTTCGGGCTCGTAGAATCCTGCATCATCCAGAGCGCATTCAAGTCCTTTTGCGGCATCCTTCATTAATGGCGAATGCCATGCTCCCGATACTTTCAGAGGGATTACTCTTCGTGCCCCCGCTGCCTTGCACAGTTTTCCAGCTTTTTCCAGTGCATCATTCGCGCCGGAAATGACTACCTGTCCCGTGGCATTCACATTCGCAATCCCTACAGGACCAATCGAGGATGCTTCCTCAACACATTTCCTGGCGTCATCCAGTTCGATGCCGATGAGAGCAAGCATTCCTCCTGGATGCCTGTTAGCACACCGCTGCATAAGCTCACCCCTGATACGGGTGAGTTTCGCGGCGATTCCAGGGAGAAGAACTCCAGCTGTCACAAGAGCTGAATATTCCCCCAGGCTATGACCAGCGGTTCCTTCAGGTTTGACTCCTGCGGCCACCAGCACATTCATGATAGAGATACTGATCATTGTAATGGCGGGTTGAACGTTATCGGTTCGAGTAAGGGTCTCTAAAGGACCATTCGATATAATATCACTTAATCCTAGAACACCAGTCATTTCATTTATTCTGTCCAGAAAATCAACCGCATCAGGATACTCTCTCAGATAGGAATCCATGCCAACGCTCTGTGAAGCCTGACCGGGAAATAGAAATGCAAGTCTGCCCATTCACTCCTCCTAGCGAAATTGATAGATAACTTTCGGAATTTCTTTTATCATAATAATCTGAGCCAAACGCAAGCCCCAAATATTCTATGGAAACAACATGACTTTTCTGGATATGAAATAATTTTGAGATTCCAGAACTGCGAAATAAAGTCCGGAAGGTCTTTGAGCAGGGCTCAGAGCAATTTCCATTACACCAGGAAAACTGCCACCGGTCCAGATTGTCTCTATTCTTCTGCCTGTAAGATCGTACAAAGACAAAGTACTTCGATCAATTCCAGTCACCTTGAATCTGAGATTCACTGAACCTCCGCCCGAGAATTGAACCTCCAGAAATGTACTTCCCCCTGGATACCCGCCCTCAAAAGTCGGCTCAAGTTCCAGAAGAGATACAGATACAGGGGGCATGCCGCTCATGTCAAGAACAAGCCCGATATCGTTCCGGTTATTATTGAACGCTCTTGAAAACACGGATTCCCGGCGCATCGCAGTTTCGGATACAGGGAAAAATCCCCCGTATGCATGAACTGAATAGTCTTCCGCAAATCTGCCAGGCAGGCAGATAGCCTGACCGGCAGAAACCGGATAGTGCGAATCATTGGATACAAGAAGCAGAATTGTTCCATTATCGCTTCTCTCAAGCGCCAGGAAATTCAGAGTGCTGTTCTCCGGTTGAGGCAGGTACCCCCCTGCTTCAAGTTCGCAATTCACAGCGATTTCTTCAGAAAGAGCTCCGTAATGTTCGCTTACCAGAGCTTCAAGAAAATTCGGTCCCCCACCCGATTGATTACCGGTAAGAATCGCGATTGATTCATGAATTCTTCCAACCATATCAATGTTTCCATGATCCCTGCTGGGACCCCAGTTCTGCAGCAGATTCGGATATCTAAGAGAACCATCACTTTTGAGATTTCCGGATTTCAGAGCCAAATCCATTGCGTAGAAAACCAGACCTCTGCAACCTTTTATCAGGGGAACTGTAACCATATACAGCAAAGTATCATTTGAGGCACAGTAGCTTGGGAGTCCAAAAGCGTGCCTTCCATAAGCCTGAATGTTCGCAAAAACGCAGTTATCAATATCTGTCGTTCTTACACCATTATCCATCGCGGTCTCAAAACATCCGGAAAAAATATCAAATCTGAAAATATCGTAATAGTCCCAGTACAGTTCTGCGCCTGTGAAACAAATACCGGAAGAGTCAATCAGAACACCGGCTCGAATCGGTCTTCTTGTATTAAGTACCCTGGCTCCGGAATAGATATCCTGACCTGATGCATAACGCACTTCCTGCAGCTCAATGAATTCTGCCAGCTCAGAGCTCTGGATAGAATGACTTGATTCCAGAATTCCCTCATCGGTAATACATAGTAGAACGTCTCCGTATCGCTTATCGGGATGGTAAGCTGATGCAGCGATGATATCAGGATAATCGCCTTGAATCTCCAGATCTGTCAGAGAATCGAACGATGCAGTGCCTTCCCAGCTTCGTGTGCGAACAAATCTATCCTCAAAGACAGCTGACAAATAATCAATACCGGCAGACCACTGAGGCTCGCTTGAGTCATCACGGGTGATAAATACGGAAACCGGTTCGTAATTCGTTCCAAACAGGTTCTCATAGTATGTTCCGCCTTCAGGAATCAGTATCCAGTTTTCTTCACCGCTGCCGGGTCGAGCTGTGATGTAGTGCCCGTTTTCCCTGAGCAGTACGAATCCACAGTCACTGTTGTTCAGCCAGTCTTCACTTTCTGAACCACCCCAGAACCTTCCCCATATAACTCTATCGGGAGTAAAGTCAGATATTTGAAGAGAATTATGAATGTCCAGCTGAAATTCTCCCCACTCCCCTCTGGAAAAAACATTGACTGAAACTTCATTGTTATCATCAACATAAACTCCCAGAATTGCAGTGTTGCTTCTACCGATTACACCGTCAAATACTTCTCCATTCCCACGATAGCCTGTTTCACCAACACAGAAAGTAAGTGGCTTCACCTTTTCAGACCCCTGGAAATCAGGTAATGGAGAGAGCACAAGATCTGTTCCGTCATAATAGACAACCATCACTTCGCCTGCGTTCGATAGACTGTCCCACAACACAACAGCGCCGTTGACATTGTGATTTCCTCCAGCCCTTGAACCTGTATCGGAAGCTCTGAAATCACTCGCAGCCACATCAGTCGGTATAAAGGGTAGATCGATTTCCTGTGTCATTTTTATTTCAAAATCCTCTAAATCATAACTCCAGGCGAATTCATGAACCCGGAAGCTGCATCCTATACTGACACTGTTCACCGTATAAAACTCGTCCTGATCACAGAATACCTCATAATAGGGCGACGGCGATGGGAGCAGATTCGTTGCGCCACAGAATAGAATGCTGTTTGTGTTCATCGCAAAAGTTTTGGTTCTGCGATCGTTGTTCTTAACCGGATACATGTTGAGAGTAACCATGTCCAGAAATCTTGAAAACCTGTTCAGGACACTTGTTGTATCGCTGTAAGGCACCCATATCTCAGAAACATTGTCTCCGTGTTTTGAAATGAAAGATGTAAAAGGAAGACAGATCCGTTCTCTGCACTCAGAGGAATAATCGTCCACCATTCCCAGCCAGCGATACCCGTCATCAGGATTCTCAAGATATTTTACAGCAGGCTCGTCAAATCCGAAAACACCGATAGCATCACCGTCATACATCAGCGCAGTCTGACGGACATATTCGTATAGATATTCCAGAACAGCATCATTGTGTTCAACCTTCCAGAAATTTGTCCAGAAGCCTCCAACAATAACATTCATACCTGTTTCACGAACGGCGTTTGCAGTCTCAGCAAAAAGATCATTGCCGGTCCCGTATGGATCAGGAACATCCTGATACCAGAGTTCGGATCTGACTATTGCGGTATTGAAACCGCTCTGCTGAGCTTCCACAAGAAGGGAAAGAACGGGATCTTCGCGGGGGGAAAGACCGTACGCGTCAAGATATTCGCGGTAAACGTGTCCTGTGCTTCGAATATCCCAGACTACCGGAAACATTGTGACTTTTTCAAATGTGCCCGGACGGGTATATGAGAAATTTACACCGTGCAGCTGCCATTTGTTACCCGCAGACAGGCAACCCGCCAGAACAAGAACAAGCGGCAGAACTAAGCTTTTCCTTATTTTAACCCTCGCTTCATTTGATACCCCTGTTGAAAACTCCACAGATCCCTTTTGATTCTGTTTTTTCTATTCCCCTGTTCTTGGTGCCTGCCCCAGAAGAACGAAAAGCCTTGCTTCAGCGATAAGACTGGACGTTATCGCGGATTCTACAGAAGCCTCTGCATCAGAAACTCCTGACTGGGCATCAAGCAGATCCAGAAGGGAAAGGCTGCCCAGGTCATAACTCATCATTGAAAGCCGGAGCTGTTCTTCTGCCTGATGCAAAAGCTCAAGGGACAACTGCCAAGTTTCAATAGAACTTATCAGATCGTTCTGCTGCGTCAATACAGCAGTTCTGAGCGAGTTGTCCAGTGATTCAAAAGATGCCTGCTGCCTGAGAACGGAAGCTCTGGATGACTGAATTCTGCTTTCCCTGCTGAATCCGTCAAACAAGGTCCAGCTCATCGTCAGAGAAACACTCCAGCTGTCTTTGTCGGTGAAGTCGTCGAATTCAAGTTCATCATTATTCCAGTTCCAGCTTCCGCCTGCGTCCAGCGATGGCCAGTATGAACGTTTGTATGCCTCATGTGAAAGCTCCGCTTCAATAAGTCTTTCCCTTGCAGCTGCAAGTGAAATATTCCGGGACAGATCAATTTCAAGATTAGTTGCTGTTCTAACTGATATCGGCTGAAGAACGGCAGCGGTATTTACCGAAGCAGTCGAACCTACAAGTCCGACTGTCTGATATAGAAGAGCATAAGCATTCGCCACTGCCTGCCTCCTCTGAAGCAGTGTAAGGCTGTCACGACTCTGTTGAACCTCAGTCTGTATGAGTTCAAGATTCGTCGCGGCTCCAAGGTCATACAAAGACTGGATCCTTCGCATCTGTTCATTGGTTCGATTAAGAGCCTTCTCAGCTGTTGAACAAAGCCCGATGGATTCTATCACACCATAGTATGCCTCTATCACATCCATGGTCAGTTCAAGTCTGGCCTGGTCCAGATCATATCTGGACGCTTCTCTGGCGTGCCTGCTTCCGGACATTCGAAGCCAGCTGCTGCCACCGCTCGCCAGAATCTCCTGGGACAGCGTGGCTGACAATAACCAGGAGGATTTGTCTGTATCAGTGTAACCTCCGGTCATATCAGGTGTTGAACTCCATGAATGCCCTGCCGAAGAATTGAATGTGAGCGAGGGCCATAAAAATGATTTCGAGGAGGATACTGCTGCATCCGCAGAAAATAGATCCGCTGATGACCTGTCAAGATCAGGAGAATTCTCAAAAGCCAGCTGAACCCATCCGGAAAGGTCCAGAACAAGTACATCATCCTGTCCGAATAGCACGGAAACCATTAAGAGCAGAAATATTGAGACTGTTCTCATTTTCTCAACACTCCCTTCCTTTTAAGCTGTCGGCGCGAACATCACCGGAAGAGATATAAGCATAACCCCGATTATATATACAGAAAAACAGAGCCGGATTCCCCATGAGTACCTTCGTCCAAGTATGGCTGAAAGCCCCCTCCCCCATAGAAGAAGCGCTGCAATTGAAGGGATGTCAATACTGCTTAGAAATCTGAACAGGAAAACGTGAATTCTTGATGGAGAAAGAGTATCAACCGGAACTAACACTGCAAAATTCAGCCTTACCGTCGGTGGTATTTTCAGAAATATAACAACAACAACCAGCAGTACACCGGTAAGCATGTATGCCGCCTGAGACAGCATCGCAGATGTTATGAAGTCCCCGATCCTCCCAACTTTCCTGGACTCAACGGCGAACACTATTCCAAAAGCTGCCAGAGCGCTGATGACAGCCATTAATCCTCTTTCAATAAGCCTTGCAAGCGGGAGACTTTCCATCATTCCCCGCATTTCATAAATCTCACCCGCAATAACACTGTCTGCCTGTACAGGAGTAAAATCCTGTTCTATCAGCTCAGGCATCCTCTCATCAGTCCATTCTTTCTGCACTTCGCCCCAGTTGATGAGCAGTGTTGGAACGTACCCGGATACAGAGATCACTATTACGGAAGCAATCATTACAATCCCGGCGGTCCTTGTATTCTTCAGAAGCAAGTAAGCACGATCAGTCTGCCAGAATTGAGTGAATACGGAAAGGAGAGATTCAACGGTATTCTCTGGAATTTTCATTTTCTCCTCCTTGCTTCAACTGCTTTCCGGTAAACCTTCACGTACTGTTCAGCCCGGCTGCTCCAGGAATTGTCCTGCTTCATACATTTCTTCTCCAGCCAGGTCCACCTGCGCCTGTTCCCGAACAGCCCCCTGGCGCGGAGGATAGTATTCAGCAATTCATCCGGATCAGCATTATCAAAAACAAAGCCGAAACCGTTGTCTTTCTCATCGATCACCGTGTCGGCAAGTCCGCCGGTCTTTCTGACAAGAGGCACTGCTCCATACCGCATGGCCATCATCTGCGCAAGCCCGCACGGTTCAAATCTGCTGGGCATGATGAAGAGGTCACATCCTGCGAATATCGAGCGAGCCATCTTTTCATCATAATCCAGAGTAACAGAGATTCTGCCGGGATTCTTTCTTGAGAGTTTTGTGAATTTCTCCATGTAGCGTTTTTCTCCGGTTCCAAGAATAACGAAATTCAACCCTTTCTGAATAAGTTTGCCGATAATGGGAAAAAGCAGGTCCAGTCCTTTCTGTCCTGTAAGCCTGGACACAATCCCGACGATCATTCTATCAGAATTCTGTTCCAGATTGTGCTGTTCGATAAGACTATTCCTGCAAATTTTCCTCGGTCCGATAGCATTCGCGCTGTAAGATGCTTCTATAGCAGGATCAGTTGATGGATTCCAGATGTCATAGTCAATTCCGTTGAGTATCCCGGTAAGACTGTCCGAGCGCTTGCGGAGTATACCATCCATGCTCTCACCGAAAGCGGGTGTCTGAATCTCCTTTACATATGAAGCGCTTACAGTAGTTATTTGATCGGAAAAGACAATTCCTGATTTGAGAAAACTGAAAGTTCCAAAAAACTCCAGCCCATCTATCGTAAACAGAGACCAGGGCAGGAATGTAGAGGAGAACTCTTCCGGAGGATAATTTCCCTGATAACGCATGTTATGTACAGTGAATACGACAGCAGGTTTTCGAAAACTCCGGATGTAAGCGGGAACCAGACCTGTCTGCCAGTCGTGGCAGTGCAGTATATCCGGAGTTTCTTTTAAATTCTCCTGAAAGGATGCAGCCGCTCTCGAGAAAAAAGCGAATCTGCGCGCATTATCCTGATAGGCACTGGCATCATCCGGACCATATATCCCCGGTCTGTCGAAATACTCATCCTTGCTTATGAGGTATACCGATACATTGCTTCCGGGAAGTACTGTGTGAGCAAGACCGAATTTCTCGCCTGCTGAGGTTAAGAACCGATCTCCTATCCATTCGTAATCATCAAGATTCTGTATATCACGATAAAAGGGCATGATCAGACTGACAGTATGGCCGATACGTTCCAGGGCAACAGGCAGTGACCCGGTTACTCCTGCAAGCCCGCCTGTGCATGCAAATGGATAAGCTTCGGCGGTGACAAAAAGAATCTTCATTCCTGCTGCCTTCTCTTGAACAACCGTTTCTTCAACATTAAACCAACAACAATGACACCAAGAAGAATCCATATCCACACTTCGAACTGTTTCATGAATTCTTCAACAGCTTCCAGATTGTTACCGATTATTGAACCTGCAACCGAAAGGATGATATACCATGCAATCGCGCTTATCGCGACAGGCAGAGCTGCAACAGTAAACCTCATTCCGGATGTTCCCGCCATTAATACGAGCATGGACCTAACACCGGGAATGAATCGGCTTCCCGCGAGAATAGCGGGTCCGTGCTTCTTGATCAGTGATTTTGCTTTCTCCACACGTATGGGGTTCATCTTCCTGGATAGCCATCCATCCACGAATTTCCTGCCGGGTGAATGCCCGATGAAGAACAGAATACAACTTGCAAGAAAACACCCGGCTACACCGAATAAAGCTGTAAGAGTGAAGGAAAGGCCACCGGTCATTGCCCAGCTTGCCATGATAATAAATAGAATATCTCCGGGAAGTGGTGGAAACAGAGTCTCAACGAAGGCTATTATTCCAAGCAGTGGTCCTGCCCAGATTCCCGGAGGGTTGTTTGCGAGATATTCAAGAATATGTTCTATCACTGATCTCCCGGACTTTCGACTGCTGTTCCGGGAATGGAGCGGGTGATAACTGCCATGGCCATGCAGCCCAGCCCCTTACCTTTTCCAATATCTCCCAGAGTGTTTGTTGTTGTGCCTTTCACCCAGATTGTATCCGGACTGACACTAAGTATTTCTGCGATCCTGCTGATCAGTTGATCTCGAATGGGAGCGATTCTGGGAAAATCGGAAATAACGGTAACATCTATCTGTCTGATAGTCCATCCATCTCTTGAAATGATACTGTTCACAGTCTTTAGAAGTTCCGCGCTGTCCGCGTTTTTCCATTTTTCATCTCCCGGTGGAAAATGAGTACCTATATCTCCAAGTCTGGAGGCGGAAAGGAGCGCATCGGTAATGGCATGCAGCACGGCATCACCATCGGAGTGCCCTGAAAGCCCCATGTTTCCGTCAATTCTGCATCCCCCGACAACGAGAGGTCTTCCTCTGGCAAAAGGATGGAAATCGAGCCCGATTCCGTTCCGTGATTCTGTCTTATCGGACACAAACGACTCAACAATCGCAAAATCAGACGGATCGGTAAGCTTCATGTTCCGAAGATCACCATTAACTGCAAGAACTTCGTGACCCGCCTGCTCCATTGCTGAACACTCATCTGTAATGCAGACATTCGCGGAAGAGAGAACTTCTTCAAGTATATCCAGTCTGAATCCCTGAGGTGTCTGACTCATTCTCAGGTCATCTCTGGGAACAGTCCCGCTGATAAGGCTTTTAGAAGATATTCTCTTAACAGTATCTCTGACTGATACCACAGGCACCGCTGCTCCGGTTTCCTCTGTTCCCTTCATAACCCTATGAACAATCTCTGCGGATACGAGAGGACGTGCGGCATCATGAACGAGAACCCACCTGTGGGAATCCAGTGCCCTCAAACCCTCCAGAACAGAATCCTGCCGACGTATGCCGCCAGGCACAGTCCTTACTTTTTCTGAAGGTTTCCAGTATGGTTTCCACAGTTCTTCATCACGAGGCAAAACCACTACGATTTCACTGATTTCCGCTATATCGGAAAACGTATCTATTGACCAGTCAATCAGAGGTTTACCTCGAAGTCTGAGAAACTGCTTGGGTGTATCGGAGGCAAATCTTGAGCCTGTTCCTGCAGCAACAATTACGGTTCCCCAGGTTTTTCTTTGCATGCTCCCCGGTTTTCTATGTATTACTTTACTTTGTATGCTCCTGGTTGCTTCCGTTGTCGTTCTGCTGGAGCCTGGCGAAGACCATGGTTCCGCCGGAAGATCTGAAAGTAGTATGAGCCTGAACCTCAATAGTATCGCCTATCTTTTCTTCAGCCCCTTCAACTACGATCATGGTTCCATCATCCATGAATCCTACAGCCTGCTTGGGATTCCTTCCTTTGCGAATCATTTTCAATGTCAGGATCTCTCCTGGAAGAGTAACAGGTCTTGAGGCAGGACCAACCTCTTCAAGGTTGATCACGTGATTACCCTCTTTTATCGCGATATCAAGAATATCCTTATCGCTGCTGAGAAGAGACAGTCCTTCTTTTCGAAGTACGTCAAGCATACGGAACCGTTCTTTCTCGGATTTACCGAAATCTCTGTATTCAAGGCCACCGGAATCTCCAGCTGTTTCTTCAAGACGTTCAAGGGTTTCAGCTCCGCGTCTTCCCCGACCACGCTCGATGATATCTTCAGAATTGGACATCTCTTCAAGATTCTTCTTAATTGAGCCGGGAAGAATGAAAGGACCTCTTACAAGACCTGCAAGCACCAGATCAGCCACCCTGCCATCAATAACAGCGGACATATCGACAAGAACAGGAGTATTGACTGTCTCGCTCTTTTCTTCTGCGGAGAGAAGATCAAGTCTTTTCCCCTTTGTGAGTGCTACATGCCCGAAAACGTAAGCGAAAGCAAAGGGTATCATAACAAGTGGTGTTACACCTGATTCTGCCATAATAAGATTACCCATACGCAGGGCTACGATAACAAGAATTCCTGAAACCAGACCTATAATTGCTCCAACTGTTGAATAGATTATCTCATCAGCCGGAAGTTTGACGAAGGCCATCTGCAGTAAGACGGCAATCAGACCGATTCCAAGCCCTGTAAGTCCGAACCATGGTGATGGTGAAAATCCATCAAATGCGAATGTCCCCAGCAGGCCGAGAACAAGAATGAAAAGTACGCGTATTTCCCAGCCCGAAATTTTCATAACCATTTTTCTCCTTCTCCTGAATCTTTTGAGAGAAGGCCCTCTATTGAATCGAATAAATTGAGGTAACCTTCAGCTCCACTACCGGCATTTTTCGCGTTATCAGAGGCTCCTGCCAGTGTTTTGAATCCCAGATTGAGAGTTTCCCTCAATCTCAAATCGAAATGTATTACCGGTCTGAGTTCACCACCAAGCCCAATTTCACTGCTGACGGTGATACCTTTTCTAACCGGTTTATCAAGTCTGCTTGAAGCCACGGCAAGACAGACACCCAGATCAGCTCCCGGATCCGCAAGACTGGCTCCTCCGGCAACGTTTACATAGACATCCTGATTACCGAGATCCATCCCGCATCTCTTTTCAAGAACTGCGAGGAGCATGGGAAGTCTTCGGGAATCCATACCGTTCACGCTCCTTTGAGGATACCCGTACCTTGTAGTACTTGTTAGAGCCTGAACTTCCACGAGGAACGGTCTCGTACCTTCTATGATCGCAGTAACAACAGTCCCTGTTCTTCTGACATTCTCCCTTCTAAGAAAATAGGCGGAAGCTTCACTGACACTTTTCAGCCCTTCAGCTGTCATTTCAAAAACACCGAGTTCATTTGTTGAGCCGAATCTGTTTTTTGCGGCTCTGAGAAGACGATACAAACGATCACCCTCTCCCTCGAAGTAAATTACCGCATCCACCAGATGCTCAAGAACTTTTGGCCCGGCCAGAGCACCTGCCTTGGTTATATGCCCCACAATGAATGCGGTTACTCCACGTGACTTGCATGTTCTGATAATCTCTGAAGTGCAGTGTCTAACCTGGGAAACAGATCCGGGGGCACTGGAAAGATCAGACGAATACAGTGTCTGAATCGAATCGACAATAAGCACTGAACTTCCGGAATTAACCAGATTATCCAGTACAATATCAAGATCAGTCGCCGGAAGAATGGTGACATTCTCATTCATGGCTCCTGTTCTTCTTGCTCTACCCGCAATCTGTTCCGGGGATTCTTCGCCTGTCGAGTAAAGAACTTTCTCTCCTGCATCCGCCAGTTTTGCGGAGAGTTGAATCATCAGAGTACTCTTGCCTATTCCCGGTTCTCCCCCGATGAGGTTAACCGAGCTTTTAAGCACTCCACCTCCAAGAACCCTGTCAAGCTCTTCAATTCCGGATTGCAGTCTTTCTCCTGATACCTCCGGTATCTCTGTTAATGGTACAGGGCAGATATTCTGCTGATTGACATATTTCTTTTCAGATTTGACAACCACTTCCTCAACCATTGTGTTCCATGAATCGCAATGCGGACACCTTCCAGACCATGCCGGAGAGCTTCCGCCGCATTCATTACAGACAAACCTGATCTTCTTCCTGGCCAATCCTTCTCCCTACTTCTCGAATCCTTCTGAATCCACCGGAAAGAAGCGAGTGATGTCAGCCCTGAATATCAGATTTACAATACCGAGAGGACCGTTTCTCTGTTTTCCTATCTTCAATATTGTTTCCCTTCGAAGATAGTCAACCTCAGTTTCATACTCCTCGTTCTGTTCGCTGTGTATATCAGGCTGATGCAGGAACATAACCAGGTCGGCATCCTGCTCTATCGCGCCGCTTTCCCGAAGATCGCTGAGTCTTGGAGTACCGGAGCGCTTTGTTGCCATCCTGCTTAGCTGAGAAAGGGCCATCACAGGCAACTCCATCTCCTTGGACAGGGCTTTGAGATCACCGGATATTCTGGCTATCTCCTGCTGCCGGTTCTCTCCATCACCACGCATCAGCTGAAGATAATCTACGAACACCATGCACAGATCTTCCCGTCTCTTGAGACTTCTCACTTTTGCTCGAATATCCATTGAGCTGATACTGGCGGAATCATCGATAAAAATATTCATCCGCTGGAGTCTGTCAGCAGCTGCCTGAAGGTCATACCAGTGTTCCTGTGCAAGTGTACCTTCAATAATCGGTTTGGTTCCTATATGAGCGTCTGCGCAGAGCATTCTCTGCGTCAGCATGGTGTCGGACATTTCCAGGCTGAATATAGCGACCGCCCTGTCTGTCTCCCGTGCGATATGAGTTGCCATATTGAGAGCCATGCTGGTTTTCCCGATTCCAGGTCGGGCAGCCAGAATAATGAGTTCCCCGGGATGAAATCCTGTTGTCATTCTGTCAAGTTCATTAAAACCGGTGGAAAGTCCTGTAACAAAACCCTTTGTATTCCGAAGTTCCTCAAGGTCCTCGATCCCCCTGGATACCAGCTGCGAAATTGGTTTTAATTCCCCCATTGAGCTCGATTCGGTAATCGCTATGATCTTGCTGGCCGCACTATCAAGCACGTCCTTCACGTCTGAAGTACCTTCAAGCACTTCCTGGATATTCTCCCTGCTTATCTTGAGCAACTGACGCAGCATTGCCTTGTCCTTGATAATCCTGATATACTGAAGCACGTTAGAGAGAAGAGGAATATCATCAGTAAGGGAAGCAAGGTATTCAATACCTCCAGCTTCCTCCAGCATTTTTTTCCGCGTAAGTTCTTCACTTACTGTAACCATGTCAGTTACGCTGTTCTTTGAGTCAAGATCGCGGCAGGCCTGGAAAATCCTTCGATGCTTTCTGTCAAAGAAATCCTGTGTATTTAAAGCATCCAGAGCCTCAACAGCAAGTTCCTGATCAAGAAGCATGGCTCCAAGTACGCTTTTCTCAGCGTCAGGGCTGTGCGGAGGACGTTGCCCCGGTTGATCTGTCATACCTGATCCTGTTCAGTTCGAGGAAGTCCAAGTTCCCGTAATAGCTGTTTCAACATCTTCATATCCTCCCACACCGGTCTCCTGAGCGCATCTGTTCTCAGTAAAGCAGCCGGATGGTATGTGGGAATAACCGGTATCTCACCATATCTGTGAATTGAACCCCGAAGCTTACCAATTCCATCTGTGCTTCCGATGATAGTTCTGCTTGCGGGAGCTCCAAGAGTTAGAATAACACCCGGGTTCATTATCTTTATCTGTTCCTCAAGTATCCACAGGCAGGCAGCCGTTTCATCCCTCGATGGTGTTCTGTTACCGGGTGGTCTGCACTTCACGATATTTGTGATGTATACAGAAGTTCTATCAAGGTCAATCGCCCCCAGAATCCGGTCAAGAAGTTTTCCTGCTCTTCCCACAAAAGGCTTGCCCACCTTGTCTTCATTGGCGCCCGGCCCCTCACCGATGATTACTATCCCGGCCGCAGGGTTTCCGCCTCCGAATACAATTGAGTTTCGCTCGGCGCTTAAGCGGCATCCTGAACAGTCACCGACTCTTGTCTTAAGAGCCTTCAGTTCGGAATCTATACTTTGAGAGATGACATTTCTATCAGGAATACTCCGCTCTCCTCTGAGTTTGCTGATCCATCCGGGCAGTACGAATATTTCATCAAGATCAAAACTTGCAACTGAATTCCAGAACGGGTCAGCCCTGCCGGCTTCTCCAGTCCTGCTCCTGTTGTTGCAGCTCATTCTCCTCCAGTCCTTTTCATCATATATCTGCCCATCGCGGCTATCACAAGTTCAGCAGCGTATCGTTTTGAACACCGGTGAATCATTAAAGAGGAACCATCCTCGAAAATAATCATTCCTTCATTACCTGTCGCTTCCATACTAATTCCGCTGATATCTCCCCTGTTAAGGAAGACAGCGCATGCTCCTTTACGCCTCATCTTCTTCAGAGCCTTCTCTTCGAAATCTTCCCCGAATTCCAGGGCAAAAGCAAGGACCGGACACATGCATTCAACAGTTTTATTCAGGGTCGAAAGGATATCAGGAGTAGCTTTCATCTGCAACTCATACTCTCCGGCTCGCTCCATCTTACCATGCATGTATGATGTTGGTTTGAAATCTGATACCGCAGCAGCCATAACCAGTAGATCAGCTTCCCCAACTTCGCTGCTGAGAATATCCAGCATATCCGAAGCGGTTGTGATATTAACGGTATTCACACCTGGAGGATTGATATAACAGGCTGGTCCTGTTACAAATAGTACGTCTGAACCAGCATCTCTGAATGCTTCCGCCATACTTGATCCCATGAGCCCACTGGATCTGTTTGAAATGAATCTGACGTCATCCAGAGGTTCTCTTGTTGGGCCGGATGTGACTATGATTCTTTTATTTTTCCAGTAGTCACGACCTAGAAAACTGTCCGGTTCAAAAACCCTGGCTTCATCGGGAAAAGGCATATTCATAAGCTTGTTTTCTTCTCCCTGAAGTATGGTTTCCACCTGTTTGACTGAATCCTCAAGCCTGTCATTCCGAATGAAGTAATCGAAAGCACCAATCCAGCCTGTCTCCCATGCTGCTGCCTTCATACGTTCAATGATAATTTCAGAATCATCAGTGTTTCTGTTGAGAAGCCTGTCGCCCAGTACTTCCGGAGATGCAGGAAGAATGAAAATCAGAATTGACTCCGGAAAGGCAGCTTTTACCTGAAGAGCTCCCTGCACATCTATATCCAGGATTACACTCCGTCCATCATCGAGCTGCCCTGAAACCCACTCCGCTGATGTTCCATAAAAGTGTCCATGAACTTCAGCCCATTCGAGAAAGAACCCGTTTTCAATTCTCTTCTCGAACTCCTCCCTGCTGACGAAGAAATAGTCGGCTCCATCTTCCTCAGATCCCCTCAAAGATCTTGTAGTCGTTGAAACAGAGAACATCGCAGACTGGAATGTATCAACCAGATGATGTGCAAGTGTTGTCTTTCCGGCACCTGAAGGTCCGGCCAGTACAACAAGAATACCGTATGAACTATTCAATATTTAAAACCTGTTCTTTCAGTGATGAAAGGATATTCTTCATCTCAATTATTGAAAGAGACAGGTCTGCATTATCAACTTTGGATCCCATCGTGTTAATCTCCCTGTGCATTTCCTGAATCAGAAATCCCAGTCTGCGACCGGGAGAGGATTCATCGGAATCCAGGATTTCCCCTGCATGATCAAGATGACACTGAAGCCTCTGAACTTCCTCACTGACATCTGACCTGTCAGCAAGAACGGCCAGTTCCTGCATAAGACGATTTTCATCCAGTCTGACATCATCAAGAAGAATGGTAATCCTCTCCTTCAGTTTGAGAAATCTCTCCTGAACATTTTCCTTCTGTTCCTGAAGTATGGGATCTGCAAGTGATCTGATGTCTCTGAAACCATCCCTGAAAACAGGGGCAAGTGCATTTCCTTCCCGCATACGGTTTTCCTTCAAAGCTTTAAGTGCTTTATCCATACACTCCAGGAAAGCACTGGAAAGCTCTCCGCTGTCAAGTCCGGACGGATCAGTCATCGATACTACTCCCGGAAGCCCGAAAAGCACTCCTGCAGACATTTCACCGTTACAGTCGAGGTTTGTGAACAAATTCTTTGCTGCTTTGATATATTTTTCAGCGGCATCAATATTGACAAAAGGTAAAACAACATCTTCCCCCTCAATATCAATTCTTACGTTAATCTTTATTCTACCTCTCTCGAACAGCTTACCTATAGCTTTCCAGGCAACAGGTTCCTGATTCCAGAGTACGTCCGGCAATCGGATTGTCGGGCTCAGGGCCTTGTGATTCACGGACTTTGCTTCAATAGTGACTGAGAAACCATTTCTTCGCACTGTAGCAGATCCAAAACCGGTCATCGATTCCATTAAGTGTCCTTCCAGAGTAAACACTGCCCCCGTCACGGCAAGAAGTATATTATACATTATCCTGAGTTTTCACCAATTCCGTTTTGAAAGGAAGTTCTCTTGGACGGTGTTTTTCTAAGTGCGCAGATACCTCATTTAAGGAATCATATATTGGGCAGTCGCTGCAGTAAAATAGGTATTCCTATACCGAATGGATACGGTCTGGTATTCGGTGATAACATGCTTGTACTGACAGCAAGACCGGATTCACCCGGACTCTGGTGGACCGCGTGCAGAGAGATGTCAGAACCCGTTTCCCCCGTATGGAGCCATCACCTGGAAGGCGGTGAAGTAAAGGAAATCTCTCAACCGGGATCAGATCGAATGCTGTGTATCCTTTTCGAGAGCGGCCTTCTCTATGGATCAAAGGATGTAAAGCTGATCTTTGAGGCAACGGGACGGAATGCCAATATTATTCTCGTGCGGATGTCTGATAACAGAATTCTTGCCTGCCACAGAAAAGTATCGAACAGTAAATGCAGATACAGAACAGTAGCTCCAGGACAGGTTTACAAACCTCCTCCCGGCTCCGGGCTTCAACCAGGATCATGGTGCGATTCAAACATTCTCAGAAATGAACTGTCTGCAGACGGAGTAACACCTGAAACGATCTACAGATCGCTGGAAGGTGTCGGCCCGGTAACAGCAAGAGCACTTATCAGACACGCCTCGGATACCGGAATTTCGGTTTTTGAATCAGTTAAGATACTGGAACAGGCTCTCCTGAATGAGGATTTCAGTCCCTGGTCAGGTACTGAGGGACCTCTTCCAATTCAGCTTGGAGAAGGAAAGCCCATTGAGAACCCTCTGTCCGGAGAGCTGGCAAGCAGGACAATCAGCCTGAAGGATGACAGGCTTGATCTGTGGAAATCAATTCTGCACAGAAGACGGACAAAACTGCAAAAAAGGCTTTCGAACGTCATTAATGCGTTAGAAACACTTGTTTCCCCGGACACGTTCAGAATCTGGGGTAATCTACTTCTATCGGAAAGGGACAATTCAAGAAGGGGATTGAAAAGGATACTGTTAACCGATTGGAACGGAGTTGAGCATGATATCCCGCTCATACTTTTAAAATCTCTTGTAGAAAACGCTCAGCGATACTTCAGGAAAGCCTCCAACGCAGACATCGAGATAAAGAATCTGAATAAACATGAAATTGCGATAACAGAAGAAATAACTGCACTGGATGCTTCTCTTACCGAAGCACCGGAGCTTACGATTGACGAATTGAACACTCTCCTGGGAAACTATCAGAAGCGAAACAGAAAAAAAGCCAACAGGCGTAAGGAGCATACGCCACTTATACTTACAGGTGGCTGGAGATGCTTCGCGGGACGGAACGCAAATGATAATGATGAGATAACGTTCAGTATCGGCAAGAGGGGAGATTACTGGTTTCACGCCAGAGGAATTCCCGGAGCACATGTTGTTCTCAAGCTTGACGGAAGAGCGGACAACCCTTCAGCAGAAGTCATACTTGAAGCGGCAGTGGCGGCAGCACGGGGGAGTGGAGTATCTTCGGGTGTAGTACCTGTCGATTATACGAGGGTACAGTACGTCAGTCGTATAAGGAAAGGAAAACCGGGACAGGTGATCTATAAAAGAGAAAAAACAATTTTTGTTGATCTGGACAGGCTGCCACAAAAAAAGCAAGTTTCGATCTGAATTCAAAGAAAGGGAGGGGAAACAGTCATGGTCAGCAACTTTACTGAAGAACACAGGAGCATATTCAAAACAGCATACTTATTTCGCAACCTGGAACCTGCTGAACTTGAACTATTCATAGAGAAAGCAGAATATGCTGAGTGGAACGCAAACAACATAGTAATCCGCGAAGATGATCCTGGCGAACATCTCTTCCTCTTGCTGTCGGGCAAGGTACGTATTACAAAGAGAACCTATGAAGGCATTGAACAGATTCTCGGAATTCTGAGCACCGGTGATTTCTTTGGAGAAATGGTTCTCCTTGATCATCGAAGCAGAAGCGCTTCGGTTTATTCTCATACAAAGATCGAACTGGCCAGAATACCGCATTCGGATATTTCCACTATTCTCACTGATAATCCCAGGATAGGACTGAAAGTAGTGCGCGCTTTCTCCGAAGTCCTTTCGCTCAGACTGAGAAACGCAAATGACAAGCTGAGATCGCTGCCATTCATCGAACGAACATTCTGATGGAAAATGACCTGGTCAGGCTTCAGGAAATTGCTGAAAAACTGATCAGCTCCTGCTATTGCCCCTATTCGGAATTTCATGTTGCGGCGGTTATTGAGGACACAAACGGTAAGCTTCATTTCGGAGTTAATGTCGAAAATTCTTCATACGGATTGGCCATCTGCGCTGAACGCAGCGCTCTGTTCAAAGCTGTTTCAGAAGGAATCAGAGATTTCAGAAGAATCCTTGTCTACTCACCTGATGATTTGCCTATTCCCTGCGGTGCATGCAGACAGGTACTTGCGGAATTCTGCCGGGAGGATTTTCAGATAGTCGTGGTCGGGCCGGAAGAAACCAGAACCTTCACTCTTGTCCAACTCCTCCCCCACCGCTTCAAGATCTGTCCTTAACCCCACGCAGTGAGAGAGATATCCGTTTTCGCTTTTCGTCAACATCCAGCACTTTTACAGTAATTCTGTCCCCCACTGAAACAACTTCAGCGGGATTCCTGACATATCTGTCAGCCAGCTGGCTGATGTGTACAAGCCCATCCTGATGAATACCTACATCAACAAAAGCACCAAAATTCGTAACATTGGTTACAATTCCAGGAAGGATCATCTCTTTCGTAATGTCCTTCATAGCGTGAACATCGGCAAATCTGAAAAACTGAAAGGCTTCGCGGGGATCTCTGCCGGGCTTTTCAAGTTCTTCCATGATGTCATGAAGTGTCGGCAGCCCTGCATCATCAGTGACAAAATCTTCAAGTCTGATTGAGTGACGCAGTTCTTCAGACTCAATTAATTCTCTCACTCCCGCTTCAAGGAAATCTGTCATTTTCAGCACAATCGAATAACTTTCCGGATGAACCGCGCTTGCATCAAGAGGATCCTGCCCACCGCGAATCCTCAGGAAACCCGCTGACTGCTGATAAGCCACGCCACCAAGCCGTGGAACTTTCTTCAACTGTCTTCGGGATGAGAAGGGGCCGTTCTCATTTCTCCACTTAACCAGATTACCCGCTACTGAGGACGAAAGTCCTGATACGTAAGAAAGGAGCTGCCGGCTTGCGGTATTTACATCAACACCAACACTGTTTACACAACTCGCAACGGTATCATCAAGAGCTTTCCGCAGTTTGCGACTGTCCACATCGTGCTGATACTGCCCGACTCCTATCGACTTGGGATCTATTTTCACCAGTTCAGCAAGAGGATCCTGAAGGCGCCTGCCGATGGAAACAGCTCCTCTTACTGTTATGTCATGATCAGGAAATTCCTCTCTGGCAACCCTGGAAGCGGAGTATATCGAAGCTCCGCTTTCATTTACCGAGACAACAGAAACTCCTCCGGGAAATTCCAACTCTGCTAGAAACGCTTCAGTCTCTCTGCCCGCAGTGCCGTTTCCAACTGCGATGAACGAAGCACCGTATTGCTTAATAAGCTGAAGAACAGTAATGCCGGCCTGTTCTTTCTTTTCCTCTGACATGAATGGAAAAATAACGGTATCACACTGAAGAACTCCCTGGCTATCCAGACAAACAACCTTGCAGCCGGTCCGGAATCCGGGATCAATTGCCATAACAGCTTTAGATCCAAGTGGCGCTGCGAGCAGGAGCTTTCTGAGATTTGCTGAGAACACAGCGATTGCTTCATCGTCAGCGGATTCTTTACTCCTTAGCCTTGTTTCAGTTTCTATCGCTTTCGCAAGTAGCCGGCGATATCCGTCCCGGACAGCTTCCTGAATCAATAAGCCCTCTTCTGATTCGGGATTCTCTATCCAGTTCGATAACACAATTTCAACTGCTCTTTCTTCCGGAACAGTGATTTTCAGAGAAAGAACATTCTGTTTCTCTCCTCTGAGCATCGCCAGTACTCTATGTGAAGGACATTTCCCGGCAGGTTCATCCCACTCGAAATAGTCTCTGAACTTGGATCCTTCTTCTTCCTGCCCTGATCTTACGCGGCTTTTATAAACGCCCTTTCCCCAGTAATATCTACGCATGGATTCTCTCGTCCGGGGAATCTCGGTAAGCTTTTCCGCGATAATATCCTGTGCGCCGGCAAGAGCATCATCCACGCTTTCAACACCCTTCTCCGGATCAATGAATTCCATTGCGTATTCGGAAGGATTCTCACCTTTCTGAAACAGTATCCTTTCTGCGAGAGGTTCCAGCCCTTTCTCACGAGCTCTGGTTGCCCGAGTGCGCCTTTTGGGGCGGAACGGCAGATAAATATCTTCGAGTGTTGTGAGTGTTTCAGCATCATCAAGTTCTTTCTTCAATTCATCTGTAAGCAGATCCCTCTCTTCGAGGGAACGGAGGATCGCCTCTCTTCTATTATCCAGTTTTGAAAGCTGTTCAAGTCGGTCGCGGATAGCAGCTATAGTGACCTCATCCATACTACCGGTTGCTTCCTTGCGATACCTTGCCATGAACGGCACTGTTGCTCCCTCTTGAAGTAATGAAACAGCTGCGGCAACCCTGTTACTGTTCAAACTAAATTCAGAAGATATCCTCACCAGGTAATTGTTATTCATGAATCATCTCCAACCTGTCCAATGGGCTCACTGCAGGATTCCGGAGATTCCGTATCACATGCGTGTAGATCATTGTGGTTTCGATACTCTTATGACCAAGGTATTCCTGTATCTCGCGAAGGTCTACCCCATCCATAAGAAGATGGGTAGCGAAACTGTGTCTAAGTGTATGAACACTGGCATGCTTCACCAGCCCGGCAGTCCTGACAGCTTTCTTCATAGCCCTCTGAATGCTTCCAGGGCTTAGATGATGTCTTCTTACTGTTCCTGAACGCGGATCGGGTGAAAGTCCTCTTGCTGGAAACACATACTGCCAGCCCCATTCTTTCCCAGCAGATGGATATTTGCGAGAAAGAGCATCCGGCATCCATACATCCCCGGCTCCGGAAGCAAGATCATCCTCATGAATTTTCCTGACATGCCCCAGGTGCAAAATCAGATCAGGTTTTACAGCTTCAGCAAGCAGTGTTGTTCGGTCATTTCCTCCCTTGCCGTCCCGCACGAATATCAGGTTGTTGTCGAAATCGATATCCTTCACGCGAAGTCGAACTACCTCCATCAATCTCAACCCTCCACTGTAGAGCAATCGAAGAGCGAGCCGGGAAATACCCGATGAATTTTCCAGAACCTTCATAACCTCCGCTTGAGAAAGAACGACAGGCAGCTTTCGTCCACGCTTAGCCCTGACAGTATCCCTGAGACCCTCCAGTTCCATTCCCAAGATATCCCTGTGCAGGAAAAGAAGAGCGCTGAATGCCTGGTTCTGCGTGGATGCACTCACTTTCCGATCAATCGCAAGATATGTCAGGTAATTTCTGACCCTCTCCGAACTGCTTGCATCAGCATCAATACTTCCGAGATACTTAAGATACCTCTCAACCCAATGCACATAGCTCTTCTCAGTGCGATATGCATAGTGCTTCAACCTCAGACCTTCCCGAACTCTCTCGAGAATATCAGCCGGTATACTTACAGTATTATCAGAACTTGCACTTCTTTTTCTAAATTCAAGATATATCCTGACAGCATCCTCTGCCTGCTCTATCTGCCAATCTTCCCGCCCATCCTTCCGTAATTGCTCAATAAACTTCAGCTTCGCTTTCTCAGCAGACGGTTCCATATACCGATGCTTAAGTGTCCGATAGGCTTTCACCCAACCGGAGTAGTACTGAATCCTGTTCCCGGCAACCAACCTGTTTGAACGGAGGTAATCACTATATTCATCAGCTGCACTCATATCAATTCTCCTTGTATATGTACCCTAATATCTAATTGGATATTACATGCTAATTCGCTTTTCCGCAACCCCCAACATAAATCTTGACAGTCGTACATATCTGAATGATACTAATAAACAAAAATAGAGTCAGAATAGCAATCAAGCAATCCTGACTGAAAAGTACATATAGCTAATAATTGTTAGGCAAAGAAGGAAGACCAAATGGCTGACTTAGTAGTAAACGTGGCAGTAATTGGAAGAGTGCAGTTAACACCTGGTATCCTACCTGTCACGATTGATGATTCTTCTCTTGAATGCTTAGTGGCACATGCTTTCCCCCCCAATATGGAAGCGCCTGGACGAGGTGTTAAAATCGACACATCTGATTGTACAGTTTTCACTGTCACACACCGCGAACGTGGAGCAATCGACCTTAAAATAGCGACCAACGCACAGGAAATCTTTGACCAATCTCTCACAGCAATTAGCGAAGTTCTGATTTGGACAAAGTCAAAAGAGAAAGTTGGTGGAATGTCCTCCTTCATTCGGCAGATCGGAACAACTGATATCAAAGCATTCTTTGCTCAAGGTGATTCTGATGAAATGATTGGCTGGATAAACCCCTCTTTCACATTTAATCGGGATGCTGCCGCTGTTATGGCTGGTTTTTTATCAAATATGATCGTCTCGAATGGACCATCTTCAAACCCAATGCCAAACATAACTAGGCGCATAATGAGCTCTCTTGACCTAATTAACCTTGGATTTTATACAGAGTCATTCGTTAATCTTTTTTCACTTGTTGATGATCTGACTCAAGAAGTTATTAAAGCCGGTATGATGATACATGGCCTAAAGGAAGA
>JAUXIK010000121.1 GCA_030620995.1 Candidatus Aegiribacteria sp.
TTGTAAGAAACATCTCGAAAAATACACTCGAAGAACAGACATTTAACCATCTCACTACTATCGCCGAGGCAAGAACACAGCATATTCAATCGATACTGAACGAATACAGGCAGCTCACCGGCATGGTGTCAACGGGAAATGTCTTCATCGATATCGTTTCAGAAACAGAGCCTGGTAATCAGATAATTGAAGCGGTTAACAGACGTATCAGCACAATGCTTGTCTCAAACGAAAGTATCTCACGACTCAGGGTTCTTGACAGAAACGGATATGTGATAGCCTCCAGCCACCAGGATACAGGAGCCGATCACAGTGCCGATTCGATATTCCTTAACGTTCTGGAAGGCAGGGTATACATCGGTGAACTGCATTTTTCGAGGTTTACGGACAAACCTGTGTTCAGTGTATCGGCACCTGTATTTGCCGGAAATGAATTCAGCGGCGCAGTTGTGATAAATTTCGATGCCGATGCGGAGATATTTCCCGTTGTAACAAGTAGAACCGGACTCGGAGATACGGGCGAAGCCTACATAGTAAATGACAGTGGACTGATATTGACTCCCTCAATGTACATCGAAGATGCCGTCCTGAGCGTGAAAGTCGACCTTGAGACTGCCGGAGGAATAGGAGGTGTTCAGTATTTCAGCCATGAGGAGTATAAGCCTGTCACGGTATTTACGACGAACTACATCGGCACTGAAGTTCTGAGCACTCACAGTCACATCCCCGGTTTGAACTGCAACCTTATTATAGAGATAAGTATTGAAGAAGTTTTCACTCCTTTAGATGAGCTTACGCGAGGTATGTTCCTCGTTCTGGTTGTAATTCTTATCATCGGTATGCTGCTTTCGATAATGATATCGTCCAAACTGACTAAACCGATCAAGAACCTTTATGAAGGTGTTCAGGAGATCATGAAGGGAAATCTGGACTACAGGATCGAGACGGAAGCAAAAGACGAAATAGGGCACCTGTCAAGAGCCTTCAGCGATATGATCGTCAATGTGAAGAACTCCCGCGAGGAACTGAGGCTTCAGAATGAGAATCTCGAAAGTATCGTCACGGAGCGAACCGAGGAACTGTCCGAAGCCAGAGATGCCGCCGAAGAATCGGCTGTTGAAGCACAAAAAGCCAACGCCGCTAAAAGCGAGTTCCTGGCCAATATGAGCCACGAGATAAGAACACCACTGAACGGAGTCATCGGAATGACCGGGCTTCTTCTGGGCTCGGATCTTACCGATGAGCAGCGGGATTTTACGGAGACTATCAGAAACAGCGGAGATGCTCTTCTTTCCGTAATCAACGATATCCTTGACTTCTCGAAAATAGAAGCGGGAATGCTTGAATTCGAAGAGATCGATTTCGATCTGAGATCGATGGTCGAGGATTTCTCCGATCTTTTCGCACTGCGTGCCCATCAGAAAGATCTTGAATTCATGTGCATGGTCAATCCTGAAGTGCCTGCATTTCTAAAGGGTGACCCTGGAAGATTAAGGCAGGTTCTTACCAATCTTACGGGCAACGCTATCAAATTCACAAGAGACGGAGAAGTGGTCATTAAAGTAAATCTCCTTGAGGAAGATGACAGCAGTGTTAAACTCCGATTCTCAGTTTCGGATACCGGTATAGGCGTATCAGAAAATGCTCAAAAGAATCTTTTCCAGCCGTTTACTCAGGCGGATACGTCCACAACAAGGAATTATGGCGGATCCGGCCTGGGACTTACCATATCCAAACGTCTGGTGAAACAAATGGATGGCGAAATCGGCATAATAAGCGAGGAAGGCAAAGGGTCCGAATTCTGGTTTACCGCCACTTTCCTGAAACAGAAAGAAGGGGGCAAAAAGGCGTATACATCTGAAAGCATCGAGGGTATCAGGATACTTGTTGTCGATGACAACTCAACGAACAGACAGATTCTGTCTCTTCTGCTCGAATCCTGGAGATGCCGGCACGATGAAGCGGACTGTGGCTCCGCAGCTCTTGAGAAACTCCGGCAGGCGGCAGAGGAGAACGATCCCTTCTTGATAGCACTGATAGATATGCAGATGCCGCAAATGGATGGAGAGACTCTTGGTAAGAACATCCTCGAAAACAAAGATCTGAAGAGTACTCTGCTAATCATGATGACTTCGCTGGGCACGCGCGGTGACGCGAAGAGATTAAAAAAGGAAGGCTTCAAGGCGTATCTCACCAAGCCGGTCAAGCAATCACATCTCTATAACTGCCTGCTGACTATCTGGGGAGCGGAAACCTCAGGCATAAAAAGCTTGACAAAGCAATTGGTTACAAGCCATACGCTTTCGGAAAATAAACACCGATGCACAAGGGTTCTTGTTGTTGAGGACAACGCGATCAATCAAAAGGTTGCCCTGAAAATACTTGAGAAACTGGGATATCCCGCTGATGCGGTGGGAGATGGCGCGGAAGCTATTAAATCTCTCGAACAGATTCCCTACGATATCGTTCTGATGGATTGTCAAATGCCTGTAATGGATGGCTACGAGGCAACAGGGATAATTCGCTCAAAGGACTCTTTCGTTCTTGATCACAGCATCCCGGTAATAGCCATGACAGCGAACGCCATGAAGGAAGACAGAAAGATATGTCTTTCTGCCGGGATGAACGATTTCCTGGTAAAACCGGTGAAGCCGGAAGTTCTTGGCAGAGCTCTTGAAAAATGGACCGGAAGTATAAATTGTCTGGAAAGTGATTCCGAAGAGAATGAAGATTCGAGCATCCATAGTGATATCTTCAACAGAAAAAGTCTTCTGAATCGATTAGACGGCGATATCGAATTCATGAAGGAGATTCTGGAAGATTATGTTTCGGATGCGGAATCTCATCTGAAACGTATGCTGGAAACCGATAAAGGGAACACAGGAGAATTTGCGAAGATCGCTCACACTCTGAAGGGCTCCTCCGCCAATGTCGGAGCAATAGCTATCTGCGAACTTGCTGCTAAACTTGATGACGCGATCAGGAATGGTCGTCATAACGAGGTGGGAAGACTTCTTGAATCCATTAAAAAGGAACTCGAAAAATTCAAGCATTTAACTCGGAGTTATTTACCCTGAAATTCTGAAGGTTGAATACTTCGTTATCTACCATAATTCTGATGCGGCCGGGGGATCACAACCTGAGAATTTGACGCGACTGTCCGGAGACGATGCCTCCGCATCTGAAAATCCGTTATTATCCGATGGAGAACGGGTTAGTTATTCTGGAAAGGTAACTCCTGAAAGAATTTCCATTGCCGGTTCCAGTTCTTCGTCCGAAAGGCAGCCGAAGCTGATCCTCAAGTGTCCTTCTCCAGCCGGTCCGAATGCCGAGCCTGGAATGGTACCTAAACCATACTCATCCAGAATGTACATGGCGGCTTCCTGTGAAGTCATACTGCTTTCATATGAGGCAAGCGTGAAGAAGGCTCCACCCGCTTTCCGCCATGACAGGAAGTTATTGCCGCTCAATGCACTCCTGCAGAGTTCAAGCCTCTGTTTTACACCTTCAGACATTTTCGATATCCAGTCCACTTCCAGAAGAGCTGTTTCAAGCAGGAATTGCGAAGGGGAAGGTGGGCATATAACCACGGAATCCTGAACTTTGAGAGCCTGCTTCAGTAAATCCGCTGCACCGAATAAATATCCGATTCTCCATCCAGGCATGCCGAGACTCTTTGAAAAACTGCCGATAGTCATCACATGCCGTGGGCGTTCTTTCTGCCATGGATGCCATTTATCGCCAGTAAACACAAACCGTTCATAAGTTTCATCGAGGATCAGGAACGTACCTGAATTCTCGGTCATTTCCACTATCCTTTTCATATTACTGTCGCAGATAACTTTGCCCGTGGGATTACCGGGATTGACCAGGACAAGAGCTGAAACCTCCGGGAGAACTCTATCCAGTTCATCCAGAGGTATTTTCCAATCATCGTCTTCCTCGATCATTGGGATTGAACGCAGATTGAGATCGCTGAATCTGATGGCAAATACATGATCGAAATAGTATGGTTCCAGAACAGCAACAGTATCTCCCGCTGATGTTGCGGTCAGAAGAGCACTTAAGAACGCCTGGCTTGCTCCGCATGTAAGATGTAGTTCACCTGCTGGATCCAGGTTGATTGATCTTCGCTTCCTGAAATCCTCAGCTACCGTAGATCTTGCCGATGGATAACCCGGATCCGGGCTGTACCTGTGAATAGATGGATCATTCAACTTATCAGCAAGCTTTTCAAGAGACGGAACTGGAGGTGAGTACCACGGCACCGCCTGAGCCATACTGTAGATTTTCTT
>JAUXIK010000127.1 GCA_030620995.1 Candidatus Aegiribacteria sp.
TTCCAATTTCATCCAGTGTGTTTGAGACAGGACGGAAGGTACATCCAACCGCTTTGGCCAGCCAGGTGGATGTCAATGTTTTGCTTCTCATTTCTTTGGGATAATCGATTGACTGTGAATATTGATCAAGCCACTTTGATCTATTATCTGAATTCAGAATCCAGTGATAAATCAGAAGCTTGAGAATTTCGGCTGAATAATCTGGCTTTGCCAGTTGAGGCTTACCTGGGGGTGCTTCAAGGAGAGAAATTCGCTTCAATTCCTCCTGAGTATCTATATCTGGATCTGAGGGAATACCGGCGAGATTATCATTCCTGAGAGTAACAATAAATAGATAATTAGCGATATCGGCTTGCAGAACTCCTGTGGCTTTCAGCCACTCCTCTTTCAGGTTGTCATCTGTAATGCCTGGTTCTATCAATAGCAGGTAGCCACGTTTCGATGACCTCTCACGCATATAGTAAGTTAGCTGTAGCAGGGCGTCCCTGATTGCTCGGATTGCTCTAGGTCGCATCTTCACTTCAACGATAGCATCCTGCGACTCCCAATCCGGGAGATGGGAACTATCAGTTCGTTTCCGAACCACTCTTACAAATTTCATGAATTAATTATAATCGAATCTAATTGAAGTTGCAAGTCAGTATTTAAGTCGCAAGTCAACATTGCTATTGCAAGTCAATATTGTGCCGTTATTGTCAACCTGCATTGGAAGGAAAGCAGTCTCATTGGCATAAGGAAGCTACTGCATACCTCGATGAATGTTTATAGTTACTGATATGTAACTCAAACATCTGGAGCAATGAATGATTCCATCAGTTCTCTCTTCTCAGATCAGTCGAGCCATCAGGGAATACCTCCGCACAACCTTCCCTGTTACTACTCCTTTGTTCCATAGCGCTCTTGATCAGCTTTTCTCCGAAGAGGGAAGCGTTTTCAAAGGTCCTTACTTATCTCTTGGATTACCATTCAGAGAAGGCAATTTCAAAGGTGAGTTCTTTCCTGAAATTCCACTTGGATTTACACCTCACCTTCACCAGGCACAATCATTCGAGCGCGTTGGAATATCTGACCCTCTCTCTACTATTGTTGCTACTGGAACAGGTTCCGGTAAGACAGAGTGTTTCCTTCTGCCCATTCTGGACTACTGTCGTCAGCATGCTGATTCGAATGGTATTAAAGCCATCATCATCTACCCTATGAATGCACTTGCTACCGATCAGGCCGGCAGGATAGCCCGATTGATTCATGATAATCCTTCTTTGAAGGGAAGAGTTACTGCTGGATTGTACATTGGCCAGAAAGGTGAAACCATCCATCGGGTAATGACTGCTGATTCAGTAATTACCGACAGAGAGAAGATGCGTCTTTCCCCTCCTGATATTCTTCTGACCAACTACAAGATGCTTGACTATATGCTTATCCGCCCTTCTGATTATCCTCTGTGGAAGCACAATGAACCAGAGACATTGAAATATCTGGTTGTTGATGAGCTGCATACATTCGATGGTGCCCAGGGAACCGATCTGGCCTGTTTGATACGCCGCCTGAAAGCAAGGGTATCCACTCCAGCTGATTACCTCTGTTGTATTGGCACTTCTGCTACCCTTGGGGGAGAGGAGTCAGCTTCTTCTCTTGTTTCATATGCTGAAAAGGTGTTCGGTGAATCCTTCTCTGCTGATTCAGTTATTACCGAATCTCGCCAGAGTGCTTCTGAGTTTCTTGAGGGAACTAAGGTTGAGTACTTCGGTATTCCCGATGCTGGTATTGAAGATTTTCTGCCAGCTCCATCAATGAACCTTGAAGATTATTTAGAAACTCAGGCAGAACTATGGTTCGGTGAGTTCGAGTTTAATGAATTCTGGAGAGCTGGGCTTGGAAAGCGTATCAGAAAGCACAGTTTATTCAGAGATATTCTATCGACTCTGGAGGATTCAGTTCTTTCGCTTTCAGAAGTAATCGCTGGTCTCAGTAAACTTGATTCCGGCTTTGCCGAAGCCTCTTCTGAATTTCAGGAAGCTCTTCTTATGAGCATGCTCTCACTCCTTTCCCATTCGCGAGGTTCTGATTCCTTTTCACCACTGGTTCATGTAAGGCTGCAGATGTGGCTTCGGGAGCTTCGCAGGCTGGTTGCTTCCGTTTCTGATAAACCACGTTTGCGTTTTGCCGATGATCTGAATGAAGAACAGCTCCGGGTACATCTTCCTGTTATTCACTGCAGGGAGTGCGGTGCTACAGGATGGGGCGGTGTTGTGCGAAAGCTGGACAGCAGGATACGCTGCGATCTTAGGGAGTATTACCGGGAATTTTTCAGCTCAGGCAAAG
This sequence comes from Candidatus Aegiribacteria sp., assembly GCA_030620995.1. Lineage (GTDB taxonomy): Bacteria > Fermentibacterota > Fermentibacteria > Fermentibacterales > JCC-6 > Aegiribacteria. The sequence goes on from JAUXIK010000127.1 coordinate 2,323, forward strand.
ATGTTGTTTTCATATTTCCGGATGATCGGGATGCGTTTGATCTGGGCATACCGGGGATGAGTTACAGACTCTGTACTTCCTGCCTGCATCTTGATGCTGGTGATAGAAATCAATGCACTGGTTGTGGAAGTAAGTCTCTGATTAATGTATTCATTCCTGACAATACTACAAAGCGTAAGGATGTTACGATTACTTCTCACAACTGCCCGTACTGCGGCGGTCATGACAGCTTGACAATCATGGGTGCCAGGGCTGCCACTCTTACAAGTGTGATGATATCTCAGCTTATGTCATCTCCATTCAATACGGACAGAAAACTACTTACTTTCTCCGATTCCGTTCAGGATGCTGCTCATCGGGCAGGGTTCTACGCGGCGCGAACCTGGAGGTTTAACCTTCGGATTGCGATTCAGAAGTTTCTGGCGGAAAAGGGTGATGGGCTTGAACTGTCTTTGCTTCCAGGGGCTTTCATTGATTACTGGTCAGGTAGGCTCGATCCTATTGAGTATGTGAGTACCTTCATAGCACCGAACATGCTCTGGTTCCAGGACTACGAACTGATGCTCAAGACCGGGAAAATCCCTGATGGTTCTAAGTTGAAATACAGAGTTGATTCCAGGATTGCCTGGGAGATTATGAGCGAGTACTGCTTCAGCGCCAGGATAGGGAGGACGCTTGAGCGGTCAGGATCATCTATTGTTTCTCTCGATTCTTTACTGCTTGAGAAGTGTGCTGATTTATTGCTGGAACCTCTGCGGAATAAGGTGGGATCACTTCGGGAATTGGACAGAGAGCGGTTACTTGTATTTCTTGCGGGTCTTGTAACACACATGAAGAACAGGGGAGCTGTGCTTCAGCCAATTCTTGATTCTTACATTGAATCGGATGGAAATGATTATCTGCTGAGCCAAAGGCATATATCATGGATGCCAAGTATCGGACCCAGAACACGCGCACCTGCATTTCCGGCTGACAAGACAAAGCGTGACCGGTTTGAGAGAGTTATCGCGCGCACTTCTTCTCGAAAGAGCTGGTATCAGATATGGTCTGATAAGTGTTTCAGTGATCTGAATGTACTTGTTACCGGTGATGCTGATACTATCTGGGAGATAGTGCTTGCCGGTTTGTGTAACGCGGGAATGCTTGAGGCTCGCAGCACTTCAGCCGGGACAGCATGGGGGATAATGCCAACGGTTCTTCGGGTGAGTTGTTCCGTTCAGTTGTATCGCTGTTCAAAGTGCGGTTACATTGCTTCTGCGAGTGTTTCTGAATCTGAAATATGGGAAGGTGCTCCCTGTCTTCGAGCGCATTGTTCGGGGCAATATGAGCCCTATTTCTCTGCTGATGATTATTACAGGAGGCTTTATTCCTCTGGAGATGTTCAGAGGTTATATGCGCATGAGCATA
>JAUXIK010000044.1 GCA_030620995.1 Candidatus Aegiribacteria sp.
TGATGTAAAATATATTGCCTGCTGGCCGGATGTATAATCATTCACAGTTATGTTGGAACTAAAATCGTAGCCTGATACTGCTCCGGTAATCAGGATTGTTATAATTGAAAGAGGGATAAGAGGAAATCCGTTTAGTACTGTCTTCATTTCTGATTCCTTCCAGTTAATTTCTATTCAAAGCATATTATCCATTACTGCAGGTCAATTCAGTCCTATTCATCACTCAGCCTGACAATTCTTCCTTCGTTCAGAAGGATATCCACATCCAGATCCTTTACAGAAGGTGCACTGTCGAATAGCATGTAGAACATGTTTCTCAGAAGCTCGGCAAATCCCTCATCCCTGATGTGGAAGCTTATTGATGAACCGGTGTTCAGTTTGCTTTCCAGGCCTATAATCACATCTTTCCTGTCGAATATCATTACATTACAGGGAATCCTGTCTACGATTCTTGTGTCGATGTTTTCGTTGTCTTTGTAGGGTCCGGCATTATCTTTAATAAGATTCGGATTTGGGTTCTGCAGTCCCGTCAATGAATAAAATACAGCGCCCTTCTCCTTGTAAATCTTGTATGTAGGGTCACCGTATTTGTCCTTCACTTCCTGCAGGATTTCCCAGTCGTTTTTACTGAATTTCTCGAGTACTTTTCCCATAATGGGATTAACTGAAAACAGCAGGCATTCTTTCTGTATTTGAGCAGACAGTCTGATAAGTTCGCAGGCATAAACGACCGGGTCCTTCAATACTGTTATATAGTCTATTTTAGTATTGCTCTCGATTGGATTATTGTAGAGTTTAAGCAGTTCATCGTTTATTTCGCTGATACTGTTATCGAGCAAGTCTATTTCATCCTTGAGCTTGCTCTTTGACCTTTTCATGAGAAGATCCGGGTCAACGGCTTCATAGAGCTTCTTGCCGGTGTCCTGAAGAATACATCCCCCTTTTGACTCAAGGGACTTCAGCAGATCATAAACCTTTACCCTTTTCAGACCGGATATCCTTACCACTTCAGCCGGCGAACATATTTTTTTCTTCAATAAAGCGATATAGACCTTAACTTCATTTTCAGTAAATCCGAGATATTTCAGAATAGAGTGAACTTTTTCCAACTGTGACATGCATTCTCCTTGAAGTTATATTGTCCTTGCCCAGGGACAACATAATACTAATTGAATTCGTGTCAAGTCTTATCAGGAATACAGTCAATCATTGCAGCTCATATTCCCAGAATCGGGGCCACCGAACCAGTAGCTTCCACCCTTTCTGCCTCTCCAGTAATCGTTGTCTTCATATAGAAGCGGCTGAGTCATGAATACCGGAATGATATCCAATTCACGACACTCGTGAATAATGGCTTCTATTCTGTTCTTGTAATCATCCGGTAGTGAAATGAGTTCATGAAGATCATCCGGCAATTCCCTCTCGGGAGAAAGCAGCGGTTCTTCTATGAACATGGGATCAACGGCTTCAGACATCACAGGGGCTTTATCAACATATACTATTTTCAGTTTGTACAGCACCTGCATAAGCATGCAGTGCTTGAATACTGCCTGCCTGAGCCCGGTCTCCGGCAGACTGACATTCAAAGCAGCTTCTCCTCTGAGAAACTGTCCGACATCATTTATTCCCACAAGGAACAAGGCAATGTCCGGCTTCACTTCGGAAAGCACTTCCCTGACCAGCAAAGCATGTTCAGCAGCGGAGTGTCTTGGAATGCCGCAGTTACCCACCCACGTTCTCGGATGTACTTCTCTAAGCCTGTCCTGGATTACCCTGGACCATGTGAGTGAATCATCAATGTAATAGTCAGCAGTGGTACTTCCTCCCACGGTTATAATCGTAAGCCATTCATCCCAGTTTTCGGGAGGATCCTCTCCTCTCATACCCCATGCATTCGTAGTCCAGACACCTCCAGGGTTTATACCTGAAAGATTAACTTCCAGCTCCACCCGCTGATAAGGTCGCAGTCCGAACCTGGGATTGAAGATACCCGGGGGCATCACTTTTCTAAGAAGGAGTGGGATTGGAAAAAGAAACCACAACACGAAAAAAAGGGGAAGGAAAACGACCAGCAGCAGTGAAGCCAGGAAATCAGGACAGCGGGAAAGCAGGGCATTACCCAACTTAATAACTTTCTTTGACCCCATCCAGACTTGATTCACTGTCTGAAGTAACAATACCGGGGTCAGTTTTACACTGTCAATGCCCTGAGCTTCCTTGAGGAATCTTCTTATCATCAATATCGTGTATGATAAATATTCTGTGAAGGCAGAAAATTGACACTGCTTGTGAGTGTTGATATTATTATTTGAATAGAAGAATTATCTGACAGAAAGTATCAGAAGAATAAGGTTGATATGATCGAAACATCCGGAAAAATAGATTCAGAGACACTTATTAAGAAGCTTCCGGATACTGATGGTATTGAGCGGATCAGAATTCTTGCTGATCTGTCTGAAACCTTCCTGGAAACCGATCCGGAGAAGAGTATCTACTTCGGAAAACAGGGGTTGGAATTATTTGCCGACATTGAAGATACTGAACTGGAAATAAGAATGCTGAAAACAGTCTGCTGGTGCAATCAATGTATCGGTGAATACCGGACCTCTCTGGAATACGGTTTCAGGGCACTTGATCTGGCAGATAAGTCCAATAACGATAAAGACAGAATTTCCACATACAACGCAATTGGTGTTGTGTACTGGAGACAGTCGAATTTCGAAACGGCTCTTGACTTCTTTATGAAAGCCCTGAAGATCACTGAAGAATCGGAGATTAGAGAGGGAACCGGCACATTGCTGAACAATATTGGAATTATCTGCAATGAAATGGGGGATCGTGATAAGGCTCTTGACTATTATGAAAGATCCATTCAGGTAAACGAAGAACTCGGTAACGATAACTTCCTTGCCAATTCACTCAACAATGCCGGAATAGTATACAGGGTAAAGAAGGAATATGAGAAAGCACTTGAGTATTACAACAGAGCTTTAGTCATTCGCACTGAACAGGGGAATAAGAGAGCAATATCCCACATATTGATAAATATTGGTGAGGTATATAAAAATACTGAGGACTTTGACAGATCACTGGAGTATTTCTTCAAGTCGCTCGAGATTGAAGATGATATGGATGACAGACTGGCAAAATTTGAAACGCTGACAGGTATAGCGCATGTATATGCATCGACTGATCAATACCAGGACGCTCTCGAATATGCCGGAAGAGCATATGATATTTCAGAAGAACTTGATGTGCCTAACCTCAGAAGAAACTATTTCGAGACAATGTCATTTATCTATGAGAAGAAGCATGATTTCAGGGAAGCGCTCGAATACTTCAAGAAATTCAGTAAATTGAACGATGAAATATTCTCGGATGAAAGCAGTAAGAAATACAATGAGCTGCAGGTAAACTACGAAACAGATAAAAAGGAAAAGGAAAAGGAAATATACAGGCTCAGGAACATTGAACTGGTAAAGGCGAATGAGGATCTTTCAAGCGCCCTTGCCGAAGTTAAACACCTCAGCGGGTTGCTTCCAATCTGTTCATCCTGTAAAAAGATCCGTGATGATTCAGGGTACTGGAAACGGATAGAAGAATATATATCCGAGCGTTCTGATGCTCAGTTCAGTCACGGGATCTGTCCTGATTGTATGAAGAAACTTTATCCAAAGATACTGATTGATAGCTGAGCAATTTGCTTTCACACTCCAGCTGGGGTGTCATCAAGAACAGTTTCCAAGACAGTCCTGGAATTTCCTCCGGGGGGACATTGCTCCTCTCCTGGTTTACTTTTCATGCATAATTACAGTATAGTATTGCTTGATGATTTTTTTTCATGAGACATCGGTAATATGATAGAATTCAAAGGGGTTTATGGAATGAAATGCTTGCTCGTTCTTCTTATCCTGTCCATCGGAGTGTTCGCTCAGGACGTGGACACAGCACCAGCTGAGGAAACCGCAACAGAGGAAACCACAACAGAGGAAAGCACTTCAGTGGTACAGGGGTTTGATACGGTACATGGTTCCACGGCCAATATCTCGCCGTTCTTTCGGGTGGGAGCAGGCCTGGGCCTTCAGATACACCAGGGAGGAACATGGATTCGCGACGGAGCTCAAACACATTGGCACGGCGGTGAGTGGGAGGGCTTCAACGCAGGTGTGACAAACCTGTCCATGGGAGTTCTGGTGAGATCAGTGGATTGTGCGTTTACACTGGACAATACAACCGCATGGTTCAACACTCAGGGTTTCTGGGGCGATGATCCTCTTGCAGCCAGTTCAGTGACGGCTATCATGGCGACATGGTACCCGTCTGAAGCCTGGTCTGTAGGCGGAGGATTCGGTCTCTTCCTGCTTGGAACGCCCTTCAACGAATACGGCACTCTTTCAGGTCCTGCGGGTATGACCAGTTTCGGTAGAAGGATCGCAGAAGATGTTTTCGTTGAGGGAAAGCTGTTTGTAGGGATGATCAAGCAGGATCACAGTGAGATATCCGATACCGGACTTGTTATCGGAGCCAACATTGTCGTAAATGCCGATATGATATTCTGATTATGGGGTCAGGTCTTGCATTTGAGCATTATATGTAATTTATATGCTATTCAATCATTATCCTGATTTCTGACAGCAGCGTAGTCGGTGATTATCCGGTTTCCTCTTAAAAAGTCTTTCTCTTTGCTCAGGTGTACGCTTTCCTCAACCTTCTTCCTCATATTTGTCAGAATATCAAGCATTTCGTCCACAGTTTTTTCAGGAAACTCCCGATCCAGGATATCTCTCTTGAAAACAGAAATCAATTCGGGATCTGTTTCATTCTGTAACCCGCTGAGAGCATAATATTTAATATGGAATCTATAGGTTTCAAGTGCTTTCTTTCTGTGTTCCTCGGTGAGGAAATTCTTTCCAAGACCTGGAATATCCTTTTCAGTGTATAACTCACCGCCATCTATTCCGGATAGTCTTTTCTCAGCATCGATCAGCATTTCGATGATATCAGGCCGGAAAACTTCAGTACTTCCCTTCCAGTGTTTCGCACGGTTTCTGGAAGAGTACTTCTCTTCATTCCGAAACATAGCAAAGAGATTGTCGGAAAGAACCCATGCCGGCATTATCTGATTGAAAGCAGTCGGAATATCACTAACTCTCATGAATGGCTCACATATGAGGGAAAATGGAAACTCTACTCTCTGTGGAAGGGTAGTAATTCCGGTGGCTATTATGCTGAACGGAGCTCTTGAGAAGTCGGATGGGAACTTGATAGAACAACTGAGTCCGAAGAACATGCCCTCTCCCGGTCTGATTTCCTGGTCGGGAAGCCTTGAAGTATGGTTGCTTCCAATATTCGCCCCGTACCCGATATTACCTTTTCCCTCAGGCCATCTCGCAGCGATCAGAAGGGACTGATGATGAGCCGATGTAAAAGGTCCTGCAAGTGAAGATGTGATCTCACCCTCAGCAAGAACGGAGTTGGGGCCGAGGAAGGATGCAGTGAGTTTTCCGTGTTTTTCCACCGTTGAAGCTTCTCCTACTATGGATCGCTCAACGATTGCCATAGAATCAACTACAGCATTCCATTTGAGAATTGAATCACGGACAAGCGCTCCATCCGAGACAGTTGATGCTTCATTCTCTCCGCCCAGAAGAGTGCTGTTCCTTACAGCGCAGGCATTCGCTATGGACACATTCACACCGACAAAACAATCCTCTACGACAGGAGTGTCGAGAATTCTGCTTCCTCTTTCAATGATGCCGACAATTCTTGATTTCTGCTTTTTCAGAAATCCATCGAGATGCAGATGGTATTCTGCGAGATTCTCCCTTTGACGGTCTCCCCCGGAGAGTTCCCCTGCAAGATCAGTATCAAGAAATGGGAAAGATCGTACTTTCCGTTCTCCCGTTTCAACTCCTAGTTCAAGGTCGGCACCGAGACCGCACATTGAACCAGGACTGTAAGTTACTCGCCCGCAGTTCTCTATTGTCACACCTTCATGTATTCGAAGATTCTGAAGCTTATTAACTGATACAATCCTGCATCCGGGTTGAATCTCCACATCCTGGAGCATAGAGTTACGAAGCTGTGGAATCAGTACGGTATTTCCATTCTTCAGCGAAAGCAGAGCAAGCCGGACATTTCCTTCAAATCTGCAATCGGAGACGGAATAGAGTTCAGTTTCAGGAGAGATGCGCACTTTCGACCAGTCACTACTCCTGTTACCATTCTTCTCAAGCAGATTCACCTGTGAATCAATAAGCGGAATCCAGGTCTTCTGAACTGTGTCATGTCGAAAAAGTTCATCTGAAGCAAGTTTAAATAGCTCACTTAACCTTTCGCTGATTTCCATGGATGAAGACATATACTTTCCCTTCAATTAAGGAATTCCAGTATAGATTTAAAAAATATCCAGAACCGCTGAAGCGATGAAATACTGACCTTCTCCCCTGGAATATGAACATCTCGTATATCCGGCCCCAAGGAAATCATTTCCATTCCGGCAATCCTGTCACCAATAATCCCGCATTCGAGACCAGCATGAATTGTTTCAATAACTGGTTCATTGCCGGTAACTTCCCTGTAGATATTTACTATTTTTCTCAGCAGTGCGGAATTTGAATCGGGTATCCATCCGGGATAGGCGGAACCTGTCCTGAAATCACATCCAGCAAGCTCAGCGATTGCGGCAGCTCTGGCGGCAAGTGCCTGTTTGGCGCTATCAACAGGACTTCTGGCTGCGAATTCAAGAATAAATACATCCTCTTTCATTGAAGCAATAGCCATATTTACAGAGGTTTCAACAAGTCCTGGAACCACTCCACTCATTTTTTCAACTCCGTGAGGCATCGAGAGAAGCAGGTTTATTATCCTGATAGAGTTCTCCTGTGAAACCGGTTTTTTATCTGTTGAGGCGGTGTGAAGAGTAATTTCAATACCCTCTTCAATACCTTCAAACTCTCTCTCCAGTTCTATGCTTACTCTTTGAATCAATTCCCTGACAGCATTAACAGACTGCTTCTGAATTGAGATAAGAGCTACTGCTGTTCTCGGAATAGCATTTCTTTTTGATCCGCCTTCTATATCGGCTATCAGACAATTATGATGACTGCAGATCTTATGCAAAACTCTGCCAAGATACCGTATTGCGCTGCCCCGGTTTTTACTGATCTCCATTCCGGAATGGCCACCTTTAAGTCCGGTGATTTCAAGTCGATAGTATTCCGCGGGAATGTCCATCCGCTCAAAGTTCATGGACACGGTGAAATCAAGCCCACCGGCACAGCCAATTGTAAAAACACCTTCATCTTCAGAATCAAGATTGATAAGACGCTTTGATGTAATCCATTCGGAATCCAGATGAGCAGCACCGGTAAGACCTCTTTCCTCATCTGTTGTAAAGAGACACTCCAGAAAAGGATGTGGAATATCTTCAGAGTCGAGAACTGCAAGCATCAACGCTACACCGATTCCATTATCAGCCCCGAGAGTAGTCTTTTTTGAAGTAACCCAGTCTCCGTCAATTTCCGGAACAATGGGATCGCAAGTAAAATTGTGTGAACTGTCATCAGTTTTCTCAGGGACTATATCCACATGAGCCTGCAGAACTATTGAAGGATGAGAAACCGCATTTCCTCTGCCGGGTGAAGTTATCAGAACATTATTAACATCGTCCCGCTTTACCGGAAGATTCCTTTTCCCTGCAAAATCAACCAGAAAATCGGCTATCTCTTTTTCACTGCCTGAAGGCCTGGGAATTCGGGAGATTTCCTCAAACCAGAACCATATATCTCCTGGCTCAATCTTTGAAAGTACTCGCATTGGACAGATCCTCTCCGCTTTTCAGAAAACTACTCATAAAATAACTGAAAAATATCCTTCCTGCATCTATGTTCGGTCCATCAGCTTGAATGACGTCAAGATCAATACCGTTCTCTTCAAGAATCCTTCTCTCCTTCAAGAAAAGATCATTCCCATCCTTCCTGATGAATTCAGGATGAAATTGCAGGCTGAGAATTCTCCTTGCTCTATCTATGAAGCCCTGAATTCCAGTGTGTTTGCTTGTTGCAATTATTTCAGCACCGGACGGCAGCGAAACAACCTCGTCAAAATGAAACTGAAAAACCCTCGAAATCGGTCCCAAACCCGGGATATTCAATCCGGTTCCTGTCATTTCAACATTCCTCCAACCAGCTTCAAGTCCATTTGGACATTTCCTTACGGATGAGGGGCCGACCAAAACCCTGCAGAACAGCTGATGACCGTAACAGACACCCATTTGAGGTATTCCGGCCTCTACGCATGAAAGAATCACTCTTTCAGCCTCTGAGTAGAATTCAGCATCAGAACAGATAGACAGGCTCGAACCAGTATGCATCATATGTGTAAATACACCAGTATCAGGAATATCCTCGCCAGAGTAAACGAATATAGTTGTTGATTCACATTCATCCGGAAGCCAGCGCCTGAAAAGAGGACCTTCAGAACGGTCCACTGAATAATCAAGAATAAGCACATGTGGATGATGAATCATATCCGTTTCATTCTGGAATCAGGTATTCTCAATAACGATCTTATGGTTCATTTGAACACTGCATCGAAATATGGCTGATACACCGCAATACCTGTCCTGAGAAAGAGATACAGCCCTTTCAATTTTCTTCTCCGGCAGCTTATTCCCCCTGAAGAGGTACTCGATGTTTATGAATTTGAAAACTCTGGGATGATCCTCAGTATATTCGCCGCTGGCACTGACAGTAAGATTGTAGTTCTCAATCTTCATCTTTTTAAGAATGGACACAACATCCATTCCGGTGCAGCCGATCAGTGCTGTTAGAAGAAGGTTTTTAGGCCTTGGACCTCTATCTTCCCCGCCGAATTCCTCAGAGCCATCAATAATAAACTTATGATTGTCCTGTTCAACGGAGAACGCAAGTCCTCCAATCCATATGGCAGTGCTTACACCCATTGATTCCTCCATTTGTCAATCCTTTTACCGATAAGAGGTATATAAAATAAGCATATCATAAGAGTAAGGGAAATGCGAGAAAAATCGGGATGTTCCTTGATTCAAATCATAAATGGATTCATGACAGGATCAGAATACATGCTGTACCGCAGCTCAGGGGAAACTGTTGAACCCCATGAAATTTGACACTTTCCAGGTATCATTCTCCCGGACAAGCTTTACCTCAAAAGGAAGCTCCAGCCCGGCAGAACTGATAAACATAAGGGGAATATCAAGATTATTGCCGTTTAAGGCATATTCTCCTATCTGCATCTCGTACATCGAGTAGCGGGCAATCATTATTGGGAGAGAGATAGTGAATTCAAGATATTCCAGAGCTGACCAATCTTCTATCTCACTGGCTGTCGCGGTGTATCCAGCGGCAACAAGACGGTTCATAGTCAATTCTTCGTCTCGATCAAGACTTTCCTTTAATACATCCAGCATAACATCTATGTTATCGAGTGCTTCACTTGAGACAAGATATGCGACAGATTCACTATCCCCCGATTGCAGAGCCTCAAAAAACGCCTCAAGAACAACGGTAGGGTTGTCAGGAATCAAATCTGAAGTGTCTTCGTAATATGAGTACTCATTAACCGATTCAGAAGATTCATCCACATCCGGTTGTAATGCTTCTTCTTCTGTCGTAAACGCGTCAAGAGTATCTGGGGGTGCTTCCTCTTCTGTCGTAAACGCGTCAAGAGTATCTGGGGGTGCTTCTTCTTCTGGCATAAACCCGTCAACAGGGTCTGAGGATATTTCTTCTTCTGTTTGTGCGAAAGTAACAGAGAACACTAATGCGGACATCAATAATATTAAGACTGAATATCTCAAAACCCCCCCCTACGTGTTATTATACACCTAACACATGAAACACATAACACTATTTTTAATAAAAGCAAGGGGAACAAGATACCCGATAAAGCAACCTGAGTGTTTCTCAATAATTCTCTATACAGCATGGATGAAAACCTGCGGTTCCCGGGAAAATCCACAGCGTCCCGGCGGGATGCGTGTACTAATTTTCTCCCCATATTTTCAGTGTTTCAAGTACAATTCTGAAGGATGCTTCAAGTCCCTCCACAGCAATCCATTCCTTCCTGGAGTGAAAGAATTCTCCTCCTGTAGGCAGATTAACTGATGGAATTCCCATGAATGACAGTCTCGACCCGTCTGTGCCGCCTCTAATTGAACCTTCTTCCCCTTCAAGGACAGCTCTTTTCATTCCTTTCAGGGCGTAATCAACCGGTCTTCTGTCCTCAAGAAGAATCTCGCCGGGATTTTGATATTGCTCTGAAAGTTCAAGCGAAATCTTTGCACGCGGATATTTAACCCTGATCCATTTCTCAATACTGCGCATTCTGTTGATTCTTGTTTCCATACCCTCCCGCGAGAAATCACGAAGAATTATCTTCAATTCGCCCTCGGCAGTAACAGAAGAGATGTAAAGCGGGTAATCATACCCCTCCATACCTGAACTGTTCTCAGGCATTTCTTCGGAACTGATCATTGCAACAATATCTGCCAGAATCCGGACAGAGTTGACAAGAATACCCTTTGCGCTTCCGGGATGAACTTCATTCCCTTTTACTTTCCAGTTAGCTGACCACGCATTGAAAGTTTGTGTATCCACCTTTCCAACAGAGCTTCCATCAACGGTATATGCAAAATCAGCCCCGAATTTCGATACGTCAAAATTATCCATGCCTCTGCCGACTTCTTCATCTGTTGTGAAAGCAACCTTCAACGGGGGTCTTGGAATATCAGTATCTGCGATCAGACGTCTGCATATCTCCATAATGATCGCAACACCAGCTTTGTCATCAGCTCCAAGCAAGGTTGTACCATCAGAAGTAATTATTGTACCCCCGATATACCTGTTCATATCCACGGTCTCTTCCGGTTCTATGACAAGATTTGATTGAAGAGTAATTGCCTTTCCGTCCCAGTCACTGTGAAGAACGGGAGATACATTTTTTCCTGAGACATCAGGAGAAGTGTCTACGTGAGCAATCAGACCGATGACAGTATTACCGCTGCCCTCTCCGGGAAGAGCTCCATACAGAGTTCCCTTATCATCCAGTTCGATATGCTCCATACCTATTTCATGTAATTCACTCTCGAGTATTCTGAGAAAATCAACCTGACACGAGGAAGAAGGTGAGGCAGTGGAAGTCGAATCGGATGCAGTATTGATTCTAGCATAACTCAGAAATCTTTTTGTTAACTGTTCAGACATATTTCTCCTTTTCAATAACGGATTCAATTCGGTATATATACCGAAGATTCGGATTGAGTACAGACTGAACGTGAACCGGTGAGATACATAACTTTAGCGAGAGTAGGTGATTCAGTGGTATCCTTCAGGAACAAAAGCGTTATATCAATAAGAGATATGTCGCTGGATGATCTTAAAAAGATCGTTGATACAACCCGTTTTGTGAAGGAATCCAATCCCCCCGACTTCATGAGGGATAAAACTGTAGCAACACTATTCTTTGAGCCTTCCACAAGAACCAGGCTCTCTTTCGAATCGGCTGTTCTCAAGAGCGGCGGATCTGTCTTCGGCATAGCCAACCCTGGTTCATCTTCACAGAGCAAAGGCGAATCCTTTGCAGATTCGATCAGAACTGTCGCCGGATACTGCGACGTAATTGTTATAAGGCATCCGGTAGAGGGAGCGGCAAGAATGGCTTCTGAGCTATCGGATACGCCTGTTATTAATGCGGGTGACGGAGCAAATCAGCATCCTACCCAGACCTTTCTGGATCTGTTCACTATCAAGGAAAGTCTGGGCACGCTTGATGGACTGAAGATTGGAATAGTGGGCGATCTTAAATACGGCAGGACAGTACATTCACTCACACACGCACTTACACTCTTTGGTGCGGAATTAACCTTCATCTCACCACCAGCTCTGGCGATGCCGGAGCATATGCTCAATGAACTTGATGACAGGAAGATTCATTACATGAATATGGAAGATATGAAAGATGCCGGAAAACGTAATCTAGATATTCTTTATGTGACCAGAATCCAGAAGGAGCGTTTTGGTGACACGCAGGAATACGAAAAAGTTGCGGGCAGTTACAGAATCACCGGAGAAACTATCGAAATCCTGGGAAAAGATATCAGAATAATGCACCCGCTCCCACGAGTTGATGAGATTGCGGAGGAAATTGATAAACTTCCGAACGCATTGTACTTCACTCAGGCTCACAACGGTATACCCACACGACAGGCTCTGCTTGGCCTGGTGACCGGAGGTCTGGACTGATGGACAGAGCATACAAGGTATATTCAATTCAGAATGGAACTGTCATTGATCATATTCCCACTCCTCTTGCTCTTAAGGTCATCCGCATACTTGGACTCGGAAATGAAGGGATAATGACGATTGGCATCGGTTTCCGATCCAAGAAGTATCCTGCTGGAAAAGATATTGTCAAAGTCGAAAATCACGTATTATCTCATGATGAAACGAATATGATAGCTCTGATAGCACCCGATGCAACAATCAACATTATCAAAGATGGCAGAGTATTTGAAAAACGTCAGATTTCTCTACCTTCTGAGGTCAGGGGTATTCTTGCCTGCCCAAATCCCAATTGTGCAACAAACAAACTTGGAGCAGAAAAACATTTTTTTCTTGAAGACAGAAAATCTGTTACATACAGATGCAAATACTGTGAACGTGCAACCGTGATCGAAGCTGATCTACTAAGCTCGAATTAGTAAGAGATACGGCTTTCTCTTCAGATCATTCCCGGTGATTTAATCTTAAGATACCTGTCCCGTTCGCTGAAAACGCATCCGCAGTAAGGCTGACGGTACATACCGTTTTCTCTGGAAATCCTTACTGAATCATTGTATAGATCTCTGAAATCTCTATATATGAATTCCACTCCAGCCTTGAACGCTGCCTTCTCTCCAGCTCTTATTATCTGCTCCTGGTTCTGATAAGGGCTGACAGACAATGTTGTTGAGAATGCGGGCATTCCCATTTCATCCGCTTTATCTGCTGTCGCTGAAAGCCTGTCTTCAAAGCAGGCATAGCATCTGTTCTCTGCCTCAAGAAGCATTCTTATGTTCTCCTCCAGGGGATATGTTTCAACTGTCTCAAGAGGAATTCCCTCTGAATCGGAGTATGCAGTCAGAGTTTCCAGTCTTCTCTGTCTTTCCTGAAAGGGATGAATATTCGGATTGTAAAAGAAGGCTGTAACCCTGAATCCCTCCAGGGAGAGTGCCTTATGAACAACAGTCATGCACGGAGCGCAGCATACATGCAGCAGCAGTGGAACGTGGGTGATCACAATAACAATTCTTCCTGACCTCTATGATCAAGTCCGAGATGCCTGCATGCTTTGGGAGTAGACATCCTTCCCCTGCTTGTTCTGTTCAGATATCCGGCTGAAAGAAGAAATGGCTCGACCACATCGATGAGAGTATCCTGTTCCTCATTCAGTGTTGCAGCAAGAGCAGCGACACCAACCGGACCGCCTGTATACTGTTTTATGATTATCTGAAGATATTTCCTGTCCAGACCGTCCAGCCCGGCTTCATCAATACCATGAATATCCATTGCCTCAACTGCGACATCCTCTGTAATGGAATCCTTTTCTTCAACCTGTGCAAAATCGCGAACCCTCTTGAGAAGTCTATTGGATATTCTGGGTGTTCCCCGGGACCGAAGAGCAATTGTCTCCGCTCCTGCATCAGTGATATCAATTTTAAGAATCTTTGATGCCCTGCGGACAATCTCAGTAAGCTCGAACGCAGAGTAGAATTGCATGTGGAGCGACAGGCCGAATCTGTCTCTCATTGGTCCGGTGATGAGTCCGGCCCTCGTTGTGGCACCGATAATCGTGAATTCGGCCAGGTCAAGTCTTACAGTTCGGGCATGGGGACCTGGATCAAGGATAATGTCTATTTCGAAATCCTCCATAGCGGGATACAGGTACTCTTCGACAATTCTAGGTAATCTGTGCATTTCATCAATGAAGAAGATATCTCCCTGCTGGAGATTGGTGAGTATTCCTACAAGATCAGCAGCTCTTTCAAGAGCCGGGCCGGACGCTGAAACAAGGCCTGCATTCATCTCGTTTGCTACTATATGAGCGAGAGTTGTTTTTCCAAGTCCGGGAGGACCGTGAAACAGAATATGATCAAGAGGTTCACCTCTTCCGAGAGCAGCCTGAATAGCTATGGATAGTTTTTTAACTACAGCTTCCTGCCCGATGTATCCGTTTAGATTCTTCGGTCGAAGAGAAGTAAGCGTACTTTCGTCTATGCTCTCTGATCCGCCTGAAATAATGGATTCTCTGCTCACTTTCTGCTCCTGATTCTCATCGCGCACTTAATAATGGACGGGGTATCCGCATCATCTCCAAGTTCTTTTACAGTTTCAGCAAGGAGAATTTCAGCTTCAGAAGACGGAATGCCAAGTTGTCGAAGCACAGCTCGGGCTTCACCCAGGGCAGCCGTATCCGACCTGACAGCTGAGAGAGAGCCATAGACTTTATCCATCTGATCCTGGAGTCTGGCTACAATCTGCCTTGCCCTCTTGTTTCCTATTCCGGGAAGTGCGGTTAGATAAGCATAATCCTCGGAAGCAATTGCACTGCCTATCTCTTCCGGGGGTCTCGCCAGTGCTTTTACGGCTGCTTTTACACCTACTCCGGATACGGAGATGAACTGCTCGAAGAATTCTCTGTCTCTGATCTCTGGAAATCCCACAATAAGAGGCACTATGCGATTCCCCTCCATTTGAAAATGAAGGTATACAGGCACATCAAGTGTCTGTCCTACTGAAACCCGTCTCAGGAAAAATCCCGGAGCAAGAATCGTCAATACAACGGGACCTGTCCGCAGATAGATGGTGGAATCACCCGTGTCTACTACTGTTCCTCTTATACTTTCTATCATACCGCTCACTTTCGTATGCCGCTATTGCAGCAGCAAGAGCGTCAGTAACATCATCAGGCCTTATTTCTTCAGATATACCCAGAAGGTGCCTGACCATACCGGCAACCTGTTCTTTGCTTGCCCTTCCTTTTCCGGTCACAAGCTTCTTTATCGTAGTTGAAGGAAGTGGAATAATCCGAAGGTTCCTCCTCTGGCCCGCAAGGCAAAGCACTCCCCTGGCGTGCCCCATCTTGATAGCTGTGGCAGGATGCCTGTAGTGAGAATACACCTGCTCCAGTCCCATGGCTTCGGGATGAAAGGAGTCAATTACCTCTATCAAACCGGTGTACAGTTCATCAAGCCTTGCAGGAAGCAGATCATCCGGTGAGGATTTAATCGTCCCTGCATCGATTAATACCGTATTTCCTGACTCAAATCGAAGAACACCGTAACCTGTTGTACCCAGTCCTGGATCTATACCTATATAAACCGGGGCTTCATCAGAATTCAACTACTCTTCCCGAATCTCAAAATTTGTATGAACCGCCTGCACATCATCACACTCTTCAAGTATTTCAAGGAGCTGCAATGCTTTGCCAGCCTCTTTCTCATTAAGCCCGATCCAGTTGTCAGGCTGCTTCGTGATTTCAGCGCTTTCTATCCTGATTCCGGACTTCACAAGAACATCCTTCACATCAAACACATCCAAAGGTGAAGTCATGGCAATTATGATATCATCCTGTACCTGAACATCTTCAAGACCGAAATCAAGACCTGCTTCGAGAATCTGATCCTCCGTGTATTCAGCCCCGTCGATAGTTATCTGTCCCACTCTGTTGAACATGTAAGCTACACTGTTCTTTGAACCCAGATGACCTCCATGCTTGGAAAGAATGTGTCTTATATCCGCCGCTGTTCTGTTCTTATTATCGGTCAGCACCTCAATAATAATCGCAACTCCGCCAGGACCATAGGCTTCATAAATAATCTCCTCGTAATTAATACCTTCAAGGTCACCAGTTCCCCTTTTTATTGCCCTGTCAATGTTATCTGAAGGCATGTTGTGAGATTTCGCGGTCTCAACAGCCACTCTGAGTCTCGAATTGGTCTCAGTATCTCCTCCGCCTTCCCTTGCGGCAACAGATATCTCCTTTACCAGTCGGCTGAATATCTTGCCTCTGGCGGCGTCAGCTTTCTGTTTTTTATGTTTGATACTGCTCCACTTATTATGTCCTGACATGAACATCTCCCGTCCACATGAATTTAGTATAACTCCATCAAACCTATTGCAACATTAGATATCTGTACTGCTCCGGTCAAGAAGTAACTCCACTCACGAACTATAGCCGCTGCGCTTCAGAATATCATCTGCGTCTTTTACTGCGGAAAAAGGGATACATATACTTGTGCCGTTTATCCTGAAAGCACTTTCTGACGGCGTACACCCGATCGCAAGCACTTTTGCGGAATGAACTTCAATGTCCAGATCAATAAAGGCCAGATAATCAGATTTCGAGACTTCAATCCCTACTGCAACACCACTCGCAAGTTTCGAAACATTTTCAAGGCCTACACTGCCACCGATCATCGGCGGGTATTTGCCGTTCTGCAGGGGCTCCTGCGAGAATTCTTCTTCATTGAGCTTCACACCGGTTGACAGTACAAGGCTTGTTGAAAAAGCAGGAAAGATGATCAGATCTCTTCTGGAAGCTGAGTATGATTCAACAAGATCTAAGCTCCCCCCATGGAATTCTCTGGATCCAGTGATCGGCGAGGTTCTGGATTCCCCTCGTGTAATCCTGCTGAGTATGTCTATGGTCGCGTCAACCTTCCAGAAAGGAAGAAGAACTATTCCGGAATCGTCATGACGTGTGAATTCAATTTCAACAGGAGCGAGTTTATCACCGGACATTAGACATCTGCCGCATTCGGTACAGAAAAAGATAATATCTGTTGAAAGCCCATCAAGATCATTTCCACAATCGGGACACCTCAGGACAGTAATGCTCAAGTACTTACTCTGCATACCCTTGCCTCATGCAACTATACAATTATCTCGCTCCCTTTTCCTTTAAGATTGCCGAGTATCTTCAACAGATGATAAGTTCCATAGGCAAGTCCGGCCATGATTATAATAATTATAGGCATACAGCTCGATTGATTTCCAGAAATTGCGGTGTAATTCAGTTTGCCACTTAACACGAGATCAGCGAAAACCGGTATCAATCCGGCCCAGAGAACTGCCATCGCGATTGTCAGGATTTTTTTGTCTTTATTCGACGAAGGAAAGCGGCCCCTGATAATTTCACCGGATCGTCCATCAACAACAATCTGGAATGCCCTGCCGCCCAATCTGAAATCAGTTACCCACAGCGGGTAGTAGACAAGCATTTCACGATGTCCGGAAACAAGAATGTACTCCCACCTTTCTTCAAGACCAAAACCTGCGCCGGATCCCAGCCTGCTAAGATATTTTACCGTTTGCACGCGAGCTTCAATCAGCGACACTACAGGATCAACGAAGACACCTTCTCTGGACGATTCATCCTCGAGCACTTCCAGACCATCCGGAAGTGTGTCACGCTGAATATCCAGCCCCTGAATGGAAAGCTGAGAATCCGATGAAAGCGTTGGTATCCCGAGCGGTTCCAGATCGGCTCCACTGATGTTAACACATCCGGAAATCTGTATCTCCCGTTCAACAGCATCGGAACCGGCTCTTGTCTTAATTTTTTTCGTTACATATACCGTATATCCAGACGCTCCCTGTCCATTAGAACTGGCAACAGGAATCTCAATATCCCGAAACACCGGTTCCACACCAAGCACGTACCCGTTTACTTGTGCGCTGCAATGCCAGAACGGAACATAGTACAGAATCGGTCTGCTGACCTTTGCACTCTCCGTTCCACGGGGATTAATATTCTGAAGTTTCCTGCGTATTGACCGTAATACGTCAATGCTCGATTTCCTTGACGGCAATACAAATTTCCCCACGGCATTCGAGAGAAGAAGACTGCTTGAACAGCTGGGACAGACAGTATGCGTATCCCCCTCGCATACGTTCAGGAGTCCGCTGCAGGATGGACAGGTTAACGCAAACGATACCTTATTCATTTCTTTTTCACCTTATTGACATAAATAGCAATTGCGATAACCAGCAGGATAAGAACAAAGAACCAGGTTTGGAAAAGCCAGGATATATCCATGTTTCCAAGAAACAGGAAAGCGGGGATTGATACTGCCAATCCCGCGATGAGCGTAAGAAAAAAGAGTTTTCGCAGCTCCATCTCTTTGGAAGCCGTGTCATCCATAACAGGCGATTCTCCCAGAAACAGACCAGATACGGCATCTACCAGCACTCCCTCACTGTATCCTTCCAGCTTGAGCATGACGATATAGAACGGATGAAACACAATTCTGACCGATGACTCGTCAATCTTATCTCTGTCAAATGGAATGAACTCGCACGGTTCGGCTATACTCTCATCAAATACCCTTCTGTCTCCGGCAGGAGGAGAATAATCCTCCAGTTCCTGCCATGGCTGACTGAAACAGGATATCAGAGTCTTGCCTCTCAAAGACTGATCCGCCTCGTAATACGGAAAGTACTTCTTCTCTAATGAAATAACCATTCCAAGCGGAAAGAGACGTTTCACATATTCTTCGGTAACAGAAGCCATAACGAGTTTCGGTGTATCAGCAGGCGGATCAACTACTATTCTTGCGTCGCAGTAAGGACATCTGAGGAAGAAATCGCTCTCGATAACAATGTGTTCCGCACCGCATTGTGCGCAGTTGATCTTCATTTCAGATATTGTCTCCAGATTTTGTTTGTTTCGAAAAATCTCTGGTCCAGACACATTTTCCAAGAGCTTCACATACGGTATCTATTCTGATTGGCTTATTCAAAAAGACAATATCGGTACTGGATATTTCCGGAATATCCTCATCAACGTTCAATAGAACGATATATTGTCTGCCTGAAGGCAGTGATTCTAATGTAAATTTCTCTTCAGCCATGATAAGCTTTGAATCAATGACAAGCAAATTGAATCTATCGTCAGAACCAACCTTGCTGAGGAATTTCATATCCGAATCAGAAGCAGTCATATCAAAGGCTGAGCAGCCAAGACTTTCAAATATGGAAATCAGTAGATCGGTTTCCATCCCGCTGCAGCCTGCAATCGCAATCGATGGAATAACATCATTCGCGGTTTCTATTGTAATTCGATCAGCAACAGGTAAATAAACCGTAAATGTTGAACCTTTATCCAGTTGGGAATTCACAGCATAATATCCCTGGAAACTGTGCACGATCGAATAGACTGCTGACAGCCCCAGCCCTTTACCCTTTCCCTTTGTTGAAAAGAATGGATCGAATATCGGGATCAGATCACTTTCTGAAATTCCGCATCCATTGTCGACAATAGAAATCATAACATAATCCCCGGCGAGAATCTGTTCCATATCTTCTTCCAGCTCTATTCTGCAGGAAGTAAGACTGACCGATCCCTTTCCTCCAGAAGCTTCAGCGGCGTTCAGCAGCAGATTCATAACAACCTGTTCCAGAAGATCTGGAGGAACTCCCGCATAACCGGTCCGATCAGGATATGCAAGGCTTAGTTCTATATAAGGAAAGAGAGCTGAGAGGGTTCCAATTGCGCTCTTCAGTACATTTTCAACAAGGGTTATTCCCTCTTTCGAATCAGCGCCAAGCTGCCCCGTTGACAGGCAGGAAACCAGCGAACTGATTCTGTCAATTACTTCCTCCGCCTCTTTAATCGATAAGAGGACAATGTTTCTGTCATTCTGACTCCTTCTGATCCTTGACATCCGCGCGAGTAATACCGTAAGGAGATCATCAAGGTTGTGTGCGACCCCTTCAGCCAGAGCTTTCAGAACCCCGAATCTCTGTACTCTCAGAGATGCCTTATCTATTTGCCATCTTGAGCTTACATCTCTGAATACAACACTGCTTATCGTCTTGCGATCAGTTTTATCGTTTAAAGATATATATATATTGCCTCTGACAATTCGCTCGGTTCCATCTGCTGAAATCAGAATGGTGGCAATAGGAAATGTGAATGAACCATCCTCTGTAACTCCTTCATACACATGTTCAGAAAGAGGTTCACGGGTTTTCTGAATAAGAAATTTGCAGATCTCCCATAGAGGTTTCCCGCATACTTCTTCTTCAGTGAATCCGGTCAGGCTGGAAGCTTCCCGATTCATAAAGGTTATCAGTTCATTCTCATCAAGCAGTACTACCGCATCGGATACAGCTGTCAACAAGGCTCTGATATCCGGCGGAAACGGTGCTTTTTTCTTCTTCGCTACCATACCACTATTGCTCTTCTCGTCATACGTGTATGTGAGGCTTCCAGTACACAGAAATATAGACCTCCGGGCACCTGAGTTCCATTAGAATCAGTGCAGTTCCAGTAAGCGGTATGAACTCCGGGTGTGTTTATCTGACTTGAAATGTCCACAACTCTCCTTCCGGAAAGATCATATATAGCCAGATCGGCACTTCCGGCATCCATCGAAGATATTGTCACCGGAATGCAGGCCATGCCGGAAACAGGGTTGGGGCTGATATGCCCGAGACTTGTATGACCTGAAGGGTGTACTTCAGGAGAAATCCCAAGATTGATCTGCGCCAGAACAGCATCGGAAGGCCACGAAGGTCCAAAATCAGGATCCATCGTTGCAACCCTGTACCAGAACTCTCCGGATTCGTGTTCAGTGAACGTATATGAGTTCACAGGAATATCAAGATCAACAAATTCGTTCTCCTCCCATACTTCCACCATGATATCATCGATATAGAGATCGCTGGCGCTTCCGGTTGTCTCCCATCTGAAACTGAGAGTATCACCCTGCCACTCGTCCAGTTCATGTATGGAAAGCCGCCAGTTCAGGTCGGTTCTGCCGAATGTCTGGAGATAATACCAGTTATCTCCACCATCGTCCGATACTTCAATACTGCCCTGACAGCTGCCAACGGGAATATTGTAATAAGCCCAGAAACTCAGCCTTCCTCCACCGTTCTCAGGTATCGCAACCGTCTCGGTCCAGGTCATCGTGCCGGTTCCGCCTGAAAGGTAACTGCTCGGACCGGAATGGTACTGAGAAGTGGTAGTGCTCCAGTTATTCATATTGAATGGACCGCCGCTTCCATCATCGTCGAGCAGTACCTCATAACCGGTAAGCTCCTGAAGTGCGTACGTTGCGGGCATTAAAGCCATGCTCCAGTTAATTGTGAAAGGCAGGGACACCGGCCCAATTTCATCAATCACAACAATATCCGGAACGTGCGGATCGAGTGGGCAGCCGGCGAGGAACGCGGTAACGAGATAGCTTCTGAGATTTCTCCTTGACAGTTTGAAGCTTTCAGTATCCGAAGGCCAGAAACCTGCAAAACCAGCGCCTGTTTCATGGTTCCAGCTCATAGCGCCGTATAATCCGTAAGAATGGTCACGCGTGTTGCCGGAGGAGTAATAATTGATCTGGGCAGATGGGCCGTGCAATTCCCCGGTTCCCCACTGCACCATTATCTCACCCTGAGTATCATACTGCTCAACATGCGTAGTCGGATCATCCGTCCATCCCCAGGGGTAGATCAGAATATTCCCGTACGTATGGGTTGAATGCATCTGAACTGGAGGATAATCCTGCCAGAAAACGTCTATATTGCCGGCCTCAGGCTCACTCAGAGGACCTGTCCCGCGATAGGCCGAGGAAGATGGGTTGCCGCTCGATCCGGCCCCACCCCAGCCGACAGACCAGTTTCTATTCAGGTCGACTCCGTAAATACCACCACCATTATCACGCCGGTTCTTCCTCCACATACCATTGCCGTAACTATACGGCTCGTTGTAGACATAGCCGTCCACATTGTTGCAGGGAAGACACCACAATTCGCGATTATCCAGCACGTATGTGGCCTGGAGGCCGCAGAAACCATTTCGGTTGTAATTTTCGCAGAGCCATTGCATGAAGAATCGAAGATTTCTCATGGAGGCCGGTTCTCTTGCATGAATGAGACCGTCATACCAGCAGTTGGGAAGGGTGGGATCATCTACCCAGAAACTGTTATTCGAGGACAGTTTAACGACTGTCTGCGGTCTACCTTCGATAGTGTTACCTATCGAGGTAGGTGAACTGGTGATATACGGATATGTACTGTGCAACTCATCCATCCAGGCGGATATCTCACTCCAGGTCATGTATATACCGGTATTCCTCCCCCCACCGTCGTACCTGTTGTTATAAAAACGTCCGAGATCATCGATTCTGGTGGTGAATGGTATTCCTGCCCGGAGAAGAATATCATATTCAAACTCATTCGCAACGAAATCAATCGACCCGTCATCGTATACGTGGATGATCTCGCAGGAT
>JAUXIK010000110.1 GCA_030620995.1 Candidatus Aegiribacteria sp.
TGATATCAGAAATTCAGTCTCGATAAGTTCATTTAGAAAATTATCAAGATCATTCTCAAGAGTGGTCTCTTCGGGATAAAGTTTTTCAAGTTCGCGTAGAATTGCGGTTCTGGTTTTTCCTTTGTCGATGAGATTACATATTCCCCAGGCGACATCTTCTACGAGTTTGAGTTTACCTGTGTTTACATCGAAAAGTATTCCGCCTTCGGGTTCCTCCCTGAAAACAACATTTTCCGGATATCGTATTTTTTCCACATTACCGCCTTCCTAGAATGGAACATTGACCTGCCCTCCCGGGTAATATATTACTATAACAGTATGCCGAAAGGAGAATGGTTACAAATGCGCATTGTATTATTAGTATTTTTGCTTGTTATATCATCTGCAGTTCTTGGAATAGGTCTTGAACCTTCGGAGTTTTCGCTTATTCAATCTTCGGATGACGGATGGTTCAATCCGGAGTTTTCAGGATGGGCCGGTTTCAGTCTGATGTCAGGTGGAGGCAGAACTCTGGGAAGTGGAACTTACGTTGGAACCATGTTGTTCTCTCTTCACCCGAATGTAACCGCATCCTTTGATTTAGGTTATTCAAGGCTGTACGATTTTCATGGTTTCTCATCCGGAAGGGTACTTGGAGCTGTAGATCTGCAATGGAAAGCTTCTGATAATTTCCTTATTCAGCTGCACTGCAGCGGGTCATTACCGGACTCCTCTCTGACAGGATTCTGAGAACTGCTGCAGCCGCAACTGTTCCTGCCGTTTTACATTATTCTGCTCTCTTTTTCGAGGGGGGATTCCCTTGTTTCGGAGGGAAACCTTCCTGAAGCTCTTCCTGTACTTCTTGCAGAGACTGTTGATGATCCAGGTAACTCCTGGCTGCTTTACAGACTCGCATGGGTATACAACAGAATGGAGCAGCCCGAAGAGGCTCTTGCTCCCGCTCTTGCCGCATGGCATATCGAGCCCGAAAAGCAGTGGTATCTTGCGGAGTATCTGAGGGCATTGAGAAATCTCTCGATGTTTGAAGAACTGCTCTCACATAAGGCCTATGTGCGCGGAGGGGGAGTATGCAGGTACTATCTCGCTGTGGCCGAACGCGAGATGAATCTTCACCCATCAGCTTCACTGAACTATTTCCTTGAGACTTCTGCTATAGATGATGATTCTTCTGCTGCTGACGCCTGTATCTGGCTGGCAATACTGCTTCAGAACGAAGTATCCGGCGACAGCATCATTAATCTTGCAGCTGATGCGGTTGAGAAAGCTCCATCCAGTGAGTTCTACAGATGTGTTCTTGCTGAAAACCTCGCTCGGAACGGTATGCTCGAGCAGGCCAGAGAGCAGATACACTGGATGCGTCTTGAAGGATATACAGGTTATTCATACTGGCAGGCCTGTGCTGAACTTGCTTCCGCTGAAGAAGATGATGAAAGACGGATATGGGCTCTGAGAAGGGCACGGCAGAATCGGAATTGTCCTGATACTGCCAGGAATCTCGGCTGGGCGCTTTACATTTCCGGAAGGGATGCCTTGAGAGATGGTGATCTGGTTTACTCCAGGGAGCGCCTTCAGGAAGCACTGCAAACGGGTGATTCCACTGAGGTTTTTGTTGTGAAGTCCGACTCGTTACTGAATCTGATAAATGAGTTTGAGAACCGCGCTGCTGTTAGTGATTAGCATTCTCCTGCTTCTTCTGGCGGGAAGATGCCTGCGAAGACCGCCCTGGCCCGGGGCTGGTGAAGAAACAAAGGATAGAACTTCTGAAGTACAATAACCCGTATATTTCAGAATAATACTCGGTTGATTATTATTGAGTTGCTTACTGCTGAAATTATGTATGTTATCTTGATAGCAATTTAATTAACAGGGGAATGGAATTTTGATCAAGAAAGCCTTTAAGTCTTTTTTTGGCGATAGACAGAACAAAAAAATCAACGAACTCATGCCTTATGCTCAGGAAGCCAATGAATATTCAGCACAACTGGAGACCCTGTCTGAAGAGGAACTGAAGGATTACACGAGACAGTTCCGGATCCGGCTTGCTAAAGGTGAAACACTTGATGAGATCATGTGCGAATCCTTTGCAGTGATTAAGGAATCCTGCCGGCGGCTACTTGGGAAATCATGGCTGGTTTCAGGCAGCGAGCTTGAATGGAACATGGTTCCGTTTGATGTTCAGATCATGGGCGCCGTTGTTCTTCATCAGGGCAGAATTGCCGAGATGGCAACCGGCGAAGGAAAAACCCTTGTAGCAGTTATGCCGATGTACCTGAACGCTCTTGAGCTTAATCCTGAATGGATTCCACTCGCTCAGGAGGAATGGGGCGATAATCCCGAAGACTGGAAATTCGAGCCGCTTCAGGATGTTCCGGTGGGCAGGGGTGCTCATCTGGTTACAGTGAATGATTACCTTTCGAAGAGAGATGCCGAGTGGATGAGCGGCGTTTACGAATACCTGGGATTGTCAATTGGCTGTATCCATATGGAGATGTCTCCCGAGGAGCGCAGAAAACAGTACCTTAAAGACATTACATACGGTACAAACAATCAGTTCGGCTTTGACTACCTGCGTGACAACATGGCCGTACGTCTTGAGAATAGAGTCCAGCGTGAGCACAACTACGTTATTGTTGATGAGGTTGACAGTGTTCTCGTTGATGAAGCAAGAACACCTCTTATTATCAGCGGTCCTGTTGCCAGGTCTCAAAACCGTTACAAGGAATATCGGAACGATGTTCATAAGCTTGTCAGAAAGCAGATACTTCTTGTTAACAGAATAGCAGCAGAGGCCGATGAACTGTGGGATAGCGGCAATATTGAAGAAGCAGCTCTGCTTTATCTGAAAGCGAAGAAGGGCGCCCCGAAACAGAAAAAACTCGTTCGTTCCCTGCAGGACCCGGACAGACTCCAGGCAATTAAGAGGATGGAAGGCGTCCTCCTGCGTGAAAAAAGGACTCACGAACTTGATGAAGACCTGCTGTTCTCACTTGATGAGAAGGAAAAATCAGTTGCCCTTTCAGAAAACGGCAGAAAGATGCTTTCTTCGGAGGATCCGGACTTTTTCCTTCTGGAAGATATCGGGGACGCTATCGCTGAGATCGAGATGAAAGATGTTTCCACGGAGGAAAAACTCGAACTAAAACAAACAGCATATGTTGAACATTCCAGGAAAGCTGAAGCACTTCATAATATCGACCAGCTCCTGCGGGCCTTCCAGTTATATGAGAAGGATGTTGGGTACGTGCTGCAGGATGGCAGAGTTGTAATTGTGGATCAGTTCACAGGACGTCTTATGCCCGGAAGGCGTTTCAGTGACGGTCTTCATGAGGCTCTTGAGGCTAAAGAGAATGTTGAGATCAGAAGCGAAACCCAGACGCTTGCAACAATAACCATTCAGAACTACTTCAGGATGTACTCCAAACTCGCGGGCATGACAGGAACCGCCGAGACTGAAGCAGACGAATTTGAGAGTATCTACAATCTGGATGTTGTCGTAATACCGACCAATGTACCTGTTGTTCGGCAGGATCTGAACGATCAGGTCTACCGGACCAGACGGGAAAAATTCAACGCCATTATTACTGAAATTGAGAGGCTTCACTCCATGGGTCAGCCCATACTTGTGGGAACCGTGTCTGTGGATATATCGGAGCTGCTCTCAAGACTGCTGAAGGCCAGGAAGATTCCTCACAGTGTGCTCAACGCAAAGCATCATAAGAATGAAGCTGAGATAATATCCCGGGCAGGGCAGAAAGGCGCTGTTACAATCGCGACCAATATGGCGGGACGAGGCACGGATATAAAACTCGCGGAGGATATCAAAGAAGTTACGGATAGCAGTGGAACAACTTATCCCGGAGGCCTTTTCGTTATAGGAACAGCAAGACACGAATCGCGAAGGATTGACAGGCAGCTCCGAGGCAGAAGCGGGCGACAGGGGGACGCGGGAACAAGCAGGTTCTACCTGTCTCTTGAAGATGATCTTTTCAGGTTGTTTGCCTCCGAAAAGCTCATTGATTTCATGAAGAAGAGCGGTGGTGATGACGAGGGGGAGCCAATCGAACACACACTGCTGACCAAGGCTATCCAGAAAGCTCAGAAAAGAGTTGAGGAATACAACTTCGGAATCAGAAAACACCTTCTGGAGTATGACGATGTAGTCAACCGGCAGCGGGAAGTTATTTATGCCAGGAGGCTTCAGGCCCTCACGGGTGAGAATCTTTCTGAAGAAGTGGATGATATGGCAGGCGCTGTTTCGTCGCATATCCTTGTTGAATCGATCTCCGACGAAATCGAACCTGAGGAATGGGAACTTGCACGGGGACAGGTGCTTCTGGGAGAGCTCTCAGGTACAAAAATTGACCTGTCCGATTTGTCTTCAGGGGAACATACAGCTGAGGAAGCCAGGAATATAGCCGCTGACAGAATATTGGATTACTACAGGATGAAGAAGGAAAGGATCGGACTTGAGCTGTCTGCTGAGCTCGAGAAGCGGGCTGTTCTTGGTTCAATTGATTCCATGTGGCGGGAGCATCTTTACGGAATCGATCACCTTAAATCCGGAATAGGGCTGAGAGCCTATGCTCAGCGAGATCCACTTGTTGAGTTTAAAAAGGAAGCTTTCGGGTTATTTGAGGAACTGCTGGACAGGATAGATAAACTTGTCGTACGGCAGGTTCTTACATTGTGGCCGCGAAGCGTCAGAAGCGACATGCCTGAAAACCGGGAAATCAGCGGGAACGCGATGCATCCATCCGCTGTTCTGCCGAATGTAAGCCCCGGTGAAGGGGGAAGACCTCAGGGTGGAAGGCGACCGGTTACTGTTGTCAGAAA
>JAUXIK010000050.1 GCA_030620995.1 Candidatus Aegiribacteria sp.
TAACTCAAATCCTGAGGAGGGCTCTGTTACGCTTTTTGAAGCGGATTTCCAACTGGGAGAAAAGGTTCAGATCATGTCACGGGATAATCGAATGATGGCGGAATCAGTGCAGAAAGGAACTTTTGAGTTGCTCGAAACCATTGACATGAAAAAATCGGAATTCGCACTGTATATCGACTGTGCGGGGAGAGCTTCCGGCTTCAGCGGTTCTGAAGTTGAGGAGGCTGGCATTGTCAGGAAGATAATCGGGGACAGCATGCCGTTACTGGGTTTCTATTCCGGCGTGGAAATAGCCCCGCTTCTGGGTCGCAGCCGTCCGCTGGACTGGACGGGGGTGCTGACAGTATTCACAAATGAAAAGGACTAAAGAAGATATTCAGGCTGAAAGAGATTTCTATCGTTGTCAGTGTGACGATATGGGTCAGCAGATACTGAGACTGCAGCAGGAACTGACTCAAGTTCATAATGATGCAAAGCGTTCACACACCACTACTTCCCTTATATTGAAAACATATGAACTGATTGATCATGATGTATCCGTTGAAGATATGGGGAAACGATTTCTCCAGGTAATTCTGAGCACAATGTGGGCTGACCGAGCCATGATTCTTAGATTCGGCAAAGAAGCTGGAGCTTTCACCTCACACTGTTCTCTTGGTCTTCAGCATAATTCCTCACCGGTGCTCGGGTTAAATGACACTGCGCCTGAATTCCTGTTCGTAAACTCAAATACGGAAATAACCTCTTTGACGGATTCTTTCTGCAGCGCAATTGAATCAAAATATGTCCTGTGGTATTTCAACCGGTACGAGGGAGTTGCTCTACTGGTTGGTAATGACATGGAGGATAGAAAATTCCGTCTTCCTTTCACGGAGAAAGACCGGGACATCGTTGAAAGCTCCCTGAATGTTTTCATTGATATTGTCAGGCGAAAAGAAGCCGAAATGGCATTGCTGAAGTCGGAGGGAAGGTATCGCAGGCTTGTTCAGTCCTCACCTGAGACCATTTTAGTCTGTTGTGATGAAAGGCTGACCCTTGTTAACAATGCCGGGCTGAAACTCCTTGGAGCAGAAAATCCCGAGGAAGTCATCGAACATCCGTTACTGGATTTTATCCATCCGGACGATCACGGGATAATGATGAAAATGATTAACGATATACTGGAGAATAATCATGAGACTCCCCTGACAGAGAGAAGGTTCAAAAGGATCGATGACACAATTGTGGATGTAGAGATTGTCGCAATTCCCTTAACCTTCCAGGACAGGGCAGCAGTTCAGATAGTCGCTCTCGATATTACTGAACGCAGAAGGATGGAAGAAGAACAGGCCAAAGTTCGGAAGATTGAATCCCTGGGTGTTCTTGCCGGTGGAATTGCGCATGATTTCAACAATATTCTAACCGGTATTCTGGGTAATATTGATCTGGCAAAATCATATTCCGAACCTGAAAGTGATGTATATGAGTTTCTGCAGGATGCCCTGAATGCATCGACCCGAGCAAAGGAACTTACCTATAAGCTGCTAACTTTTTCCAAGGGTGGATCACCCTTGAAGAAATCCACCTCGATAGCTGAAATAATTACTGATTCTGTCAATTTTATCCTCAGCGGTTCCAGGGTTAAATACGAATACTCTCAATCTGATGATCTCTGGCCCGTCGAAATAGATGTGGTACAGTTCAGACAGGTAATCGAAAATCTGACTGTCAATGCGCACCAGGCGATGCCGGAAGGTGGTTTCTTCACGATAAGAGCGGAGAATGCAGATAGAGAGACAGAACAGGCTTTATCCTTGAATGATAGAAGATATGTAAGACTGACTGTTAAAGACAGCGGAGTCGGCATACTTGAAAAGAACCTTCAAAAGATATTTGATCCCTACTTTACAACAAAAGACAAAGGAAACGGGCTCGGGCTTGCAACTGCCTATTCTATAATCAAGAAACATGAAGGATTGATAATGGTTGAATCTGTGGTTGGGGAGGGCACGACGTTTTTCATCAATATTCCTGCTTCCGATGAGAAGCCTTCGGCTGAAATAGCAGATAAGACTGATACCAGAGGCGGCGAGGGAAAAATTCTGATAATGGATGATGATAAAGCTGTCAGAATGGTTGCTGTCGGGATTTTAACGAATTCAGGCTTTGAAGTGGTCTGCGCTCAAGATGGACGTGAAGCAATTGAACTCTATACCGCGGCCGGGAATTCAGATAAACCTTTTGACGTGGTTATTCTGGACTTAACCATACCCGGAGGTATGGGTGGACAGGAGACAATGAAAAAACTGCTGGAGATAGATCCGGATGTTAAGGCGGTCGTCTCAAGCGGATACGCAAAAGATCCGGTATTGGCCAACTATAAGGATTACGGATTTCAGGGTATTATTGCCAAACCATTCAATATCAAAGAATTATGTAAGAGTCTTTTTGAAGTAATGAATATTTGATTCATCAATCCGTAAATCTTATCTCGATCCTGTCTCCAGCCATGCCTGTAACTTCCAAACCTGTCTCTATTTCCGGAGAAACCAGTTCATCCATCACTTCCTGAGTCCCGATTTCAGATATTACTTCCAGGGTTGCTCTGGAGCCTGTAAAGTCCCGTATGACAACATCCAGCACTCCTCTGAGCCTGAGGAGCAACTCGGATCGGAGCATCTGCATCTTTGTGTAATTCGCGTTTGACGCCACGATAACCGTTACATTCTCCCGCAGGGTCCAACCATCCAGAATATCAATTATAAGCTGATTTGCAGTAGTATCCACAGCCAGAGTACGGGCCTGACTCTCGCTGAACGGGATCTCGGTGGTTGTAGCGGCAGCGGCGAGCACACCGGCAGTTCTGGTATTGATGGCCCGGCAGCTCACCTGATAATTGTGAATATCCCGGAGGGATCCGGCGATCATTCTGGAATTAATTGTGTGCAGAGCTGTACCGGTTATTACTATCTCCGCTCCGGCATCAAGCCCGATGAGTGCTGCGGTCTGATCATCCCCCTCAAGGATGAGTTTCAGCTGATCCCGCCGGAGGATATCTTCAACTGTGGCGGCGTCAACTACCGGGAAGCCTTTCTGCCGAAAGTGATCCAGCAGCATGGTTTCAAACATGATACCGCTCATCAGTCTGTCTTCATCCGATAAGACGGACAGTTCGTCAAGCTCCCTGACCACAACCATCAGCCTTGGTCTGTTCTGTTCGCTCAGCAGGATGCCTATGGCAGCCAGGTCGTTCTCAATATTTCCTGTGTTTACGACCGCTCGAATCACAACTCGATAAAGGTCATCATTCTGTTCTTCATGGATTATTCGGTAACTTTCTACATAACCATGGGTCCGGGAGTAGATGCGGTCGGAGAGAAGCTGAAAGTTCTCTACTCTGGTTTCTGCATCGATGTAAGCTCCGACTCCCTGTTCCACCGCTTTTCTCAGAGCATCATCAATGGCGTTGTCACGGGCGATATCCCATCCTCCCTGAAATGAAAGAGCGGCGACACCTTCGGTCAGGACTTCAATTTCCTTTTCGCTGATAATCCCTGATTCCTCAGGTATCAGCACTGCCGTTTCAGACCCGGCTTCAGAGGATGAATCAGGAACCAGAACCTGCTGGGAGCATCCAGCCGCGAGACAGATAAATGCCAGTGTTATCCATTTCATTAGAGGCTCCTACATGATTACGCGGAGGAGAAACCGGCCCGCGCTCAGAAGGAATGGCAATCCGTCCTTCAGCCAGCCCAGTTTACCCGTGTCTGTGCTACTGAGAATGATGTCGGTACCAAGCTGGCCGGTTATCTGACGTACATTCAGAACCAGGGGAGACCGGGCGAATTCGGGCTGATCCAGTATCCGGTCAAGGTCTGATATGAATTGCATGGCCGCCTGCCCGCCGGAACCCAGGTAAGACGCGTAATTCTTCGTATCAAGCAGAAGACTGCCGTTTTCGTCGTAGATCTTCGGATACATGGAAGGCTGAAGTCCGGCCTGGCCGCCGTCAATTACCAATCCTGAGTACTGTTCCAGAAATTCCCTTGTCTGAGGAGACATGGACACCTCGCTGATATCCGTACCGCCAAGTGCGGAACTCAGAGCGCCTGACAGACCCTGAGGGCTGTGTATTTCCATTTCCAGTTCCACCTCGACAACACCTGCGATAGAGTCATACCTTGCGGAGCCGATCTGCCTTGCGTTTCTTACAATGCCCTGTACACGGGTGTAGATCACATCGTAGTCAGTCATGAAGTTTTCCACCCGGGTCTCAGAATCCACCCGAACTCCCTTTACCAGCTCCAGCAGGTTACGTTGGGCAACCACAACAGCTGCCCGTTCAGCCATCAGCAGGGCTTGAGCGGAGTTGGGATTACCTGTATCCACAACACCGGTGCCAACTGCCCGGACAGTGTTGCCCGACCAGTCGATATCACCGTCCGGCAGAATTTCCTCGACTTCACCGGGAACAGCAACCACATTTGCGGGGGTCAGGAGTTCCAGTTCCTGAAGGGCAATCGATGAAGCTGTCGCGGCAAGTTCAGATGCAGCTGCAGTCTGGACTGGTTCAGTTACCGCAGTAACATGTCTGTCCCCGTTTGAAGTCATGGTTCCGCAGCCCGCAAGAGTAAGAAATATCGCGAATGTGATCAGAAATGCGTTTTTCATATATGTCCCTTTCTTTAAAGGATTATTTGGTCAGACCGATAAGGGCTACTTCAAGAGCCATTCTCAGGGCGCCTTCGGCACCGTCAAAGTCATTCCCCTGACCCATCGATGTATAGAGCACCTCGGAAGTTTCCACCGATATGATCTTCACATGAAGATCGGCATCCCTCTGCGACGGGTCGTCATCCCAGAAGCTGTCGTGTGCTATACGGGTGACATTTATCGTCATCACCGCTTCGGCCCCGAGCAGCTTGCCAAGCTGAACGGCAGTTGCCTGGTCTACCACGCCGGACCAGGAAAACTCCTGTTCATCAAGAAGCTGGTCGACAACCGTTCTGTCCACCAATGTGAATCGACCTGTTCTGAGCAAAGCCATACCTGCGTAATCGTAAAGCCCGGCTGTCAGTGAAAGGTTGTACATGGAGCCTGCAGCTGGCGGTAGAACCACGGTTCGCCAGATTTGTTTTTCGTCAAAAGCCGGAGACCTGGCATAGTTTGTCGGCATCTGCTGAAGATTGGCCATCTGGATCGTATTCATGCAGGAAAAAAGCAGTCCGCCGGAAACAAGTGTAACCGCCAGGATCAGTATACGTTTCAATATAAACTCCCTTTCAATATCAGAAATAACCCGACTAATTTGAAAACTGGTACGGCACAGGAAACAGGAGGAACCAGCCGTAACAGTTGCGGCTCATAATACCTTCGAGAGCAGGATTTGTTCCCAACGCTTATCATGTTAAAAAACGCGAAGATTTTCGGGTCAGATGTGACATTATACCTTTGTTCGTTAATCATTTGTAATGTGTCCGGATATTGTAGAATATCCTGATAATAAATACAAGTATCATACGATAGGAGTTGTCGTGAGCAGATCGAAATAGATTGCATAATGCCCCTTGACAAAACTGGTCTCAAATTCTATTTCATTGCAATGCTTTACATCAAACGGGGTAATCTTTTTCAGCTCCTGAAATTTCTTTCGGGGGGTTATAGGGTATTTGTGCCTTCCCGAAAAGGGGATAATATTGCGTTCACCGCATTTGGTGAATCAGAAGAAGATTATGTAATCGGGGAATTCAGATCCTTCGAGCCACTCAAGGCCTTTTACTTTCTTGGTCGTGAGAAAGTAGCTGTTGATTTCAGTCCTGAAAATCCTCGAAATGATAACCCTCCCTGCATTGTCGGCGTAAAATCGTGCGATCTAAAAGGACTTAAAATACTTGACTTCGTATTCATGGATGATGAGTACGGGGATCCAACATACATGAAAGCAAGAACAGCCGGATTGATTATCTCAGCTGACTGCACAAAAGCTGCTGAAACCTGTTTCTGTACCGCTATGGGTGTTAATCCCTGGCCCGAACAAGAATACGACATAAATCTATCTGAAGCTGATAAAGGTTTTGTTGTTGAAATCGGAAGCGATAAGGGGCAGAAGGTAATCGATGACCATACAGCGCTTTTTCAGGAAGCAACAGAAGATCAGATCCACTCTCGTGAGCATAATCGCACTTCGGTGAAGCAGCATATCGAGAAAAATGTCCGGAAAAAGAATATTCCGCCAGTTAAAAGACTCCAGCGAATTGTCAGAAAGAATTTTGAATCTGATATCTGGTCTGAAGAAGCCGCTACCTGTGTTGAATGCGGAGCATGCAACGTAATCTGCCCGACATGTCACTGTTTCCTTCTGTACGATCAGAAGTCTGATGGCAGCCTGGCCAGATACCGGATATGGGATTCCTGCATGATAAAGGATTTCGCAAGAGTGGCAGGGGGAGAAAACCCAAGAAATCGACTGTGGATGCGGCTCAGGAACAGATTTGAAAAGAAGTTTGATTATTTCCCTTCTGTAGCGGATGAAATCGCATGTACCGGATGCGGCAGATGTATAGCCGCATGTCCGGGCAAAATCGATATAAGACAGGTACTCGCAAAATTAAGCGCACCAAGATGAAAAATCCATATCGTTCTATCGAAGCCGAAGTGCTTTCGGTCACAACCGAGACACCTACAATCAAGACATTCCTGTTAAAACCGAAGGAAGAACTCACTTTCAAACCTGGCCAGTTCATGGAACTCTCGGCTCCCGGTCTGGGTGAAGCTCCGTTCACTCCGTCTTCTGATTCGGAAATAAAAGAAACGATGGAGATAACCATCGTAAAAGTAGGCAAAGTAACCGATGAGATCCATAAGCTCAAACCAGGTGATACTGTTGGTTTGAGAGGTCCGCTTGGCAAGGGATACCCCATGATAAGATTCATCGGTCAGGAAGTGCTTGTTATCGGAGGTGGTGTTGGTCTTGCTCCTATCCGCACCCTGATGTACGATCTGTTTCATATGAGTGACAAACTTTCAAAACTAGTTTACAGAGGTGGTTGCAGAAATCCTGAAGAATTGATCTTCCGCAAGGAACTTGAGGGATGGATGAAACGCGATGATATTGACATGGTTCTTACTGTAGATGAGGGTGATGACACCTGGAATGGTCCGGTAGGTCTTGTTACGACGATCATGGATGGCATTGACATGAACTATTCCAGAGTTAAAGCAGTCGTATGCGGGCCTCCGATAATGATGAAATTTGCTACTTTCAAATTGAAGGAACTCGGAGTCAGAGACAGAAATATCTATCTCTCCATGGAGAAGAATATGTCGTGTGGCTTCGGAAAATGCGGCCACTGCAGAATAGGCCCTTACTACTGCTGCAAGGATGGTCCTGTTTTTACATATGATATGATTCGAGACTTCCCGGGAATCTGGGACTAGGAAGGTATGGAGATGAGCAAGACTTCGCTTGATCAGCTTCATGGCAACCTTGATGCTGGCAAATCAGACGGTAAGAAGCTTTTCATAGATCTGGATATCTGCAATTCTGATCAATGTGATGAGTGCGTAGTTGATTGCAGTTACTTCTATCACCCAGTGAACAACGGAATGATATCTCTTATAGAGCTTGCTACTTATGTGCTTATCTGCAGAAAGTGTGAGGAACCTCACTGCGTTAATGCCTGCCCTAAGGACGCGCTTGAAAAACTGGAAGATGCTGATGGAATGCTGGTTCGGCATACCGTCAGATGTGTCAGCTGCCGATCCTGCTCACATGCATGTCCATATGGAACCATCTGCCCCGAATTGATGCCGCATTTAACGAATATCTGTGATTATTGTGAGGGCAGGGATGAGTTCACATGTGTTCCCACCTGTCCGTATGGTGCTCTCAAAATTGTGGATGACACATTCGAGGGAGATAACACATTTAAAGTGGGTAACAGGATAATTGTTCATTCAATTCACTGGGACAAGGACAAGGCATGACTATTATCTACCTTGTTGTTTTCGGATTTTTTGCCACCGCGGTTCTTGGTCTGGTGACCAGCTGGATTGACAGAAAAGTTACCGCACGAGTTCAATACAGAGTAGGGCCGCCATTTCTGCAGCCCTTCATCGATATTGTGAAGCTTCTGGGCAAAGAAACTGTCATACCTGCCGGGGCTTCACGTGAAGTATTTCTTTCAGCTCCCCTTCTTGGTCTCGCCGGTGTGATTGCTGTCTCAACGATATTGTGGGTGAACCAGTTCTTCGCGGAAGGTTTCGCGGGTGACTGGATAGTAATTATCTATCTGCTCACAGTTCCATCTCTCAGTCTTATCATTGCCGGTTTTGCCTCAGGAAACCCTCTCGCGAGTCTGGGATCTTCCAGAGAGATGAAACTTGTTATTGCTTACGAGCTTCCGTTCATTCTCGCGATGCTTGTTCCAGTTATTGGTGCTCACTCCATTCGCATTGGCGGAATACTTGAAGCTCAGACAACCGGGATTTTCGCAGGCAGTATTTCAGGAATACTGGCTATTATCGTAGCGATACTCTGCGTACAGGCTAAACTTGCTTTTGTGCCATTCGATATTCCCGAAGCGGAGACTGAAATTGTGGAAGGTCCGCTTGTAGAGTATTCCGGTCCCGCTCTTGCGGTTTTCAGACTTATGAAGAACATGCTCTTATTTGTACTTCCTTTCTTCCTTATCATCCTTTTCTTCGGCGGAATGAGACTGAATGGAATCAACCTTCTCTGGACAGTTCTGGAATACGTGGGAATTGTGGCGGTAATTACCGTTATTCGAAATACAAACCCCAGGGTTCGGATAGACCAGGCGGTCAGGTTCTTCTGGGGACCTATGACATTAATTGCAGCAGTTGCTGTGATACTGGCGTTAAATGGATTATAGAAGGGTACGGATGTAGCTGTAATGAGCTTAAAACTGAAAGCACTTCTGAAATCACCATGGGTGTTTCACCTGTCTACCGGCAGCTGCAATAACTGCGACATAGAAATACTGGATTGTCTGACACCCAGGTTTGACATTGAACGTTTTGGAATGCTTCTTACGGGAAGTATCAAGCATGCTGATGTTCTGCTTGTTACAGGTTCATGCAACAGAATGTCTGTCGAGAGACTGAAAGGTTTGTACGAGCAGGTCCCGAAACCATGCCTTATTGTTGCTATTGGTACATGTACGGGATCAAGAGGTCTCTTCATTGACAGTTATAACTGTCCGGTGCCACTGGACAAAATAATACCGGTTGATGTCTACATACCCGGCTGTCCACCCAAACCGGAAGCTATGATAGCTGGAATTGTCAAGTTAATACAGAAGGTTGGCGGATCGTAATGACGAGAGAGGAAGTTCTTCAGGATATCAGGGAACGTTTTGGTGAAGATATTCTTGAGTTTCTTGATAAGATATCCACGAGGGTCTATATTGATATCAAAGCTGAATCGATCGTTAGAATGTGTCTGTATCTATTCAGGAATCTTGGAGCTCGATTCCAGACAGCATCAGGTACTGATATGCCGCCTCATATAGAGATTCTCTACCATTTCATTATCGAAGATATTAACCTGGTTATTTCACTTCGCGTTTGGCTGAATCGTGAAAATCCTGAAATTGCTTCTCTCGCGAAAGAAATAGAGGCTTTCAACTGGATAGAACGCGAGATCAGCGAACTGCTCGGAGTCACATTCACAGGACACCCTGATCCAAGAAGACTCCTCCTCGCTGACAACTGGCCTGAATGTGTTTATCCTTTGAGACAGGACTATGAAGAGTGGGATGAAACCGCCGACAGGACAAGGGGGGTGTAATGGGCAAGACAATAATTCCCATAGGTCCGTATCATCCTCTGCTGGAAGAACCGGAGCTCTTCACACTTACAGTTGATGGTGAAACTGTTGTCGATATCGATATGCGAATGGGCTACAACCACCGCGGTATTGAAAAGCTGTCCGAGGGGCTGGTCTTTGATAACAGTACATTCGTTGTCGAGCGGATCTGCGGTATTTGCTCCACAAGCCATCCCTGGGCGTTTACCAGAGCGGTTGAAGATATTTTTCCCATGGAAGTTTCCATGCGGGCTAAATATATCCGGACGATAATCGCCGAGGGTGAAAGAATTCACTCTCATCTTCTCTGGCTCGGTCTTGCCGGGCATTTCCTTGGCTACAACACAGTCTATATGTGGGCCTGGAAGCTTCGAGAAGAGATACTTGATGTAATGGAGATTCTTTCCGGTAACAGGAACTCCTACGCCATGTTCAAACCAGGTGGTGTCAGAAGAGATATTAAGGCTGAAGATATTCCGATATGTCTCAAGAAGATAGACTCGATCGTCCCCACTCTCATAATGATCAAGAAAGCTGTACTGGATGATCCTGTTCTGCATGCAAGGCTCAAAGGTGTAGGTGTTCTTTCATATCAGGATGCGATAGATTTCAGTGCTCTCGGACCAACATCCAGAGCTTCCGGCGTTGCTCGTGATGTCCGAAAAGACTCACCGTACGGGGCATACCAGGAGATGGACTGGAATATGATCGTTACTCAGAACGGTGATGTATTAGACAAAGCTGTTGTCAGGATACTCGAAATGATCGAGGCGATAAATATCATGAAGTATTGCCTTGAGAATCTCCCTGATGGTGAAATTGATGCCTGTATCAAGGATGTGCCTCCGGGTGAGGGTATAGGTCACATTGAAGCTCCCAGGGGTGAAACATTTCACTACGTCAAAAGCGACGGCACAAACAGACCTGTTCGGCACAAGGTCAGAGCCCCGACTTTCATGAATCTTCCAACTTACAAAGCGACTGTTATCGGACAGACAATCTCTGACGCGACCATAATTCTGGCAGCCATAGATCCCTGCTACTGCTGCACTGAGCGTGTAGCCGTCAAGAATGACGGGGGCAAAATGCTCTACAACGGGCAGGATCTTGTCAGACTCAGTCAAGAGAAGACCGAGAGGATGCGACGGAGGATGGGGGTCAAATGAATCTCAATTTGATAATTGACGCTCTGAAAAATCCAAATGGATTTTTTGTTGCAACTCCCTTATCGACCCTCTGTGCGGTATTTGCCACCATGTTTTTCATATTCACTGTTATTTATTCCCTGAAGCACATGCAGGGTCGCACTGGACTCTGGCGCTATTACATCTACCTTCTGGCCACTTTTATAGCAACACTGGGAATATTCTTTTCAACAACATTTATAGTTCTGCTTGTATTATGGGGATTCCTCGGGCTGCTCCTTTATCTCCTAATTGCTTTCGGCAGGCGGGAAGGCACGCCTGAAGCTGCACGAAAGGCACTGGTTATCGTTGGAGGAACCGACGTCCTGATGCTTTTAGGAATAATTTTAATCTGGAAACTTACTGCCGGCTCCTCCGGGCTATCCGGACTTCTTTTCATGCGTATCGACAGCGCGGCGGGAATACCACTTAGCGGAACACTTTCAATTGTTGCTTATCTCTCCCTTGCATCGGCAGCGTTCGCAAAAGCCGGAGCAATGCCCTTTCATACCTGGGTTCCGGATACGGCTGAAAACGCTCCAATACCGGTTACTGCATATCTTCCCGCTTCACTCGATAAACTGCTGGGAATATATTTTCTTGCCCGGATTACTCTTGATGTATTTCAGATGACATCGTACATGAATACAATTCTTATGGCTCTGGGAAGTATTACCATCATTGCAGCAGTAATGATGGCGCTGGTCCAGCACGATATGAAGAGACTTCTTGGTTATCATGCTGTAAGCCAGGTGGGATATATGGTTCTGGGTCTCGGAACAGGGAATCCTGTGGGAATTGCCGGTGCGCTCTTTCATATGTTCAACCATTCTATCTACAAGTCCTGCCTGTTTCTGTCAGGTGGCGTAGCTGAAAGAAAGGCGGGTACGAGTGATCTCTCGAAAATGGGGGGGCTGGTAAAGTCAATACCTCTTGTATTTGTAACATTCCTTATTGCCTCTCTGGCAATTTCTGGAGTTCCTCCCATGAATGGGTTCGCATCGAAATGGCTTATCTATCAAGGAGTTATCAATTCAGGTGGTCCACTATGGGTTCTCTGGCTTATTATTGCAATGTTTGGAAGCGCTCTTACTCTTGCGAGTTTCATGAAACTGATACATACCGTTTTCCTTGGCCAGCCTTCGGAAGGTGTAAAAAAGGTTCTTTCCGAAAAGAAGAAGAGAGTAGAATTCTCTACAGTAATACCCATTATGGTACTTTCCATACTTTGTATCGGTCTTGGAGTGTTTGCCTGTAAGATTCCATTTGCAGAATGCTTCAGACCCGAAGTTAGAGGACAGTTGGACCTGCCGGGCATATGGCAGTCCGGGCTTGCCACATTGATGATTATGACCGGACTGGTAATCGGATACCTGATCTACCTTGCCGGCACAATTAAGAAGGCGAGAACCGTAGCACCTTTCGTAGGCGGCGAAACTCTCGAGAAAAACCCTGAAATGAGGGTATCCGGGGTCAATTTCTACAAGACTGTTAAGGACATCGGCATTCTGAAGGTTATATACAGACTTGCCGACAAGAAGCTGTTCGACCTGTACGAAGTGTCAATGAAAATTGTTGCCGGTTTCGGCTTAGTTTTCTCTTTCATGCATAATGGATTACTGTCCAGATACATACTTTGGTGTCTCATCGGACTTGTGGTTATATGCATAGTGCTGATCTGATTGGGTTTGGAATATGATTGAATTATATGTACTTCTGGGTCTGATGATAGCTGGAGCGATAATTGCGATAGAGGTAAAGAACCTTCTGTCAGCCGTTGTGGCTGTAGGTATTGTGGGGCTTGGGTT
This sequence comes from Candidatus Aegiribacteria sp., assembly GCA_030620995.1. GTDB lineage: Bacteria > Fermentibacterota > Fermentibacteria > Fermentibacterales > JCC-6 > Aegiribacteria. The sequence continues at coordinate 12,801 of JAUXIK010000050.1, forward strand.
ATCCATCATTTTCATTCTTCTGAAGGCACCGGATGTGGCTCTTACACAGATCGTTGTTGAAATTGCTGCTTTGATCCTGCTGATAAGAGCAACAATTCATAGAGATATCGCTGAGAAATCCTGTGGAAGCAGACCTTTCGGAGCTATAATGGGAATTCTCTTCCTTGGCCTTGCCGTCATTGCGGCATTTGTAACGTTTAACGGCGGTTTGAATCCATTCGGAGAACCATTGATGACAGTTTCACGATTCTATCCACTAGATGCCGTCTCCGGAACGGGAGCTACGAATGTAGTGGCTTCGGTGATTCTTGATTACCGTGCCTATGACACTCTAGGAGAGGCCACGGTGCTTTTCACAGCTGTAATCGGTGTACTGACCGTTATGCGTAGACTCGGTAAGAAAAAAGAGGAAGATTTGCAGGATTCAAAATGAGTAAAGAACAAGAACACGGAATGACTGTTATTGTTAAAACGGTAACCAGACTTACTGTAGGTTTGATATTCCTTTACGGGATTTACATCATTTTACACGGACATCTCACGCCAGGTGGCGGCTTCGCCGGAGGAGTCATAATAGCGCTTTCCTTCATCAATCTTGATCTGGCTTTCGGCGGCAGTGTATCATCGAAGATATTCTCAAAGGGCAGCACAGGTCTTGTTGAAGCACTTGGTGCGGTTATGTTCCTTGCACTGGCACTTATCGGATTGCAGTACGGAGGATTTTTTGTTAACTTTCTTCACCCCGACGGAGAACCCGGACAGCTTTTAAGCGCAGGGATCATACCACTTGAGAATATTGCCATCAGTCTTAAGGTTGGTGCCGGTCTGTTCGGTATCTTCCTGACTTTGATAGTTTTGCAGAAATTTGAATCGGAGAAGAAGTGATGAATGCATATTTGCCTTATGTATTCTGTATGATTCTTTTCTGCATCGGTATCTACGCAATACTTTCAAAAAGGAATATCATCAAGATCATACTGGGAGTTGTGATAGCGGAGTACGCTGTGAACCTGTTTTTTGTTCTTGTTGCGTACAAGGCTGGAGGAAGAGCAGCAATCTTCTCTGAAACAGAGGTTATTCTTCCTGAATCGATGGTCGATCCGCTTCCACATGCTCTTGTTCTCACATCCATAGTAATAGGGCTTGCTACAACAGCTTTTCTTATTGCTTTAGCAATAAGACTTTACGGCAAATACGGAACCTTTGACATAACCAGGATGCGGGAGTTAAGAGGATGACAATTGAAAGTATAGTACCGCTATTTGTAGCGATCCCACTCGCTGGAGCTTTCCTGATAACTCTGCTGAAAAGGATAAAAGGAATTCCCGATACCCTCGGGGTTTTAGCTTCCGCAAGCGCATTCGCTCTTTCCATCATGTTTGTTCTGAAAATGGAAATGGGCCAGAGAGTAATCTGTAATGTTGGCAACTGGGGCGGTTTCCAGGAGGTGTTGGGAAGAATAGTCGGTATTCAGCTGGTTGTTGATGGGTTTACAGTATTTATGCTGGTAACGGTTAACCTGATAGCGTTTCTTGTAGCTGTGTACTCGATGAGTTATATGACCAGATATACCGAGAAATGGCAGTTCTATTCGCTATTTCTTCTTATGCTTGCTGGAATGAATGGTGTTCTGATTACTGGTGATATGTTCAACCTCTTTGTTTTCGTTGAGATAGCTTCTCTGGCAAGCTATGCACTGGTAGCGTTCGGAACGGGTAAGAAAGAGCTTGAGGCTTCCTTCAAGTACGCTGTGATGGGCGGTGTAGCTTCACTTCTTATATTGATGGGAGTGATATTCCTCTACAGCAATACGGGAACGCTGAACATGGAAGACATGACAAGAATTCTGGGCAGTTCAGAGAATCCGGTACTGATATACCTGGTATTCGCCCTTTTCCTTGCTGGATTTGGTCTCAAGGCAGCGATATTCCCATTTCATGCGTGGCTTCCTGATGCTCATCCCTCTGCTCCCGCTCCTATTTCCGCAATGCTTTCCGGAGTTCTCATCAAAGCGTTGGGAGTTTATACACTTGTACGAGTATTCTACTGTGTATTCGGTTTTCCTGAGAAGGTATCCTCCATTTTCATGACTCTGGGAGCGCTCTCAATGATCATTGCTGTGATTCTCGCTCTCAAACAGTGGGATATGAAACGTCTGCTTGCTTACCATTCGATCAGTCAGATTGGTTATATCATACTCGGGTTCGGTATTGGATCGCCTCTGGGTATATTGGGCGGACTTCTACATCTTTTCAATCACTCGATATTCAAATCTCTTCTTTTCCTTGACGCCGGGTCGCTTGAGTACGCTACCGGAACCAGGAATCTCAAGGAAATGGGTGGTTTGTCCAAGCGAATGCCCGTTACCAGCTGGACAACGCTGGCAGCCTCTATGTCAATCGCTGGTGTACCACCTTTTGCAGGATTCTGGAGCAAGCTTATCATTATTCTGGCATGCATTCAGATGGGATTATGGTTCTACGCGATAATTGCCGTACTCGCAAGTATTCTTACTCTTGCTTCTTTCATGAAAGTAACAAGGTACGCTTTTCTCGGAGAGATTCGTAATAAGCTCAGGAATATTCTCGAAGTACCTGCTCCTATGCTGATTCCGATGATCATTCTTGCAATTATCTGCATAATTGGCGGGGTTCTTCTTATACCCGGAGTGCGTCAGGGATTTCTGGGACTGGCTGTTGAAGCTCTTTCCAGAGCGAGAGGGGTGTAGGACTTATGAAGAGCAGAATTCTAATGTTCATAATAGCCTTCGTGGTGTGGTGCATCCTCTGCTGGAAACCGGATACTGAACATCTGATCGCGGGCGGGGTTGTTTCATTGATTGTCGCGGCCGTCATGGGTTCAATGTTCGTTACAAGACCTCACCTGATGATACATCCGGTCAGAGTGTTTTACTTCCTTTTCTGGTACGTTCCAGTGTTTCTGTGGGAACTGCTGAAAGCGAATTTCGATGTGGCGTACAGAGTCGTGCATCCAGATCTTCCCATAAAACCCGGAATTGTAAGGCTGAAGACTGAACTGAAATCCGATACAGGCCTTACATTCCTTGCAAATTCGATAACACTTACTCCGGGTACACTGACAATCGATATCAACAAGGATGCCGGTATTCTATACATCCACTGGATCAATGTTGTCGGTTCCGATCCGGCTACAACCTTCAAGGAAATCGGCAACAGATTCGAGCCGATACTGAAGAAGATTTTCGAAGAAAACGTGGTTTCAAAATGAGATTATACAGATGGCTTGCGGGTACCATAGTTCTTGTGATTATTCTTGCCCTCATAATCATTCTTCCTTACAAAAGTATGTTCTTCACGCAGAATGAGATATACATCAATTTCACAGGAAGAGCCGTTTACATCCTCATACTGGCCTCACTTATGGTGCTATTCAGGGTTCTCAGAGGACCGACTGCGGCTGACAGAATTGTAGCGATTGATATCTTTGGTATTCTTATCGTCGGGTTATGTGCTGTACTCAGCATTGCCACAGGACGTTCATGGTACATTGATATCGGTATCGCCTGGGGGCTTCAGAGCTTCATCGGCACTCTGGCTTTTGCCAAGTATCTGGAGGGAAGAAGCTTCGATGATTGATATTATTGGAATGATCTTTATTGGTGTTGGAATCGGATTTGATGTATTCGGCTGCATTGGACTGATCCGTCTTCCCGATGTTTACAATCGTCTTCAGGCAGCTACAAAATGTGTTACTCTGGGAACATGCAGCATACTGTTCGGTACGTTTCTGATGGCCGGTGGATTTACACCTACAGGTTTTAAAGCGCTTATAGCAATAGTATTCCTTTTTCTCGCGTCTCCTGTGGCCGCGCATGCGGTGTCCCGCGGAGCACACCGTGCCGGTATCAAGCTCTGGGACAAGAGCGTGGTTGACAGTTACGCTGAGGATAAAGAGGGAGAGGCATAGAAGAGCGAATCGCTATTGAAGATTCGTTACGGATGGAAATATGAAATATCCAAAGCTCAGAGAACTCGTTGAAGCGATCAAAGCGGTAGTTAAGGGGCCTTATACTTCCAAGTTTCCTAAAAATCCGCACGTTCCGCATCCTAATTTCAGGGGACAAGTTGTTTATGACGAGGATAAATGCCTTGGATGCCTTGCGTGTGTAGAGGCCTGCCCTTCAAACGCGCTGGCGTTCGAAGATATCGTCGAAGGAGAGAATCCTCCGAAACGGGTGATGATCCATTATACGGATACATGCATTTTCTGCGGTGTCTGTGTTGATACGTGCATAAGGGAAACCGGAGACACCGGTATCGTTCAGACGAACGAATGGGAGCTTTCCTACTTCGATCGCGCAGATGCATTCGAAACTATTGAGAAGGAACTTCAGCTCTGCGAGTTCTGCGGCGCTGTCATCGGCACAAAGGACCATCTTGTCTGGATTGCTGAAAAACTCGGAGAGCTTTCGTATTCAAATCCGACATTGTACCTTTCCCGACTGAAGGAACTCGGTCTGGCGGATGAGAATATATCAACGGTTTACAAAGACGATGGGCGATCCGACAGAGTCAAGATTCTCTGTGCTGAATGCAGACGCAGAACAGCCACATACCCCGAAGAATAACAGAACTGCATTAAAAATTGCTGCCGGTGACAATTAAACCTGTCACCGGTATTTTGCTATATTGATAAATCTAAACAAAATGACAGGACTCATGTGAAAGAGCTTGAAGAAAAAATCCGGGAACTGCTGAAAGGAAGGATCGTCTATATGGGGATGGGCAATATTCTCAGGGGAGACGATGGTATAGGATCAAAGCTCGTTGAAGAGTTGCGGAAAAAGGGTGCCGAAGTTGTGGATGCCGGCACTGTTCCCGAGAACTATGTAGGTCCGGTGAAAAGGCTGGAACCTGATACAATAGTTATGATCGATGCAGTGCACCTTGGCTCGGAACCGGGATCAGTTGAGTTGCTGAAGCGGGATGAAATACTGGAGAACAGCGGTTTCAGCACACATAGTCTTTCACCGGTTCTGGTAATGGAACGGCTGGAAAGCGAGACAGGAGCTTCAGTATTCATGCTGGCCATTCAACCGGGAACTCTCAAACTTGGTGCGCCTCTGTCTCCGCCAGTCAACCGTTTGCTGACAACCCTCCCCGACTTCCTCCCGGGGACGTAGCACACTTCTTCAACTTATACTTCATCATCTCTTCAACTGGATTGGGACCATTTGAGCATTAAAATTCGAGCTGAACAGAGATCAAGAAGTTCCGCAGGGGGAAAGGTAGTTGTATATCTGGCAATTATTGTTGCTATTTCGGTTTTCCTTCTAATTAATACTTTCGGAGTTCAGCTGGTTGATGACGGCTATTACTATCTGGAAATCGCCCGAAATGTCTCCTGTGGCAACGGTTTTACCTTTGACGGAATAAATCGGACAAACGGTTTCCATCCATTATGGCAGGTTATACTTGTCCCGGTATTTCTGCTGACCCGGAGCAGAGATCTTGCTGCACAGGCTGTAACCATGCTGCAGACGCTGCTTTTTGCAGCAAGTGGTTTTGTTCTTTACAGGATTCTGATTGAGAATACGAAGAAAGTCCTCCTTTCAGTCGCAGCCGCTGCCTTCTGGCTTCTGAATTTCTGGTTCTGGAGCAAGGGAGCCCTGTCAGGAATGGAAACCGGACTCCTGATCTTCTGTTACGGGACAAGTCTTCTTTTCTTTTCCCGTTTACTTCGTGGAATGTACAGCACATGGCCGCTTTCCATTTCCCTCATTGCAACCTGCATGGCCAGGCTGGATTCACTTGCCCTGGTCTTCGGAGTCTGTCTGATCTTCATTCTTCTTAAAAGGTACCGTGATGCCCTTCGCACAGGGCTTCCGGTGATGATCTATCTGATACTTTATGTGATAGTAAACAAGCTGTATTTCGGGGGTATATTTCCCGTTTCAGGATACATTAAATCCGCTGCAGGCAGTGAACTTCTAAGACAGTTGATAGCAAATGGAGACACACGATTCTTTCAGCATGGAGTAATGAATTTTATCAGTTTTGTCACCCTTGGAGGACGTCTTCCTCTTCCAGCCGCGCTTGCAGCTATTGGGGGAGTCATCTGGACAGTAATATGGTTTATAAGAACCGAAGTTACTTCGAACAGGGAACTGATGGCGGTTTGCTGCAGCTACACTGTCTGTCTTCTGCTATACTATTCCTTCATGTATGACTCGCTTCTGGATGTCTATACCTATTACTGGTTTCCTGTGATTTTTGGAGTAATGATTTCATTTGTTCTTCTATTATCACGAATTAGACTCAGGTTGTTCAGACAGGGAATTACGTGGATTCTTCTTGCGGGACTTGTCGTTTTCAATATTGTGTATGCCCATGATCGTATGCAGGGGTATTCATTTGTGATTCCTGATTCCTGCAGACCTGAGCGGAATGGCGTGGATTTTCTGAACACACTTGATGATGGAACAGTGATTGGATCGTGGGATGCCGGATATGTCGGCTATTACTGCAGACATCGGGTCGTGAATCTGGATGGTCTTGTCAACAATTACGAATACCAGACAATTCTACATGATCAGGGCCTGGAAAAGTACCTCTATAT
>JAUXIK010000158.1 GCA_030620995.1 Candidatus Aegiribacteria sp.
TCATCTTCAGAAGTTGCCATAAAAAAATCGATATAAAACGTAAAAAAATCCTTGTTGGACAGGTCAGCCTGGAGTCTTCTTATAAGTGAAGTTTTGCCGTAGCGTCGGGGCGAAAATAAAACAACATTAGCTTTATTGTCTGCATGGGAATATAGCTCTTTAAGTTCGGTGGTACGATTGCAAAAAGGAAAATGGGGAGGAATAACCCGCATTGTGAATGGATTAGCCATAGCGCCTCATTTCATTGATTATCAATTATTGTAGTTCAATAATTGATAATGCTTAATGCGTCAAGGGCTTTTCATAAAACGATTGCGATTTCATATGTCATGACTCCAAATAAATAACATTCATCAGATGAGAAAAGATGCTGAATTTTTTTAATCATACCTGCGCGCTGTCGTATACTCCGTCTGGACCGCAACAATGAAGAAATGATTAGCAAGATTACTTAAATCCGAGCCGGTACAGCCTTGGATAGTCTTCGGGTGATAAATCCCATGCTACAATACCATGCTCATTGATTTCAACACGGATATACATGGAATCAGGAAAAGCCGTAAGGTACACTTCGCGGATTTTCTCTCCTTCAGGTGAAAATACATCCCAGATCAGTCCCTTCGAAGTGCCCTGCTGTGCCCAGAGGTTGCCAAGAGAATCAATACCCAGTTTTTCTATCTGTGGCGCATATTCAGGAAGCTCACCGTTTATCTGCTGGGTGTTGTCGTCGATCGTTACCCGGAAGGAAGCCTGTGGAATATTCGTGTATCTTGCAATATCTCCCAGGGGTACAAGAACCGGTTCCGATGATATGGTGTCAATTGGTTGCCCATCAAGGTCGTATACTTCTATGAGATAATTTGTCGAGTTCATTCTGTGTATGTAGACATTACCGTTGTTTGCCGCTGCAAAAGCAATGTATCCGGGTCTGAAATCGTAACCTTCCTCGCTGAAATCGAAAAGATGAGTGAACGGCGTAGCCCTTGGCTCCTCAGATATTCCCTCCCAGATATTAAGCTCGTATCCCATCCTGTAGGTTCCTTCCACCTGGCGCGTGGGGCAGGAGTATATAACGAAGCAGGAATCACCTGCAGCCGCCATGTTCAAGGGCATTTCAAAAACCAGGTTGGGTCTGCTGCCAAGGTATTCACCCTCAGCTGAGAAGAAACATACTTCCATGCCCATCCAGTCAAATACTGCTATTCTGCCATCGCCCAGGACTGTCATTGTACCGGGGAGGGTAAATTCTCCCGGAGCTTCACCAATACCTCCAAAGGAGGAAACGAAATCCCCGTTTCTATCGTATGTTGAAATGAATCCCGTTGATCGATCGAAGAGAATAACATTTCCTCCCGGTAGAGCCTCAGCTTTTATGATGGAGCCAAACATGTAACAACTATCACCCATAAGAACACCGATGGAATCGGTAACTATGAGTGTGTCAATTTCAGGACCGGTTGGCTCTTCAATGACAGGGGATTGTTCCCCACCGCAGGCGATAAGCAGCAGGGCAGATATGATAAGACAGAAAAGAGATTTCATTTCATTCTCCATACTTGAAAGAGTTTCATTTTCCACCGGTGTACCGGCCGAACAGTTCGATCAGGGTATTCAATTGTGTTTGCAGGAGAAGTAACAGAGTCTGTAATAACTGGTTAACAAAATTACGACATGCAACGGTCTGTACATTATCTACATTCTATATACGAATAAGTATCCGGCCTGTCAAATCTTGACAATACAGCTATCTACTTGCTACATTAATACTTATAAGCACATTAATATGAGGAGGAATTTAAATGCAAAGTTCAGCTCTGGAATATCTCAGATGCCCGGAATGCAGAGGACATCTTTCAATTAACCTTACGACAAAGCGAAATGGTAATATCAGATCAGGTACTATGGAATGTACTGAATGCAGCAACCAGTATCCGGTAATTATGGGCAGACCGGCTTTGCTGCCGAATACGGCAGTCAATACCTGGCAGGCTCCTGTGGATGAAGCTCTGGGAGTGGTGCCCGGCACTCCTGTTAATGGACTGCTTTCTCTGAACAGGCTGGAGGAGATCGGGATTGACAGGGCAATCGAACAATTACGAAATCGGAATATGAATACAGAATTGATTGAATCAGATCCGAATGCCGTCACAAAAGAACTGCTTGGAAAGGCAAGGTACCTGGATTCGGGGGAATGGTTCAAACACAATGGAAGGGCGAAACGGCTGCTCTCGTTTCCGGCTGAGGGCGGAGTCAATTTTGACATTTTCAGAGAGTTCATGAACACGGTGCAGAGAACAGAGCCGGAGGATCTTATTGATCTTCTTTCAGGAGGGGGATACGGAGTAACGCATCAGGCTTTTCAGAACAGGGAGCTGAAACGAATTGC
>JAUXIK010000171.1 GCA_030620995.1 Candidatus Aegiribacteria sp.
GCTTGTAAGTAAGGATATGGTTCTTCTTCCATTTCCGGATCATGAGAAACTCTACCTTGTCTGGGTTGATAGCTACTACAACGACATCCTTTGGTACATAGTCATGGATAATGATGGCAACCTCTTTGTAGAACCCACAGTTGCATACGATCACGGTGACGAGGATCCTGAACAGCTCGCCAATGTTGATGGAGTAGTTGATTCAGATGGGAATCTTTATGTGATCTATAGTGCAATTTATGATGAACCTGTTTTCGGCAGATATCCCACCTTCGGCTGGTTCAATGCCTCCAGCCTTGGACTTGAGGAAGAGGGATCTTCAGAACAGGGAACAGCATTCACTATCATAGAACCTTCCTGCAATCCCTTCTGCGGCAGTGTTGAGTTCCATGTAATCGGTGGAGCTGTTTCTGAACTCTCAGTTTACGATATAACCGGCCGTCTGGTGGTAGAGATTCCGGTTACTGATGGAGTTGGTATTTGGGATGGGAGTGGCTTCAGCGGTGACAGACTTCCCTCTGGTGTGTACACAATCAGCGGCGGTGAGGATTGCGAACCTACGGTTGTGACATTGCTGAATGTTTAACCTACAAAACCGATTTTGTTAGGAATGTCGTCCACTGATAACAACACATACATCGATCAGACTGGTTATTCTGAGATAATCAGCGGAGGATTACAACAGGCTCGATCAACCGTATGTCTCCCGCAGTACATACGAGGAAGACTGTTCCCTGAGGAAGTCCTGATATGTCCATCTTAAGTGAATGGATGCCAGATGACAGGACTCCGGGATTCAGAGTGCAAAGAAGTCTTCCGTGCAGGTCGTACACCGCGAGTCTTATGTCAACCTGATTATCCAGAGTTATCTCAGTGTACAGGGTTCCGGATGCCGGATTTCCAGTAACATGAAGAAGAACCTCAGAATCTCCGCTCAAACCTCCACTGAATATTCCTGTCCCTCCATCTCCGAGGAACAGAAAAATTTGCCCTGTGTAATTTCCGACAAGGATATCCAGGTATCCGTCTTCGTTCCAGTCACATACGGATGGCCTGACAGAGGAATAGAAGTTGATTTCTTCTCCATCAGCCTCCAGATACTCAAAACTCTCAAACAACGGATCATCAGCAGTCCCGACATTCTCATAACAGGCTATCTTGCCATTGGATGAACCCAGAACAAGATCGAGAAGCCCGTCACCGTTCATATCAGCAAAATCAGGATATGAATAGTAAACCTGAATGGGCTCACCTGCACATAAAACTGAATCCGTCAGAGGAAAAACAGGATCAGAGGGGGATCCTTCGTTTATATAAAGATACAACCCTGCCGGAACAGCTTCAACTCTTCCGACAACAAGATCCGGCAGACCATCATTATTCCAGTCAATCACACATGGAGCGGAGTTATTACCCATTTCAATCGGACGGCCGGCCACCTTAACCGGGGATTCTCCAATTAGAAAAATATTGCCTGAGGCAAGTCTCCTGAAGTAGTTGACACTGCCCAATCTGTCTCCTACAATGATGTCCAGTCTGCCGTCATTATTCCAATCCACAGCCTGTGGATTCGTAGCACCGGTGCATCAACCGTAGGGAACGGATAAAGGACTCGCACCGTCAAGAAGGTAGAAGAAACTGCTGAAAACAGGAACATCGTTTGTACCGACGTTTGGATAGTATCGAATCCTTCCTCCATCGAACTGACCGCAGATCAGATCCTTATTCCCGTCTCCGTCCCAGTCCACAGCCAGTGGAGCCGCATAACTGCCTACATCAATTCTGCTGCCGTTACAATACAGAACACCGGCAGCACTGAAACTACCGACCCCTGCAGTAATGGAAAGCGTTACCGTAAACAGAAACAGAAAGGTCTTCAGCATTATGGAATCCGAATCACGCTTTCTGACAGGATTATGCTTCCAGTATCAATCTGAACGAAGTATATGCCGGACG
>JAUXIK010000048.1 GCA_030620995.1 Candidatus Aegiribacteria sp.
GAGAATTCATTTTGATAATAAAGCTGAAATTCAGGACCTGACTCTATCCCCCTTTTGTCGTTGACTTATTTGTTCAGGATATTCGGGTCAGACAGTATCCCGAATAACTGAGTTATCGGATCATTCTGTTATAGGGAAATGACAGTATGGATGAGTACATCTGGCAGCGGGATTCGTGGCCCCGCCATTCGGCAGCGTTGTCAAATCTTCTGTTTCAAAACCGTTAAGCTCCCCATACCAGGCATGCCTGGGGATACTCTGGCTGGGTGCGTTGCTTGCACAATATGCTATACATGGATTGTCCAGCGAGTTAAGAGCCATAGATGTCCAACTTTCCAGGTGGAACTGTTAGCTGTCCAGCCGGGGATGTATACTCGTGAATGTAAAAACTGAATTACAGGGTAATATGATCAGGGTCTGCATAGAGACAGGGGCCACCTGCCCTTCCTGCGGGAATAGCATTCCACTGAACGTTCTGGTATTCCATCAAATGTCCCGGCTGCGAAAGGAGCTTAATGGATAATTACCTCACGCTTGCGGATACAGCCAGGTGTCTCGGTATGGGCCTGAAGGAGGCAACGAGAGAGATAGGCAGGGCTGATCTGCAAACGGTCATGTACCAGGGCAGGAAGTGCTACCTCCGCAGGGATATCATACAGTGGCTGACAAAGGAGTTCGGCAGCCTTGCTGCTGACAGACTCGTCGCAGCGGAACAGTCAAACGCCGAGACCGTGGGAATAGATCCCGCAGCCCTCCTGATAACGGACATGCTTTTCAGCAGGATAATCCTGCCATACAGGGTTGGAACAGCATCCAGCATGCTCAGAACCATCGCATCGGAAGCCTGCAAAACAGGAGCGCTTTACGACGAGAAAGCCCTCCTGGAACAGCTGACCCTTCGCGAGCAAGCCCATTCTACAGCTCTCAGATGCGGCGCAGCCCTGACTCACCCCCTGGATATCTCAAAACTCTATGTGGAACACAGCATGCTGATGCTCTTCAAACCTCCCCATCCCCTCCCTTTCGGAGAGGAAAGCGGAAAGCTCACTGCCCTGTTCTTCCTGCTGATGTTTCCGGCGGCCAATGAACACCTGCACATTCTGGCCAGGCTGAACAGAATGCTGAGGTCAAAGGATTTCATAGACAGTCTTCTTGTTATCCGGGACGAGAAAGAAATGCTGGATATCATAGAACAGCGGGAAACGGAGCTTGTCAGCAGATTCTGATAACAATATCAAGTCTGAATACTCTCCAGCATACAGAATCTGGCACTTGCATTATATCAAGCCATAATACTGAAACACAGCACTCAAATGGAAAAGTTCCTGTACTCACGGAGGAAGGCAAACCTCCCTGCCTCTATACTAATTGAATTGTCTCACCTATTGTCACGGAGGGTAGCTGCTCCTCTCGTCATACCAGTTATTCTTAGAAAACTCATTAAAGTGCTTTAATGAAAAGAACATTGTATACAGACTACGAATCAACAGAGAAAAATATTGCCAGTCTCCAGACTGATAGAATTTCCTTTGGAATCAATTACGCCGGAAAAGCCATGACAGTTGAACTCAGCCGATTCTCAGTCAGGAATGGAGACGGAAGTCATTTCCATAATCCTGTTACTCCGGTAGTAGACAAGGAAGTAGGCCTCCACCTCGCGGAAGGAGTATTCCAGATTGGAACCGATGTATTCATCCGGATGCAGAGATATTTCCAACCAGGGTCCTTTGCAGCCCGGTACTACATAGCATGTGTCTATATCACCATACATCGGATCACTGAAGATGAATTTGAGATAACCATCTTCGTTCGTTACACCCGCGAGTTCGCCTGTGTGTGAACCGTCATAGTAAAGCATGTCCACTCTCCTGCCGCCGTTATTGAGGATGGTGTTACCTTCCATCGTCAAACCTTCGAGATGGTTACTCTCCATCATGAGATTCTGCCCATAATATTGTACCGCACAGATAGTATTATCATGGATGTAGTTGTTCCTGAGCACGATCCCGTCTACGAGGTTCGTGTAAACCCCTATTGCACCGCACCCGTTTATCTCGCAGTTCTCTATGGTGATATCATTACAGCCGTCTATTGCGAAGACGTTGCCATAGCAGCGCTGGTCCTCCGCAGGCTCGGTGTGAGTGGCGCGAAGACCACTCACAGTAATCCTGTCACAATTGGATATCCACATCACATTATCTATCTGGCTGTTGCAGATAAGTCTGGAACCTGTGTCGCAGATAAGTCTGTAACCTGATTGCCCGATTATCCAGATGTCATTGTGTCCTCTGAGTTCAATGGAGTCGTTGAATTCATAGGTGCCGGCTCTGATGAGTATCGTATCACCGTCCGAGACTGCATCTATGGCCTGTTGGGGAGTTGCGAACTGCTCACCTTCCCCTACCGTGAGAGTGGTTGCGCCGGCCAGTCCAACCAGGAGCACCGCACAAAGGATTTGTCCTGTCATGGTTTTTTCCTCTTCTTTATTTTAATGCCAGGCCCGGCCCCGGGATCACTTCAAGGAAAACCGATTGAGCATAACGGCAAGTGTGAATACGATGAGGACTGCCAGCTGAGGGTCTCTTTCATATAATTCAGCAAATGCGTTTCTGCTGAAGACCAGCATTTCTCCTGGAACTATGCATGTAACTGTAGAATGCTGATAAAATTCGCTAACCAGTATACAGAAGCCTTTCCCTATAACTCTATGACAGGTATACACCAGGCTCCGGAGTCATAATCTTCTTCAATCTGATCTGCCATCGTATCCGCATCAATGATGTCTGCTGCTATTCTCCACTTGTGAAAATAGATGAAGGAGTCCTCTGTATACCATTCATAGGTATAAATCCCGTCTCCGGCGGTTTCATCACCGAAATTGCCGTCATCATACATCAGATGTCTCGGCCATGTTGGACAGGGACCGTGAACGAAAACGAAGTATGGCGGTTCATACTGGGGATTGGTATGCAGAACTGTAACTTCCAGTTTGACAAGCTCTCCTTCAGACAACTCGGGAAGATCCTCTATATCAATAAACTGATCGGGGGATGTGCAATCCAGCAGCACTTCTTCTCCTCGAGAGAGTTTCATGGATACTATGAAAACTTCCTGTTCACCGCTGTCAAGAAGTGAAAATTCAGCAGGTGTTATACTCTGAATTGTCCATCCTCCATGTGGAGTAGAAGAAGGATCCCCGGTCCTTTCTACTATTACACGCCTTTCTCTAAAATCCTCTATCGTTTTTACGCCGGGATTAATCACCTGGTCATGAACCACATCGATGTAGAAATTTGCATAGAGGTTATGATTAACGGTAACCGTACAGATACCTGCTTCGATATCTCCGGAAATAAAAATCTGGAAAGAACCCTCAGTGGTAAGTTCCCGCCACCATATTTCAGGCAGGTCTACCCCTGTACTGTCTTTTCCATCCATATCCTCACCCTGGCCTTCCAGCGCTCCCATTTTAGCAAGATCGCTGGATACCAGCAGTTGATAGATATGGTCTTCATCAGTGAGCTGTGGATCCTGCACGCAACTGGCAATAAGGATCAGAACACCCGATGATACTGCAATTAACATTCTCTTTTTCATTCTTGATCTCCTTTCTCAATAGTATTACCTTTTCAGAATATCCTTGCTCTGCTGTTAATAACCTCACAAAATATACACCAACAGCAGCAGCATGCCCATTTTCATCTCAGTTTTATTTCTACCTCCTTTTACCTGATAAGAAGCATGGTTCTGGAATCTCTGTATCCGTCTGCGGTTTCCAGACGGCAGAAGTAGATACCGGGGCACACCTTTTTATTCATGGAATCATTACAATTCCATGTTACGGAGTGTTCGCCGGCGGGAAGGATGTCATCGACCAGTGTCTCAACCTGCCTTCCGGAGATATCATACACGGATACAGTAGCCATGCCGCTGATTCCTGTTATGAATCGTATTGTTGTGGAACTGTTGAACGGGTTGGGGTTATTCTGCCTGAGAAGCCCTTCTCCCGCGCCTGCCTGAAAATCCTCTGACCCCGCATACACCTGATCAAAGTAGTACGCGCCCATATCCGCCACAGTACCGTCAGGATCAAAAGGTGAAGATGGATCGCCTGCGTCTATGCATGGAGATTTCGAGGTGTCCGGATCCGGATAGTTTACCCAGGTAAGCTGGAAGTCACCACCGGGTGGATCGGCAAACAGCGGATCGGCATCGATGTTGCCGGTTCCCGTCCAGCCTCCCTGTATGTCGGAATAGCTTATCGAAACTGATAATGGTTCATATCCTCGGGAATCAGCAGGTATCTCCGTAATTTCTATACAGTCCGGAAGCCCCGCAATAAAATCACCGGCCACCAGTGACCTGTCCGGCACCTGAATACAGAATACCGGTATTTCATAACTGAATGGGCAGCAATCGAATTCCACGACATAAACCCCGCGGATAGATGAAATACCTGATGCGTCCGTACTGAACTTGCCGGCAGCTATTTCCTGCGGCGCGTCATTCCAGAGTATACAGTTGAGCAATGCCGGATTACAGTCACCAAGACAGTACAGCCCGCCACCGTCAACATTTGCGATATTCTTGCTGAATGTGACATCGGTGAGTTCAGGATCAGGGCTGGTGCCAAATTCCCAGCAAAGAATTCCACCCCCGTATTCAGCAGTATTGTCAGTTATTTCAACATTATTGAGGATCGGATCAGAACTGGTGATAATAATCCCGCCTCCGTATACCCACTCAGAGCTACCGACCGCTGAGTTGCCGGATATTATGACGTTTTCAAGGATCATATCGGATTGCTGACATTCTATTCCACCGCCGTAGACCAAATCCGCGCCGGGATTGCCTACAGAGTTATCCGAAATGATTACATCAATAAGACTAACATTGGCGTTATCAGCACAGCTGATCCCTCCGCCAAAAGCCCAGGCTCCAACAGCTGAATTCCCGGTGATTGTAACATTCGTCAATGCCGGCGATACGTCCTGGACAAAGAAAGCACCACCACCATTGCTTTGCAGTGCGGTATTATTCGTAATTGTCACATCCTGAAGGACAATGTCTGCCGCCTGAGTGCTGTATACACCTCCACCTGAGTAGAACGCGGTATTGCCGGTAATCGTTACGTTGCTGAGGACAGCACATGAAGCACCTGCACACATGAGTCCTCCACCGACTAGACTCGCTAAGTTATTCTGGAGGACAACATTTTCGATTGTGGGGGATGAACCCACATTACAGACTATGCCGCCACCTCCAATATAGGACGCGTTTTCAGTGAATATTGAATTCTGCAGAATCGGGCTTGAATACATATAGCAGGCAAGCCCTCCTCCGCCTGCCCATGCCGAGTCAAACTCAAATGTAACATTTTCAATAATGGGGCTTGCATATTTACAATTGATACCACCGCCATAACCTCCTGTATAACAATTCGTTATCACAAGATCATGAAGGCAGGGGGCAGATCCGTAGCAGTTTATTCCGGCACCATCTTCATTATAGAGATATCCATTTGTGATCGAGAATCCTTCAAGTATTGAGTTCTCGTCCTCATTGCTATGGAAATAGAATCCTCTGCCGAGGTCCTCACAGTCAATAACTGTTTGATCAGGTCCATTCACTGACGTTACTGCAATGGCTTTTCCATTGAAATCTATATCACGATTGCCTGTTCCGGAATAGGTTCCGTCAGCGACAAGGACGGTGTCTCCGTTTGACGCAGCGTCTATTCCCGTCTGAATGGTCGGCTGATCACCCGGTACATTTATCGTTTCACCGCTTGCAGGAACAGAAACACAGGCTATAACGAAGCAAATGATCGATATACGTTTCCATATCATGATATTGCATCCTCTCACCAGGAGTAACTGCTGAACAATCTGATTCCTATTATTGAACATAGTCCAGACCTATGTTTGAAATCAAGATATGCCTTGCTTCGTATCGTATTGATCCACAATATGTTATAAGCTTCCCACATCGGCTGCGTTGGACATTGTATTCCCGCTGCATATTTTTCTCGATTTTGGTGACAGGCAATAATCCGGTTCAGGTCATTCTCAGATAGGGAAACGCCTTTTTAATTCTTGCCGGTAATCCGGCATAACCGGATGTTTGTCCGGGATCGCATTTCATAGCAGAAAATTGCAGCACAGCTTCCTGCAGATTATGAGTAAAAACTCCAAGCGTATCCTCCGACCAGAAGTCATACATTTTCATGAACGGCCTGTTTCGCACAAGTTTGAAGGCTTTCCTGTATGTTTCTTCCGAAGTTTTCCTATCGTTGTTGCATTTAAGGAACTTTGCCTCTTTGAGAAGGGTATTGAAATCTTCGAAATCGGTCCTGAAATATATCCCGCGGTTGACAAGCATTCGAGTAGTTCGTCCCTTCGCGGAAACAACCAGAAAATGTCCCGGAATCGCAAGTTCCTTTCTCAACCTTGTCAACAGATGCGACAGAAGAGGGGCCGGATTCCCGCTATCAGGCCAGAAGTTATCATAAAGCTCTTTAACGGAGATACTGTATCCGGGTGTTCCCGCTCTGAGAGCAAGATGGATCAGAAAAGACTTTTCCTTCGGACTCAGCTTTGTTCTACAGTAGCTGCCGTTCTTATAAATCACAACTTTTCCCAGAAACCTGATCTGATATACCGGTCTTTTCCGGCTGAAGACAGGAAGATTGAGAAGCGTTTCAGGCAAGCCTGTATCTTTCCCGTTTTCCAGGTATCTGTTAATGTGTTCCGGGAAAAACACAATGTACCAATGCAGAATTCCAAGTAATTTCTTGCGTTTTGCATAGTTCAGGGCTCTGGCATAGGCATTGCGACTGCTGCGATCCTGAAGATAGGAAAGAAGACGTATGACCGGAAAACCAAGCTGCTCTCCGGATATGGTTATATCCTTTCCCATCAGTATCTGTCTGATAAGGAGTTCCTGCAGCATCTTGTGCCTTGCGAGAAGTGGATTATACCTTTTCAGTATTATGTCTGCTTCCTCCTTCCGGCAGAGAGCAGACTGTATAGCCGCAAGACCAAGTGAAGCGGTGTGGGCAAAATTCCAGAAATGCGCTGTTTCTGATTTATCAAAAGCCATATTAAAGCATATTTGTGCTTTATATAGATCATCTATGACAAATTTATAAAAACCATACACAGAAAGATAATATATATGAAATACCTGCATCGAGAGGTCACTCGTGTAGTTTTTTATCTCTTCATATCGACCTTCGATGCATCTCATGGAAGCCACCATCAGAGAAGCTATCGACCTGCCAACAACATTGGTTTCCAGGGAGAGGGTTTTCTGATAATAGATAAGGGCTTGACTGTATTCAGTCAGCGATGTCATTGCGTTGCCGATAATATAATAATGCCCTGCGACAGGTTGCATCTGGTGGAGCAGTCTTTTGCATTCCGCAAATGCCTTCCTCGCCCTGACAATATTCAGAAGTACCGCGTATGCTCTTCCTTCACATCTTGACAGGATGAATCTCATCATGGGATTTCTGATACCGGCTGATCTCTTCCTCAGGATTGAAGCAAGCTCAAGAACCTGATCCGGAACACTCAGACAATCCAGACATCTCAATTCATGTATTCCCGCAACAATGGATGAGTGGAAGAGACCCTGTTTCTCAAGTGACACACGAATATACCGGGCTTTTTCATATTCCTTCTTATGTGACGGATTGCCCGAAGGAAACAACAGATGATCCAGCTGTCTCCGGGGTGTGAGCAGTTCTTCCGGAATCTTCCTGATCACTGGATCCCGGGGAAAAGAGGGAAGAGAATTCGCGATTTCCGCAGCCTCTTCATCCCTGCCTTCCCTAATCAGATATCTGACTAGAGCAAGAGCGGTTTCCGATTCCTTTGCAGGTGGTCCGAAAGCTTCGAACGGGTCACAATCCGGCTGGCGGGTAAGAGCATACTTCCGCCAGATTTTCCACACCGTTTTTGTGGAAAGACCGATACCTTTTTCACGGAAGGCCTTACAGGCTTCTTCAAGTGTCAGAGAGGGAGTGTACTCCTTCATCGATACAAGTGTTTTCTCGATTTCATCAGATGTCCGCAACTGAGAAGACAGCTCCTGCTCTATACCCGGTTTTTTAATATTTCTGTTCCTGTACCGGCGGACCCATCGCCAGAGAGTGTTTCGATGCACACCGATTTCCGTAGCCAGTGCTCTGAGCGATCTGTCACCGGAAAGGTAGGCTTCAACAGCTATTTTTCGAACTTCAGACTCGGTCCCCAAAGATCACCTTTTCCAGAAAACTCTCACTAATAATCAGGGTTTTCTGAATATCTTCCATTTAACACAGGTTGTCACAGATCGAATGCGGAGCATTATCTGATTGGAAGGATAAGTGAATATCTTGACCGGATGTTCAGAATGAATTGATCGTTAGCTCTGACATCGAAGATCCTTCCGGCATCCTCAGGATAACTTATCAGCTTATGCGTTTATACGCTCCTCGGGGTCTTCCGGCTGGATCGCTCGATATGTGAATGTGTACAGCTTTTCCCGTTTGAGGTATTTCGCAGCGGCTTCATTTGCCTGCTTCAAACTTGTCTTCATTACCGCCTGGTGGAACTTTTCAGAGAAGTCCTCGTCTTTGCCGAAAAGCAGCGGTGCGTAATCCCGGTTAAACACCATCACAGGTTTCTCGCCCATTCGTTTCCAGCAACCGTCAAAATAGGATTTAGCCTGCTGGAATTCATCCTCCGTGAAACCTTCTGAACCGGGTTTAATGATTTCGCGAAACATCCCTTCGAGCGCCTGCTCCTCCTTTTCGGGCGATGTCCCGATATAGGCCATTAAGCCGCCCGTTCCGAAATGGCTTACGTTCCTCGAATGAACTGCATAGGCAAGCCCTTCCTTATCCCGGAGATTCTTGAACAGTCTCGCTGACATAGCTCCACCGAGCATTTCATTCACAATTGTCAGAGCCGGCAGATCTTCGTGATCCTGAGGCAGTCCGGGAGCCAATACTATAATTATCGTCTGGAACTGTTCTTTTGTTTCAATCAATTCCTTATCAACGGCGAATTCTTCAACAGGGCGTTCAGCAGGCTTCCTGAATGGCAAATTGCCGAATCTCGCTTCGACTTTCTTCAGAAGGTCGTCAGGTTCGATATCTCCCGCGAATATCAGCACGGCTTCAAAGGGATTTAAGAGACCTTTCAGGTATTCCCTTATTATTCCGCTGGTCATACCGGAAACCGTCTCTATCAATCCATTATGCGGAAGACCGTAGCCCTTGCGGCCGTAAAGAACTTCCCATGCCTTGTTAAAAGCATACCACATCGGAAAATCGTGCCTCGCCTGTATTTCCTTCAAGACTGTCGCGCGGGTAGCCTCTATTACCTTGTCAGTCATTTCCGGTTCGGTAATCAGTTCATAGTAAAGATCTATGAATTGCTCGATATTTTCCGGTAGTACGGAACCCCCGGCCTGATGAAACTCCGCGGAGACATTGATATTGAATTCAGCTCCGATGGCAGCTGCTGCTCTATCGAATTCCCCGCCGGTATGAGAAACCGTCCCCTGAAGCATCGAAGAAAGCGCGAGGTTGGTAATCCCCGCCTCTGGCGGATTCTCAATCGCGGTGCCGGGCAAAGCTATCATCGAGGAATAGACCATATTGAGCGACTGGTCCGGTATAAGTACGACCCGCAGACCGTTTTCGAGTTCGTGAACGGTTTTTTCACACCGGTCAGCGTCCCACAGCTTTTTATCCGTGAGAACAGGGACTATCGTTTTACTCTCCTCCGGCAGATAGAAAGACCAGTTGGCTTCATGTCCAAGAGATAGATGCGCCCGTGTCGCGCCGATTATCTGTTTGCGGTCCAGCGCTCTGATCCGCTTCCTGAATTCGTCCTCTTTCCGGAAATCTGTTTTGGCGAAATCCTCGGCCAGACTGATTGCCTTCATAAAATAAGTTTCTTCGAAGCGGGCTTTCCCGGCCAGAACACGATTCTTCGCTGATTCAAGTTCACTGTCTGTGGGGCCGGTTATTTTCAATCGATGGATCTCCTCCATCATTATGGACTGCACCCTCAAGGGATCGGAATCCTTTCCGCAGAAAGCGTTTATTGTAAGATAACCGTCCTCAGCAATACACTCCTCATACGCATAGAGTTGCCAGGCCAGTTTTTCCTCTGTTATCAGTCTTTGATACAGCCTTGATGATCTGCCTTCTGTCAGATAAGAATTTATCACCTGCAGCGCATAATAGTCGGGGTCTTTCATTCCGGGAATACGCGTACCGTAAGCAGCAACGGATTGATCTATTTTACCATGTAGAACATTGAAGCGGGGCTGTGTCTGCTGAGGTTCGGAAAGGTCGGGTATTTTAACTTCTTGTACCTTCAATCCGCCCCAGTTTTCCTCCAGAACAGGGAAAATCTCCTCTGTCCTGAAATCACCAACCACGATGTAAGCCATATTATTCGGCACATAGTGGCTTCTGTAGTAGTTGTATATGCGGTCTCTGGGAACACTTCCAATAAGGTCATGGCTGCCGAGAACCGTCCGGCGGAGTGGATGCTTCTCGAAAATCAGCTTCAGGACTTTCTCCATGTTATACCTTATAGGATTATCAAGTGAAATCCGTATCTCTTCCTGAACAACGGAACGTTCCCGGTTGACCTCATCCTCCGGCAGTGTGGAGTTCTGTATCTGATCTGTATGGATTTCAATTCCTTCGAGAACTCTCTCAGGCGGGACACCTATCGTATAGCAGGTCCAGCAATGGTTTGTCATCGCATTGAACATTCCGCCAATCGCAGTAACATCTTCGGCAAGCTTGCCGGTGCTCCGTTTTTCGGTACCTTTGAAAAGCAGGTGTTCGAGAAAATGCGATAATCCATCGTGTTCATCGTCCTCGTTCATCGCTCCGACTTTGGCCACTCCCAGTAATTCGACCCAGGGGTACCGGTGGTTCTCGAGAAATACGAGCTGCATTCCATTAGCCAGCTTCGCTATATAAGGTCTTTCCATTTCTATTTCCCTTCAAAAGTCCTGCCTGAACCAAACCCATTTTAATCAGGGCCGATAGAATCACTGTTCGACAAGGGATCGGGCGGATTCGGACACCCCCCCATATTATTCGTCTTTTTACCGGAACATCGCCTTAATCCCACCGAAGGTGGTTTCATCAAGCTGTAATGTGCCGAAGTTTCCCACTTCGACTTCCTTGACCAGTCCATACTCCGCAACAGAACACACGTATACCGACTCGTTATCGCCGACTGCATTCTCACGCGCACAGCCCATTCCCGCTATCTGCCCGCTGGGATGCCAGCCGGTTAACTCGTACTCCTCGACATATTCCCCGTTCTCGTCAAAGACCACTATTTTGGGCGTTAAGTTACTCATGCCGAATGCAACGAAAAGATGGTTCCAACCATAGGCCACGCCCCACGTGTACATGGTTTCTTCATAAAAGGTTGTGAATATATTCCAGCTCGTGCCATCCCATTCAAGAATCTTTTTATAATCACGGTTTGCCGCAAAGAGATGATTATTGTCCGGATTAGCGGCAATTCCCGAATTGCATCCGCCAGTGAACGGGTTAACCGGAATGTCGCCTTCGTGATTGTGAGAGTATGGATTATACAGTCCTATTTCGGATATTTCCCCGTCAGTTATCGCGATGCAATCAACGCCATTGCACTCGTACGGATACGCAATGTCAATGATCCACACCGGGCCCCAGATGTACTCGAAGGGGATGATCATATTGTGAGAAGGATTGTTTTCGAATTTTCCCAGCTTGCAGAATTCGTAAGTGTCCGGGCCGGCCGCCCAGATGTTTCCGTCTGCCGGATCCCTGGCAAAGCCCCAGGCGCCATAATCCGGACCACCGTCAGGATAAAACTCGTCAATCGTATCTCCGGGGGCAGCGAGAACCGAAACGGCTGCCGCCAGCAACACCCCGACTATAATGTTCTTTCTGATCACCCTTTCTCCTTCCTTGTTCAGTATCCGCACATCATCCGAAAACCAGTTAATAACCGCAGATAGAGCATATCCCCATTATCGATGATAACGCCGTAATTCGTAAACAATACTACCGACATTTCCCGGAAAGGCAATACCTTTCCTGAAGAAAAGGAACAGTGTAAAAGCATGTCACTGAATCAATCGTTGAACACTGCCTCCACCCTTTTCAGATATTACCTCCAGTGCGGCCAGGGAAGCGGTAAAATCCCGTGTAATCACATCCGGAACTCCCGTGAGCCAAGCTTCAGTTCAAATCGTAGTAACTGTATCATGGCATTGCCCACATTCTATCAGGTTTGGAACTGAAGTATTATTCAGCTTCAACCAGTGTAAGCATATAGACCTTCTGAGAACATTCTTGTGATGTATTAACTGCGAGAAATCCATGCTCATCCCCGGTGATCTGCCAGCTGATCAAATCAAGAGGATTTCCAGGATAGTCCATCATGACATGGAAGAGTATCTCACCGCTCATATCATATACACGAAAGACAATTCCCGGGTAGAACCCGAGTCTTACCCACAGCCTTTCTTCACCGTCTATGAACATTTTATGCATCGTTTGCTTGTACGGATCAAGCTTAACATCGGTGTTTGTTCCTGGTGCACCACCGGTTATCATGTTCATTAAGCTGACATAATTGTCCATCTCGGTCTGAAGCTCATCTTCGCTTTTCCTTACTCTGTGAACACTCTCATCTTCTATGTATAGGAATGAAGTACCATCAGCTTCACAGCCATGGATCACGAACTCGTCGATTGATGACTGTGAGTAGAAGACTCGCCCATTGCGGGCAGCACAGCAGATTATGCTATTCTCTCTGTACTTTGATTGATCGTTTTCCTGGTCGATAATCCATTCACATTCAATGCTGAAGTACTCCACAGAGGGATCCTCATCATCATCATCCCAGCATGCGAGAGTTGAAACAATCATGATCTTATCATCTTCAGGATGAAATTCGGCTGCCTTGCCTACAAAACCACCGCCGTCCAGCGCAGTGATTAAAGATGGAACAATAAACGGCCAGGTCATCTGGTTCACGAAACAGTAGTTGCTGTCAAATAAAGAGATTCCATCCCGATCATCGATCAGCATGCTTCCATCGGAGCAGAACGACATGACCCAGGGCATATGGAACTCACCCGGTCCTTCCCCTTCCCTTCCTATCGTTCTGATGAATTCTCCCTCCGGTGTATACATGAATACTGCGCACTTTTTTGTGTCAATAATAGCGATATCACCATCAGGTGTATGTGTCGGATTGACAGGCCATCCGAGAATGTAGTTTGGGTCACCGATCTCGACTCCTATCGAATCTGTAATAACGAGTTTGTACTCTATGAGGGGAAGCTCGGGTGGTGTTTCGTCAGCTCCGCATCCGGTCAGTATCATTATTATGGATATCGTTATGAGTATTCCGGCTGATGTGTTCGAGCAGTATCTCATTAATCGCTCCTAACAAAGTAATTCCATGATCAGGCGTGTAAGTCAAAACCACCGTGCCGAAGTGGATTCAGAATGTGAATTCCCTTGAAGTGATACTCTTCTTTCCCGTTGTAGACAACAACTCCGGAACCACACTTATCACCAGTGGTATCCCTGAAATTCCTTATCCCTTTGATGAAGTCAGGCGTGAATGTCTCTGCTGATTTTATCTCAACGGGTTGCAGTTTGCGGCCATCACGGATGATCAGGTCAACCTCGTTGCCATGCGAGTCTCTATAGAAGAAAAGATTGGGGCACTGGCCGTTGTTCAGCCGATTCTTCAAAACCTCCAGTATGATGATATTCTCATACAGCCCCCCTCGCAGTGGATCCCGAGAAAGCTGATCCGCGCTGTGGATACCCAGGAGATAACAGACCATACCGACATCCGTGAAATATATCTTCGGTGATTTCATTACGCGTTTCCGTATGTTCTCGAAATAGGGTTGCAGTTCAAAAACCACGAACGAAGCCTTCAGAACATCAATCCATGTCTTTATCGTGGTTGAAGAGACACCCACATCGTTGCTGAGTGCAGAGTAGTTTACGATCTGCCCTACCCTGCCGGCCAGAAGTCGGATAAACGCCTGGAATCTTCCAAGATCCTTAATGTTCACCAGTGAACGAACATCACGCTCGACATATGTCTGAAGGTATCCGGCATAGAAACGCTGCGGCTTCAGCTTCCTGGCGTGAAGACGGGGAAACGATCCTGAACAACAGAGATGGAAAACATCCCACCGTTTTCTATAATGAAGCAGCTCACGAAATGAGAACGGAAGCAGGGAAAGAACCGCTGTTCGTCCGGCAAGTGTTTGGCTCACTGCCTGATGCAGTTCCGGCTGGTGACTTCCCGTCAGAATGAACTTGCCTGGTGTATCGTCTGCATCCACGATTCCCTGTATGTAGGACAGCAGAGAAGGCACTCTCTGCACTTCATCGATGATAGCACCATCCGGGCATTCCGATAAGAAACTGCGAGGATCTTCGGTTGCTATGCGACGCACATCCGGATCCTCAAGGAGACGATAGGCCTTCTCCGGGAAAGCCATCTGGACCAATGTTGTCTTGCCGGACTGCCTGGGACCCAGAACGGTGACAACAGGATACTCAAGAGCACAGTCAAGCAATTCAGTTTGAATTACGCGTTGAACTTTCATGATCACATGATAGCTTGATTGTGTGTAAATGTCAAGTTGTACTTCGAATTTACACAGATAGAATAACTATGGAGATTTGTATCATTGAAATCGCAGAAGAATAAGTTCGGGATTTGAGCGCTATTCAGCTTCAGTTAGCGTGAGCATATAGATCCTCTGCCAATACGCGTGCGATGTATTGATCCCGAAAAAACCATGCTCATCACCGGTGATTTCCCAGCTGTTGAGATCAACAGGATTTCCATTGTACTCTACCATGGAGTGAAATAGTATCTCACCGCTCATGTCATATACACGAAAGACAACTCCCGGATAGCACCCGAGCCTTACCCACAGCCTTTCTTCACCGTCTATGAACATTCCAAGCACAGTTCTTTTATATGGATCAAGCTTAACATCGGTATTTGCTCCTGGTGCATTACCGGTTATCATGTTGATAAAGCTGACGTAATCGTCCATCTCTGTCCGAAGCTCATCTTCACTTTTCCTTACTCTGTAGACGCTCTCATCTTCAATGTGCAGGAAAGGAGTTCCATCGAGCTCGCAGCCATGGATCACGAACTCGTCAATTGATGACTGTGAGTAGAAGACTCGGCCATTCCGTGAGGCGCAACAAATTAGATCTTCATCTCTGCACTTGGATTTATCGAATACCTGTTCGATTATCCATTCACTTTCGATACTGAAATACTCTACAGAAGGTTCCTCATTACCATCCCAGTGGGCGAGAGTTAAAATGGTGATAATTCCATTTTCACTCGGTATATATTCAGTTTTTAGTCCTATAAAACCACCACTGTCCAGAGCAGTAATCAAAGATGGAGCGGATGACGTCCAAGTCATCTCGTTCTGGTATTCGCAATTGCTGTCAAACAATGTGATTGCATACGGATCGCTGATCAGCATGCTTCCATCGGAAAAGAACGACAGAGCCCACGGGTAATGAAACTCACCCGGCCCTTCTCCTTCACGTCCAATTGATCTAATGAATTCTCCATCAGGCGTGAACATGAATGCCGCATGCTTCATCTTGTCCACAAATGCGATATTACCTTCAGGTGAATGTGTAGGGCTGAGAGGCCATCCAAGAATGTATTCATCGTCGCCTATCTCGACTCCTATCGAATCTGTAATAACGAGTTTGTACTCTATGAGGGGAAGCTCGGGTGGTGTTTCGTCAGGTCCGCATCCGATCAGTATCATTATTATGGATATCGTTATGAGTATTCCGGCTGATGTGTTCGAGCAGTATCTCATTAATTGCTCCTTAAAGGGTACTTCACGGTTTAATGAATCTCAGATTCGGATAAGATGGATCATTCGATCCTCCGGAGCAAGGGGATCAATAATAACCTTACCAGAATTGAAGCTGAATACTGATCTGACAACCTTGAAAATAGCAATTGAGCCATTCATGAGTAACAGCCGGGTTGACCAGCAGCATTTTACGTATTACACTATGTGCGTAACGCAAGATGTGTAATTATTAAAAGGAGTATTAATGCCAAATCCTTTCTCGTACGGTGGTATCGTTGCCGGAAAGCAGTTCTGCAACAGGATAAAAGAAATGAATGACCTCGTCCGTGCTGGTCTGAATGGAGAAAAGCTCTTTATCCATGGTGAAAGACGCATTGGAAAAACCTCTCTTTTAAGAAAGGTCATGACCAAATTCTCAGAGAAAAAAGTAATATCCGTATTAATTAATGTCTGGAAGTGTGTTGATGCTACGGATTTCGTCAATGTATGCGGCTCAGGATTCGCGAAAGCCGAAGGTTCTGAAGGTATCTTGAAAAGGGTCAGAAAACTGTTCGATGGCCTGTACCCCGCCGTAACAATAGGCGACGATGGAAGACCTTCTTTAACATTTGAAAGAAGTGCTGGAAAATTGTCTTCCGGTCAGCTCGAGAATGTTCTTAAAGCGTCATGGAAAATAGCTGATTCAAACAGGGATAAACGGCTTGTTGTCATCTTTGACGAATTCCAGCAGGTCAGACTGCTCGGTGATGACAGGATTGAGCGTCTTTTAAGGAGTGTGGTGCAGGAACGAAGCGATATTTCATGGTTCTTCTGTGGAAGTCGTGCGCATCTTTTAAAGCAGATGTTTCTTGATTCAAACAGCCCACTTTACCGGAGTGCAGGACATTATCCAATTGAAGCTATTAAAGATAAGCACTGGATTCCCTTTATATCCGGAAAGTTCAGTTCCAATGGAATAGACATTCCCAGTATAGTTATAAAAAAACTCCTTGATATAACCTCCGGTCACCCTTTCTACACTCAAATGCTATGCTCATCTTTGTGGGACATATGCGAACCTGAAAGCACAATATCAGATGATATGATGGAACAGGCACTGAATACTCTGCTGGAACGAGAGAACTCAACTTACCACACGCTGTGGGATTCTCTTCCAGAACAGTCGAAACGTATGCTCAGAGCAATTGCATTTGAGAATCCCCTGAAATCCCCTTACTCGGGAGAAGTCATCGGAAATTACGGATTCACATCACCATCGAGTGCCGGGAGAGCTATAGAATATCTTACTTTTCATGATCTTATCATAAAATCCAGGGGCGGCGGATATATTACCATTGATCGTTTTCTTGGTATGTGGTGCAGGAAGAATTTCGCTGTATAGCAAGTAACTGACAAACTCATCACCTCTATTGTACTTTCAGCAGTCCACTCTGTGGTTACACCCTCAACCATAGTGGAACCTTCACTCTTGAAGAGAGCTGCAGTGGGAATGTATTCTACACCCATGATCACAATGGAACAGTAGTGCATGTTCTTGATGTAAACTCACCTCGGTATCATTAAAATTGCTGAAGAGTTAGATTGGGACTGAAGCACTATTCAGATTCGGATAAGATGGATCATTCGATCCTCTGGAGCAAGGGGATCAATATCTTTCTTCCTTTTTTTACAGTATTGACCTGATAAGATTATGCTCATTATTATTAAGTGGAGTACATGCCTGGGATATTCTTGCTGTTCCTGAAAAGATGTTCAGAAGAAACGGGAAACGTAAGTGACGTTTTCCGGCGTGTATAATATTCAACCAAAAGGAGTATAATCTATGGCTTCTCCAAATGGCGCTTTGAAGAGGGGAATACCCTTCCTGCTACTGTTACTGGTCTCTCTGTCAGGTTTTCTGGCCGGTTGCGGGAGTACTGAAGAGGAATCGAGATCAGAGGAGCTCACAGTAAAGGCTACGAAGCTCGTGGAATCGATGATAGCGGGGGATTTCTCAACGGCAACAGAGAACTTCGACACCGTTATGAAGGATGCGTTCCCTTCTGATAAACTTGAGGATGCCTGGAACTCTCTTGTTTCGCAGGTCGGCGCTTTCCAAAAACAGACAGGGACGCATATTGAAGAGACCGAGGAATATCTGATTGTTTACGTGACTTGCGAATTCGAGAATTCAATAATGGACATCAAGGTGGTATTCAACGCCGAGAATCAAGTCGCCGGTCTGTTCTTTGTCCCTGCAACGGGTTCCACCGAGTAAAAGCCCAATTCATACGGCAAGACCAGCGGTTTCACCTAGAAACAGGCGCGTGTCTTGATATATGAAAAGAGCATCAATCTGAGAATACCCTGAAACAGGAACAGCATCAAATCCAGACCATAGCTGCTGAAGAGGAACTGGTGAATGGGATTCTCTATTGTTGATACCCCTCCCCACTGTGAAGTATTAAAGTGGCTGTAAGAAGGACTTATGGCGGTTTCAGTTCAATCGCTGTTATCTTCCTCTTTGCTTACCCGTGAATCAAACCGAACCTTTGAAGCATTCATGGGTTAATAGAATGTAATGCGGAGGAGAAATGATGGAGAGAAAATCAGACGAAGAACTGATAAGAGCTGCTCAGACCGGTGACATATCCGCTTTCAACGATCTGGTGCATCCTAAGCCGCCTTGACAGTACAGGATTACTCTCGTTAGTATCATTTTAAGGTAAAGAATAATGGATAAATGGATAGGATGCTCAGGAGCGTTTCCAGGGATGTACTGTCATACAGGGATACCGGGCAGCCTGGATTTCTTCCGCTAACTGACCTGCAAGAGAAGGGAGCTTTGATAACCATGAAATCTTTTGTATTTGCTGCCGGATTCATAGTTCTATTTCATACCCAGATTTTATACGCCCAGTCTCCTGATACTGCATGGACGAAAACCTACGGTGGTGTTGATGAAGATGGTGGTCGATCTGTCCAACAGACAGTCGATGGGGGTTACATTGTCGCAGGATATACTCTATCCTACGGTGCTGGCAGTTATGATTTCTATCTTATAAAGACAAACTCCATCGGTGATACTCTATGGACGAAAACCTATGGTGGTTCTGCTCATGATATTGGTCAATTTGTCCGCCAAACAACAGATGAAGGTTATATTTTCACGGGATGGTCTGGATCCTACAGTTCAAGCTCTGATGTCTATCTCATAAAAACGAACTCTAATGGTGATGCTCTGTGGACGAAAACCTTTGGCGGTACTGATTCTGATGTTGGCTACTCTGTCCAGCAGACAATTGATGGGGGTTATATTGTCACTGGAAAAACTGAATCCTACGGTTCAGGCAATTCTGATGTTTATCTCATAAAAACGAATTCCACCGGAGATACGCTCTGGACGAGAACATTCGGGGGCACTGATAGCGAATTCGGAAATTCTGTTCAGCAGACAACCGATGGCGGATACATTATCGCGGGATTTACCTGGTCATTTGGTGCGGGGGTCATGGATGTCTATCTTGTAAAGACTAACTCCAGCGGCGATACTCTGTGGACAGAAACCTTCGGTGGTGCCAGTTATGACTATGGTAATTCTGTCCAGCAGACAACCGATGGCGGATACATCATTGTGGGATCAACCGAATCCTTCGGTTCAGGATATTTTGATATCTATCTTATAAAGACTGACTCCAGTGGAAATGCTCTTTGGACGAAAACCTTCGGAGGAGTTGATTTTGACTATGGCCGATTTGTCCAGCAGACAACTGATGGGGGTTATATTGTCACAGGAAATACTGAATCCTACAGTTCAGGCAACTCTGATGTCTATCTTATAAAGACGGACTCCATTGGTAACACTCTGTGGACAGAATCCTTCGGTGGTTCTGGTCTTGATGCCGGCTATTCTATCCAGCAAACAACAGATGGTGGATATATTATTACAGGATTAACTTCATCATACGGTGCAGGTTTTTGTGATGTCTATTTAATAAAGCTGGAACCTGAAACTGGAATAGAAAACTTAACTGAAGGAAATCCTTTGTTCAAACTTGAATCGATTTGCCCAAATCCATTCTCATCCAATTTGAGCATCACATACAGTATACAAGAGCAGACCAGTGTTGAACTGGTGGTTTTCGATCTCTCAGGACGGCTGGTAGAGGAACTGACG
>JAUXIK010000150.1 GCA_030620995.1 Candidatus Aegiribacteria sp.
ATGGGAGCCTTCGGAGGAAGTGGTGTCGATTACTGGCTTACTGTTGAAGAAGAAGAATCCTTTCCACCTGAAACAATGCTTGTGTTGAAATCCTTCCCAAATCCATTCAGTGCGTCCTGCACTGTGTGTTATCAATTGGCTGAAACTTCTCGCGTAAATCTTTCAGTATTCGATCTCTCCGGTCGACTCGTTGAGACCCTTGTTGATGAGGTTGTTCCCGAAGGTATGTACTCCGAATACTTCGATGGCTCAGGTCTTTGCTCAGGTATGTACCTGATAAGGTTGGTCGCAGGTGAACATGTTGCTTCCAGGAGATGTATCATCATCAGGGATGATTAGTCAGAATATAGAATGAAGAGCGAAAATAAATCTGACCCAGGCAACAGAAAAGCATGTGTCCCATTGGAAAATACGTCTGTCAAATGCGGCATCGATGTATTGTTCAACGAATCCGTTCTCTGGTGAGCCCTCTTCCGTTTTGTTCAAACCGATCTGCCAGCATTTCTGATACATCGCAATCAGATCGGGACGTGAAGGAATGAGAGGTTCAGGTACAATCTTCAATAACTTATCTGCTGGTCCTTGCTTCATGATTCCAATCCGCCGGGTTGATCCCACTCGAAGAAGTACAGTACAGGCAATGGTGTAAGATCAGGTTTACCGGAGTCAAATCTCTGCCTGATCCAGGATGAAAGCGTAGATCCAGGTTATCCGATCTATCCACTGGAACCTTCCTGAGGCGCCTCCATGCCCTGATCCCATATCAGTGTACAGAAGAAGAGGGTTATCATCGGTTTTCATATCCCTGAGCCTGGCAACCCACTTTGCAGGTTCCCAGTAACCAACCTGTGAATCGTGCAGCCCTGTATACACCATCATGGCAGGGTAATCGATCTCTCTGACATTGTCGTACGGAGAATAGCCAAGCATGTATTCATAATAGACAGGATCGTTCGGGTCTCCCCATTCCTTGTACTCGTTTGTTGTCAGTGGAATTGTCTCATCGAGCATGGTCGTCACGACATCTACGAATGGAACCCCGGCAACCACTCCATGCCAGAGATCCGGTCTCATATTAACTATTGCTCCCATGAGAAGACCTCCAGCGCTTTCACCCATAGCGAAGAGAAGATCTTCATCACAATAACCATTGTCGATGAGGAACTCGGCACAATCGATGAAATCGGTGAAAGTGTTCATCTTGTTCAGGAGTCTGCCGTCATCGTACCATTTGCGGCCCATCTCCTGGCCTCCTCTAACGTGGGCAATCGCGTAGACGAAGCCCCTGTCAAGCAGGCTCAGCCTGAGAAAACTGAATGATGGATCGAGGCTGGATCCGTAAGATCCGTAACCGTAGAGGAGCAGCGGATTCTCTCCGGGTTGGAAAAGGTCTTTTCTGTACACAAGAGAAATTGGAATGGATGTGCCATCTCCGGAAATCGCCCAGAGTCTTTCTGAATTGTAGAGAGCTGCGTCGTATCCGCTCGGGATCTCGCGCTGTTTCAGAAGTGTACTTTCATGGGTTTCCATATTGTAATCAAATGTGGACCACGGTGTTATCATGGATGTATACCCGAATCGAAGCAGATCAGTATCGAATTCGTAGTTATGATATGTATATGCAAGATATGTTTCCTCACCGAAATTCACATAATGATCCGAGCTGTCTTCAAAATTGATTACTCTCAGCATTATAAGGCCATTCTTTCTCTCGCTGAGAACCATGAATCCACTGAACAAATCAAGACCCTCAAGTAGAACATCCTGTCTGTGAGGTATGACTTCCACCCAGTTTTCCATTGATGGCGATTTAACATCTGCTGTCATCAGACGGAAATTCTCAGCTTCAAGATCTGTGAGAATGAGAAACTGCTCCTGCGAGGGATAGACCGAGTACTTGAGGTTTTCAGTCCTGGGTTGGATTACAGTAAAGTCTCCACTCGGATTGTCCGTGTCCAGGAACCAGACCTCTGAGGATTCTCTGCTGGAATTGCCCAGCAGTATAAAATCACCCGATATGCTTCTATAGACCCATGGCCAGAACATTGGATCCTCTTCAAAATGAACTAATTCCTCATCAGTACTGCCCAGTTCTCTTCTCATTATCCTGTCGGTCCGGTTGGTGGCATCGAGATGTCCGAAAAAGAATGTTCTGCTGTCATTTGTCCAGGCTACCTCTCCTGACGCGTTCAGAACCCTGTCGTTCAGCATCTCTCCGGTATCAAGGTTCTTGAAGAGGATAGTGCACTGATGATTGCCCATCGTGTCCACGGAGAAGGCCAGAATACGGTTGTTCGGGCTTACGCTCATATCCTCGATATTGAAGTAAGAATAACTGTCTGCAAGCAGATTCATATCCAGCAGAAGTTCCTCCGGAGATTCAAGGTTTCCTTCTTTTCTCATGTAGAGCGGATACTCGCTGTCCTGTTCGAAAACCGTATAGTAATAATACCCGTTTCGGAAGTATGGGACGGATTCATCCTCCTGAGGTATCCTTGCGAGGATTTCGCTGTAGAGTTCCTCACGGAGAGCCTCCGTATGCGCCAGCATTTCCTCAGTGTAGGTGTTTTCCTCCTCAAGGTAGGTGATGACA
>JAUXIK010000087.1 GCA_030620995.1 Candidatus Aegiribacteria sp.
CTTTTCATTGGAGAGAATGAGCTTTAACGAGGACTCAAAGACAGTGGTCTACAAAGGTGAACACTTTCACCCGCTCTTGCCAGGAACTTCGACGTTTCTGATCCTTCTACCTCAGCATTCTTGCATGGGTGGTAAGCACTCTCTTCTACCAGATAGGAACATTCACTGACAACCCGGCCGGTTCTTGATGTTCTTATGCGGAAGGAAAGGATCCGGGCTGTATCTGCAGAATGCTCGAGAAGACATGCTTTCATTTGAAATAGCCGGGTGAGTAAATCCGAGGAACCCTTATGCTCTGCTTTTAGATAGAGTATGGTCCCGGCAAAAGTCTCCATCCCCATATGTACTCCAGCACTGTCCAGAAGAGAAGAAGAGAAGCAAGAGCCAGAGCCATCTTCCGGCTCGTTCCTCTGGTTTTTCCGGTGAGAAACACTGCCAGAATTCCAAGGATAAGCGCGGCGCCCGCAGACACATATGTGCTCCAATGGGTTCTCGAGAGATGTTCATACTGATAGATCATCCACATATGCAGGCTCCATATACCGGCAAAGTGCCCGAAAGCGAAAGCGTATGACTTTCGTATGCCATTCTGAAGGAGTATCACAATAAGCATGGAAACCAGTACAAGCAGTATGGGCAGATAGCTTGAATCAGCAATTACAAGGTGGCTTCTCACTTCAAGGAATTCGCCAATAAAACCCCAGATGAACAATCCTGATACTATCCCGAACATGTTTCGTGTATAGATGCTGAATTTCTTTTTTCCTGAAAGAAAAAGAAAAGCAGGAGCCATAATCGCAAACAGGATTCCAACGGCAGAATAGAATTCGTATGATATCCTGGAAGAAAACACCAGAAGCATATAGGTTGCACCGAATGCAGCCAGTGTAATCAAGAATGTTTTCAAATAGATTCTTTTCATCTACTTTTCCTTTCTCTTAATCCATATCCCACCGTAGTCGTTTTACACGATGTATGACCGGCGAAGAACTTGTATTTTCAGTAAATTCCGGGGATTATTCTTCTGGTTATCTTAATATAATCCTTATACTCCTGACCGAATTCCTCAATCATCATCTTTTCCTCTTCAGATATTCTAATAACATATAGTATTGTCCAGGCTAAGACTCCCACTATTCCAACAATCCAGTTTGATAATACTAACCATTGGCATATTACCCAAATCCATATTTAAGTATACATGGGATGTCTGACGTATTTGTAAGGACCGTCCGTAATCAGCTTATGGTTTCTTCTGATCTCCAATATCGGAGACCAATTTTCCCCCAGCGTTTTATGAACCCGCCAGAATAAAATCAGTCCGAATCCAAAACCTGTTATTCCAATCCACCGAACCGGATCAGGTAAACCCATATCAAAAGAGTCAAGCCACGGGGTAAAGATATACATCATCGGCATCAGCATCAGTCCAATACCAACAATAACACCAAGGAATTTTTCTCTTTTTGTATTGTTTGATTTTATTATTTCTATTTTTTTATACCTTAATTTATGCAACATTCTAACTAATCCGTTGCCCAGCCATAGAATCATGAATATGATTTTAAATATCATTTCTTACATCTGCCTCCCCGGATTCTTCACCGGGAAGCCATCTTGCTGATCATCAGAACACTGCTTTTATCGAACCCCATGTATCCTGCTCCATCGCCTGGGGGAACTCCAGCCTTAGATACGGACTGTTGGATGAGGTTTCCCGCGAGTGAAACTTGGTCCATGGATATACACCGGCCACCTGCAGAACAACGCCATGGTTCTCAATTGTCCCGTCGAGCCAGGCCTGAACCAGATCTGTGACATCGACACCGACCCATCCTTGAGTTAAGTAATGATATGACTGCCACGGTGTTGAACCGTGCTGCACATGGGCCCCGTTCCAGCTCTCGTCCCAGGATTCCGTCGCATGATAGAATTTCGTATATGTCCCGGCACCGGAAGGACACTGGAAGAAGATGTTTATGTAGAGTGTCGCACTCGTCGCCGTCGCTCCCATGTGCTCCGAGATATCCCACATGATCATGCTTCTCTCGTCAGGATGCCCGCTGGCGGGTTTGTTCGCGATCTGCAGATAATTCAGATTTCCGTAACATCCACCGGATGGGAGCGTGTATGTATCCGCGATCGGAATAAGGTCGAACGTATCACTCAGACAGGCTCCTGCAATAATCACCAGAACAACTGCTATGTATTTCATTTCTGATCCTTTCAGTAGGTCAGGCCAAGCCTTGCGGTCAATACAGAGGCGTCTTCATTCAATCCATCCGGAGTGGCGGACGGAATACGGTAATCCAGGGTCAGATAGCTGTCCGGACTGCCTATGCAGGTTTTCACTCCACCTGTAATCCATGAGAATTCGTAATCACCTGAATCGGCATTGCTCCAGCGATCCCAGCTCTGGTAGTTGAGATACGGAGTTATTGAAGGAACCGCCTCCGATCCGGTGTTGAAGCTGTAACCGGCCTCGGCAAGCAGGCACATGTTCTCAACATTTTCGCCTGTATCGGAGCAGCCCGAAGGACGCATTCCAGGCAGTATACCTTTTATCTGTATCATCTCAGTTCTTACCGCTATCCCGTCTGCTTCATAGTCGAGACCGATACCGTATCTCGACGCGTCCTCGTATCCTTCGCTTTCCGGGTTCGTCTCCATGGCAAGATCGTTATAGAACCCGCCGATCGTGAGTCCTTTCACCGGAAGCCGGTAGAAGAGTGCGAAGTTGGCGTCATGCTCTTCATTGATGGTTCCGTTATTCCCGTTGGCATATACGATCTGAGCTTCTAAACCTCCAATAGTACCGAGGCTAATGTCAGTTTCCAGAAGTGCTCCCAATGGATGACATGCTGGTGAAACTGCTTTCCTGAACATCGGCTTTTCCGCAGTAAGCGTTTGACCGCAGTCTTCACCAAGTTCGAAACCTCTCCGCACATGGAACATTCCCAGTCCCAGTACGATTCTCTCATCTTCAAGCGGGGATACACGTATTCCTGCTTCCATGAGAGCCATGGTCATTCCGCTCCCAAGACAGCTGGCAATACCGAATGATGCTTCATATTCGATCAATTCACCTGCGGCGCCTGAGATTTCAAGTGTGGCTTTCCGCACTCTGAAACGATTCGAAGCGGTCACGAACACTCCCGATTGGTTGTAACTGGAATCCTGAGATATGCTCAGATAATCAATCATGATATTGCCGCCTATCTCGGGCATTTCCAGTTCCAGAGCCACTGAAGAGACAGAAAAGCATAGTATTGCTGCAACAAACAATGGTTTCATCTTTTTCCTTTCGTTTTCGCGTTTGAATTTAGAGTAATATTATTATTTTAGATATACCTTAATCTATTAGACTAATCTAATAATGTTGTTTTATCTGTCAACCACTGACGCGATGCTTTCCCCGATCACATACGACAGCGTCCTTCCCGGGAATCTGAATACTGAGAGTCAGGAAGACTTCCTGGCCAGCATACAGGCAACCTTCGTATCTTGTCCCATCAATATTGATTCATGCACATGAAAGCCTGCAGATTTTGCCAGAACAGTCATTTCTTTTGTTCCCATGCGGTGACCGGTACCGGGTGGAAGCCCCCACGCTTTTAAGTAGCGAACAATCATTTTCAGTTTTGCCGCCAGCCGCATTCCCTGATCTGTATAGTCCACTGTTATCACGGATCCCCCGGGCCGGATAATTCGAGAAACCTCAAGCATTACTTTTTCAGGCTCAGCCACAATGTGTAACAGGTTACCGAGGAATACACAATCAAACGATTCGTCAGAGAAGGAAGTTCTGTAGCAGTCTTCCATCTGAACGGTGATATTCTCTGAGTTTTCCGCAGCCTTGCGTACCTGCTCCAGCATTAAAAACGATCTATCGGCTGCTACGATGCTTCCAACCATAGATGCGATTGCTCCGGTATACCGTCCGGTTCCGCAGCCCAGATCCAGAACGTGCTCATTCCCCTTAAACTTGTCCGAAAGCCAGTTGTCTATGCAGTTTTCAGTGTCTTCACCTGTAATGAATCTCTGATTCTCCGTGAACCTGTACGCTCGATCTTCCCAGTATTGAAAACCACCCCGACCGGAACCTTTTTTCATTACTCCTCCGTTCCAGCATTCCAGCGCTACAGATAAAAAAGCTTTGTGCTTTTCTGGAATGCGTTATTAGATATGTCTGACTCCATCGTTAACAATTTCATTAACCTTGTCTATTGTTGCGCGGGTTTAGTCTCATCTCAATTTATTAGTTTAGTCTAATAATGAGAGTTGGCTCTGTCAATTCCTCACTTCTTCAGAAAAATGAGTACTGAAATTGGAAATGATAATGACTGTTATTTCCCGGCTGAAAGGATCGGAACTTCTTTGATACCCGCTGGAGCATGACTGCTCTTAATCATGCCTATGGTTGCAGAGGAGAAATGGAGTAACTGGCGTTCATCATGCAGGCTAGCTTTCTTTCCTAATGGTAAAGCAGGATGAATAACAAAATTGGTTACGAATCATAGATAGAATTGCAAGTGAGACAATTGCTGCTAATAAAGTTTTTTACGGATATCCGTACACATTTGACAAATTGAGTAATATCCTTCTTGATCTACTTCAATGCCTTTCGATTCTGCGTATCTGACCAAACCCTTCATCCCATTCCTGACAATCGCTTCTGAAACCGGGTTACTGTACGGATCATAGTTTTCGATCAGTTCGATGATGTCTTCATCATTTGCATTACCAATATAGAGTTCATTGCATACAGCAACTCTGCCATCTGGTTCAACACATATACATGTTATCGAATCAAGTGGATCTGTATACGGCATACTGCCACAACTTCCCTGAGGCATTTTTATTCTTGGAGGAAGGAACTCTTTCAGATTGTGAAGGGCAAGCCCATATGGTTCCAGAACATTACCTTCTGTAATTTCTACAGAGATGTCTTCCAGTCTTTTGAGAATATCTCTGGTTCTCTCGTTGAATATGTTATCATTATCTTCTGAAACCACCCAGCAGGCATTCCATTGTACATGCTCGATGCCGACAAACAGGCACGCTCTGGCAACATTCCGCACATATTCTATGGGTATATGCTCCTGGTGAAACGCATCAACAGAAATAATTACAGTATTCACCCCTGCTCGTTCAAGTTCTTTTATGATTCTTACAGTTTCTTCATAATTTTTTGACAAGTACCCATTTGTAATCACTTCTCTTCTGGGAATACAGACTTTGGCAGCCTCAGAATGGATTGCACAAACAACTTCGGGAAAGAGCAGTGGCTCACCACCGAAGGTCATAATTGATCCGGGGTTGTACCTGTTACCGATTTTTCTCACAATTTCTACTGCGAGCGATTTGTCAATACAGTCAGGAAAGGCGTTTTTCTTGTGTGTAGTGTAGCAGTGTCTGCATGCTGAGTTACACTGGTAGGTGACTGAGAACTCAAGGCGCTTGATATTGAGATATTTGTTCACTGTATCCTGTTCTCTACCTATGGAATATAGGATCTTTTTACTGTTATGACATTCGCAATCCTTGTATCCACAATCATTCTTGATGTTTTACAGTTCATTCAGGATATCACTGAAAACACCTGCGGAAATCATCTCTGCGATTTTTTCTATATCATCTACGAACTGTCTGTCCTCTTTCAGCGGTTTGACAGCATCTCTTACCGTATTGTAAACCTTGCATGTGCCCTTCCCATGTTTTCCCCTCCGGATGAACTCCGCTGCCTGTGCGGCGCAAACAAGTTCTGTTGCTATGACATGGGTCGAGTTCCTGACAACTTCCATTGCCTGACGTGCCGATGTTGTTCCCATTGAAACATGATCCTCCTGGGAGCCACTTACCGGGATGCTGTCAGCACTGGCAGGATGAACGAGAACCTTATTCTCGCTGACCAGTGAGGCAGCCGTATACTGGGCAATCATGTAACCTGAGTTAATTCCGGGATCCGGTGTCAGAAACGCCGGTAAGCCGCTGAGATCCGGATTCAGCAATCGTTCGATTCTTCTTTCGGATATG
Source organism: Candidatus Aegiribacteria sp. (assembly GCA_030620995.1). GTDB lineage: Bacteria > Fermentibacterota > Fermentibacteria > Fermentibacterales > JCC-6 > Aegiribacteria. The sequence goes on from JAUXIK010000087.1 coordinate 6,037, forward strand.
TCCGCCAGTTCAGATACCACAAGAGCCAGATGATCCGCGACAAAGGCTACGGGCTGACCATGAAAGTTTCCTCCACTGACAAAAGATCCATCCTTCATTAATAGCGGGTTATCAGTTACGGATGAAAGTTCAACTGAAATAACCGACTCTATATATCGCAGAGCATCCCTTGTCGCTCCATGAACCTGCGGCACGCATCTGAGTGAATAGGCGTCCTGAACCTTTTCACAGGCATTGTGTGAAATCAGTATTTCACTGTCCTCCATTAATGCCAGAAGATTATTCGCGGTTTCAACAGCACCATTGTGAGGTCGGAGACCGATGAGTTCCCCGCTGAAAGGCAATACTGTCCCGAGCAGCACTTCCAGTGACATTGCAGCAGCAGCGTCTGCTGCATCAGCCAGGCGCTTAGCTTCCAGAAGAGCAATAGATGCAACCGCAGTCATGGCCTGGGTTCCGTTTATCAGGGCAAGCCCCTCTTTTGGACCAAGCGTAACAGGCTTTCGGCCGATACGATGAAGCGCCTCTGAACCGGATATAATCTCTCCTCTGTCAATGCATCTCCCCTCCCCTATCAGGGGTAGGCATAGATGAGCGAGAGGGGCAAGATCTCCAGAAGCTCCCAGAGAACCTTTTGATGGAACCGCAGGATAAATACTACTGTTCAAAATAGCTATCAACTGATCAAGCGTCTCGGAGCGGATACCAGATCTTCCCCTCGCAAGTGACGCCACCCTGAGAAACATCATCACTCGTGTTACGGGTTCTGAATAGAGTGGGCCAGTTCCACACGCATGGCTCAGAAGTAGATTCCTCTGGAGAAGATCAAGGTCATCCTTGCCGACAACAGATCCGGATAGCCTTCCAAATCCTGTATTGACTCCATAAACAGGTATGCCGCTGCTGACGGTTTTCATTGTTTCCCTTCGCGCAACTGCAACAGCCCTCCGAGCATCTTCGGACAACACAGCTTTCGCCCCGGCTGCTATTCTGCAGACCTGATCCAGATCAGCACCTTCAGTTCCAACACTTATGAGATAATCCATCATATCAACTCCATTGTATTTCCGTTTTTCGATTCATTACGCTAAATATTCCGCTTATATTAAATATATAAAGCAAGAATGCATACGGCGCATAAGTGAAAAGCATATGTGTCATTCTGACTCATGAGTACAACCATGAGTAGTATCTGGTATTTCTGCTGGGTGTAATGTACTATATATCTTCTTGCGTACACGCTCTTTATGCTTCCGTCAACCATGCAATACTTTAATTGGCATCTACCTTGCTTTCACGGTTACTGCGATAAATCAGAACTTATTAACTGACTTAAATCAATTGGAAAAGAAGGGAGAACAAACATGGGAAATGGTAAAATTCAACCGCTCTTTGATCGAGTACTTATCAAGCGCGAAGAGCCCAGAGAAGTTGTCAAGAGTGGTATTGTCATTCCTGATACCGCAAAGGAAAAACCTCTGGAAGGTGTTGTCGAAGCAGTAGGACAGGGCAAGAGAAATTCCGAGGGTGAAGGATTTATCACTCCGGTGGTCAAAAAGGGTGATCATGTCCTTATCGGCAAGTATTCCGGCACGGAAGTGAAAATTGTGGATGATGAATACGTAATAGTACGCGAGGACGATATTCTCGCGATACTGGATAACTGATCAGGAGGTTTTAGGTATGCCAGCGAAAGAACTCAAATTCGATCAGGCCGCCAGGCACGCCATACTTGCCGGGGTGGAAAAGCTTTCAAGAGCGGTGAAGGTCACCCTGGGACCCAAGGGTAGAAATGTTATTCTTGAGAAAAAGTGGGGCAGTCCTACAATAACAAAAGATGGCGTTACGGTTGCAAAGGAAATCGAGCTTCCCGACAAATTCGAAAACATAGGCGCTCAGCTCATTCGTGAAGTAGCCAGCAAGACGAGCGATGTTGCCGGTGACGGCACCACGACTGCTACTCTCCTTGCAGA
>JAUXIK010000020.1 GCA_030620995.1 Candidatus Aegiribacteria sp.
TACATGCTCCTTTCTTATACTAAAATAGAACTTCGACCGTTAAAGATGTCAAGATATTCGGGAAAAGCATATTCCCATCCGAGTCAATATGCTGAACCCAGACGTTGAACGTGGAAAGATCGGGGGAATCGTACCAGAAGTAGACAGCTCCTCCCCCCCCGTCCGGCATCAGTTCGGGAGTGTTCCAGGGGGTTATCGCTTCCGTCCACCGCCATGTCGTAGTCCACCAGCCAGCTCTGCTGGGGGTGATCGCTGATCAACAGACCGTTCTCGGGAAAGAGCTGTGCCCGGCAGGAGAAAGCAGGTAAGAATACCGCTCACGATAACAAATTTATTCATAAACATGTTTCTCCGTTCTCAGTCCGGCAACTTGATCTTACGCCTGCAGGTCAACCAGATCCTGTCCGGCAATAAAAGCCCTTTCCATCAATTCTTCATTTTCAATTATCTGTTCCCGTTTGTGAGTACCTGTCGCAATAATAGTTTCAACAACTGAAATATTAACCATCGACCACGCTTTCTTCATGTTTTCTATCTGCGCGGAAAATAGTTCCGGGTTCTCCGCTCCCTGTGTAACTATAAAAACAGTCTTTTTCTCATCAAGTCTTTTTTCGAAATTGTATCCGATAAAACAGAAAAGACGATCGGTAAATGCCTTCATCTGAGCTGTCATGTAGTAGATGTATATCGGTGTACCTAAAACAATAGCATCTGCTGAACGAATTTCATCATACAGTTCCTGCATATCATCTTTCTGTATACAGACGCCGGACTTTTTGCAGGCCATACACGCCTTGCAGCCGTTAATATTGAGCACGCCTATATGGAAAATGGCCGTATCAGCCCCTTTATCTTCAGCTCCATCGAGTACCTGCCTGACCAGAGCATCGGTTGTACCCTCGGTTCTTGGACTTCCAACAAATGCTACAACTTTCATATTCTTCTCCTTATCAATATTCCCAGTCGTTGCTTGGTGTCGGCAGCCGGAGTACTTCGTCCAGCTGTTTCAGAAGATCCTCCGGTCCTGCAAGATCATCTGTTACCGCAAGTCCGGAAGCCGGTCTGACTCCGAACCACATCCGGGTGAATGCGCCTACAGAAGCTTCCAGCACAGGAAGGCCGCTCCGATGACCTTTCTCTGCTCTTGATTCCGGACCGAGAGTGACGGTATAGCTGCCTGCTATCCCCCGCCAGGGAGCGTCTTTTTCCAAATACTCTTCGATTGGATCTTTCAGTTCAAGATTGAAAGAAACGATGCCCCATGGAAGAAATGTCTTTGCCATACATTTCTCCAGGTCGCATATACGTATCTGCCAGTATGCTAAAGCCTGATGGCTGGTTTCGAATTTTGACTTCCTTGTTTTTCTCATATGCCTGAAAGGGGTTCGTATCAGATCCTGTATCTGGATAGCGGGAGGTTCATTCAGCCTGACGAGAGAGACCTGGTCACCAAGGTTCCGTATAAGGGCAAGCAGTTCAAGAAACTGAAAGTAATCTGTGTAGCTCATCCATGACACCGAATAGGGTCCATTTTCTCCTTCTGCGTGACCGCACCAGAAATGGTGAGTAAGGTTTTCCCCGTCAGGATCCATATAGCCAAGCCCGAAACCCTTCTTGCTCCACTCCATTTCCGCCCGGGTAAGTTCCTCCCTGAAGAGTGTTGTGTTGCCATGAGCCTGAAGCCTCCGGAGACGTGATCTGTGGACCAGCACATAGTCATCCTTTGTCAGACGGATTGGAGCAGGCGGGTGAATATCAATTTTAAGGCTGGACGGGTCGAGCCCTATCCAGGATTCATACGATCCGGTACCGAACCCGAGCCTGTCGTAGTAACCCTGTTCGAACATTCCCAGTCCCGCGACCAAAGCTCCTTCAGCAGCGTCGAGTGCAATAAGCTCAGCTGTAAGTCGTCCCGCTAATCCCTGCTTCCGACCGGCATATCCTGTAGTCACGCCACATACCGCACAGAACGGAAGATCCTGTTCAAGATAGCGGAGGGAACCGGGGGAGGAAACTGCAAGAGATTCCAGCCTGCCGTTAAGATCTCCGACAAGTACCCGGCAGCCGGCGAGAAAGGTGTCCATGATTTTCCCCTGGTCCTTATCGATCCAGCCGACCTCACGCCATATCCTGTGGCAATCCTTCTGATCCCGTTCACGGTCATACAATCTGTGAATCATTCTGTTCCTTTACTCCAAACCATTTTCTTTAACATAAATGTAATGAAATACCGAAAACGCTGACAACTTCAGCTGTATTCAAATCGTTGACTTGAAATGATTCGTTTATGCGTACTTATTTCTATTCCAGTAGCGAAGCGTAGGAATAATCACGGCGGATGCCCCGCAGATAACCGCTGCGGCGGTTGCAATGGCAGCACCAAATCCTCCGTATTTTGGAATGAGCAGAAAATTCAGTACAAGGTTTATGCCTGCAGAAACCATAACGCTGTACATTGAATATGAAGGCTTTCCCATTCCAAGAGACATTACAGAGAAAAGGCTTCCAAAAGGACGAATCACAGATAATGAACCCAGTACGATCAGAACAGGCCAGGCAAAGTTGTATTTGCCCTGATACAGAAAGTTCAGCAATGGTTCCGAAAAGACCGTATAAAATATTACAACAGGAAGCTGAATCAATTCGATAATAAGAACTCCACTGAGTACCCGCCTGAGAATTCCTTCCCTGTTCCCCTGTCGCCACATTCTTGATACAAGGGGCAGAAGAATCATGTTAGCGGCAATAGAAAGATTCATCACAAAAGCGGTCAGTGTGCGACATGCTCCATATCCCGCCACTTCAGACGGAAGAGCAAGTTTTCCGAGAACCAGAATATCAGTCCTGGTATAGACAAAATTAGCAAGCCCTGTACCAAGAGAAACCATGGCAAAACCCAGTACAATTCTCATTGAAACCGATGATATGCCCAGAGCGGGAGATACAAGGTCTCGCGCCAGCCAGACGTTTATCAGCAGAGCCGCGACATTTCCGGCTATCATCGCTCCAAATATCTGAAGAGGACTATTGAGAGAACCGGTCAGGATCATCCACCCGACCGCACCGGTTCTGACCGCGAATGAAGCAATGTCAGCTATCATGACATCTTTCATCCTGTGCTTTGCCACAAGAAGACTTCTTGGAAGCTGAGATGCTGTGCTGACGATAATAAAGAGAGCAAGAACTTCAGGAATCCCGGCAATATCAATATCACTGTAAAAGGACTGAAGAATTCCGCTGCCGAAAACAAGAAGCAGCGCTGTGATTATCGCCATACCGGAGGCAAGGACTATCCCGGCATTGGCCAGTTGCTGTTCTCTTTCAGTGTCACCCTCTGATGTAAATTTGATAATCGCCTGAAGAACAAATCCTCCACCGAAAAGAACACCGAACAATTGAACGCTCCGCGCCAGAGCGTAAGCAGCAAAGGTTTCTTCCGGAAGAACCCGGACAATGAGTATTGCTACCAGTCCCCACAGTACAAGAGTTCCGCGGCTGATCAGAGCCGGAACTCCGAGTTCGATAATCTGCTTTTTAAATTTCAGGATTTCTTTGAACATTGTTACTCAGAATGAGATTGGGAAATCAGCGGATTTCTCCTGAACCACGCTTTTTTTCTCTGATTAGAAACAACTGCTTACCAGAAGTTTTCAGAATACCCCTCCAGAAAACCCCTGTTGATTCACTTTCGAGAAGCTGCTTTGCATAGGTAACAACAGTAAGCCAGAGAAGCGAGAGAATAAGGGCGATAAAAGTATTTGTTATGACAAGCATGCCCCGTTTGGGATATGACCGGAGAGCCATTGGCACTGCCGGAACCAGAACTTCAAGAGTAGGACTTTCCTTTACTTCCTCAAGCCTCAGTGATTCCAGCTCCTGCCGAAGCATCAGATATATTATTCGACGTGTTTCAAGGTTGATTGAGATATTCTCATACTCCTTCAGCATTGATGGAATACTGTCCAGTCCGGGAAAGAGACTGAGACTGTCTCCGGATGTCATTCTGGTATTCAGAGTACTCCTGAGAAATGCGACTTTCCGTGCTATCTCTGAATAAGCGGAGCTGGAGTACGACATGGTTCCACTTACCCCTGACAGTTCAGCTTCGGCAAGAAGAAGCTCTGTCTCGAGAGCACCAAGCAATCCGATTGACTGCGAACCCTGCTCTTCAGGGAAAATGAGTCCTGTTTCCTCCCTGAACCGCTCCATTCTGTTCTGCGCTACAAGAAGGGATTCTTCCGCTGTTTCCACGGATTCTTCTGCGATGATTCTGCTTCGCCTGGCTCTGCTCGTTATGATGACGGAGAGTTCGTCGTTCGCGAACGCGATGATATCATTCACCATAGCTGCCGCTTCTTCTCTGCTCCTGCCCTCTGCAGATACAACGATCAAACCTTCAGGAGTAAGTTCAACTGATATCCATTTCCGCATTCGGTCAAGGGCAATATCCATATTGGGTGATTTGAAATATTCAAAGAAATCGTACTTCAGCATTATGCGCTCTATCACTATCCTCGAAGATAATATTTGCTGGACAAGATTGATATCCATTCCTCCCGGTGACCCTGCGCTCAGTACGCTTCCGAGACCATCAAGCCCTCCTGTAATTGCTCCAAGACCCGCTATCTGAGAAAAGGAACTTGCCTCTCCTCCAGGAACCATCGCGATTGCGGATGCGCTCCACCGCTTATCTCTCGTCAGTGCCCATACAGAACTGGCGACCGCGACAATGAAGCATAGAATTATGATTCTGCGAAGATTACATGTTATTGATCTTATCCAGTTCCCGGCAAAAGTGTTTTCCATATTATTTTGCATCTTCATACTCTATTTCGATATTGCATAAACTGTTATACCAATCGATACTGCTGTCCCTAAAATGGAAATCAGACCACTGTTTCTAGTGAACCAGTTGTAACCGACATTGATTCCATCTCCGGGAAGCAGTGTCAAATCCTCTACATACTCATCCGTTTCATATTCCTTTCCGTTCCGGAATATGGAAATATGGGAGCCTGCGTCAGGTAATAATCCCCCGGCGGCAACAATATAATTAGAAACGGTATTCTCCGGTCTGTATATCACCGATCCGGGCCTGATTACAGCTCCAGCGACAGTTATTGAATCGTTCATCATTACAAGCAGGATTGTATCTCCGGGGAGAATCAGCTGTTGAATAATACCCACGCTGTCAGCCCAGACGGGAAAATGACTGTTGTTTCTTACAATTCTGGTCTCAGACATATTCACATTCCCCGGCAAACCTCCCATACGGTTAACAAGAGATTCAAAACTATCGTAAGAACCAAGCTCCCACGTTTCCACAGAGGAAATATTTTCAGGAACATCAGTCTCTGCAGCAAGATAAACCATACTAGTGCGAAGAAGATAAACAGGATTTTTACATGTTTCAAATAAAACCGAGATCCCATTACTCAGAAACGGATCACTGACCGGTGAACCTGTCAGGTGAACAATATGCAAATTCACTTCGAGAGTATTGCCGGCAGCCGTATACAGTTTCCCGATCCTGGAACCGTATGCGGAAATGCCTCCTGCCTCCTTAACCAGATCAGAAACTCTGTCGAATGATGTCATGACATATGTTCCGGGCGCATCAACCATGCCGCGAATACTGACTCTCAGCAAACGGGGTTCAGAAAGCGAGAGTGTAATATTCAATGACGGATAGAATCTTGAAACCATCCTTTGCAGAGCATACTGTGCCTGCTCGATCGTAAGGCCATCCACATCAACGGCTCCTATACCTGATACGGACAGATAACCATCAGAGCCAATGCGGCAGCCAGTCCAGGGAAGAACTCCCGCTACCAGTAATGCTTCCGTGCAGCCACCCTCTATTACAACTGTTACGACATCACCCGGACCAAGTATATATGAATTTCTGTCCGCCTGTTCCAGAACAGAAATACTGGTGCCTGAAGCGCTTGAAACAGGCGGAGAAACACTTTGCATAAGTATCATAATTATTGTAAGCAGCATAAATTTACCTGTCCCCGCAAAACAATGTACAGTAATACATTATATTCTATCCTGTCTGGAAGTCCCGGTTTGATCCCCGGTCTTCCGGAAATACTCGATTGTAGTATCCAGACCGGTTTTAAGACAAACGACAGGTTTCCAGCCAAGTTTCTCAACAGCAAGGGAAATATCCGGTTTTCTGATCTTAGGATCATCCGTCGGCAAATCCCTGTTAACGATTGAACTCTTTGTTTTAATTCTCTCCATTACAAAGCCGGCGAACTCCCGGATAGTCATCTCTTCAGGATTACCTATATTCACAGGCCCCTCGAAGTCACTCATCATTAAACGTACCAGTCCGTCAACCGTATCGGAAACAAAACAGAAACTTCGAGTCTGGCTGCCATCACCAAAGATTGTAAGATCACGACCTGACAGTGCCTGCGAGATGAAAGCGGGGACAACTCTTCCGTCATCAGCTCTCATTCTGGGTCCGTAAGTATTGAATATCCTGGCAATTTTTGTATTTATCCCATGAAAGCGCCTGTACGCGAACGTAAGGGCTTCTGCGAACCGCTTTGCCTCGTCATAAACTCCCCTTGGACCTACCGGATTCACATTCCCCCAGTAATCCTCCGTCTGGGGATGAACAAGAGGATCTCCATATACTTCACTGGTTGAAGCCAGCAGGAAGCCGGCATTCTTCTCCTTTGCGAGACCCAGGGTTTTATGAGTTCCCAGCGATCCGACTTTAAGCGTTTGAATCGGAAAGGCAAGATAGTCAGCCGGACTTGCGGGAGAAGCAAGGTGAAAAATGAAATCAAGCTCTCCCTGTACGAAAATGTAATTTGTCACATCATGATGGATGAATGAGAAACTGCCGTTACCGGCCAAATGCGCGATGTTATCAGTCGACCCGGTAATAAGATTATCCATCGCCAGCACTTTGTGCCCTTCAGAAAGCAACCTCTCACAAAGGTGGCTGCCAATGAAACCGGCACCGCCTGTTACAAGTACTCTCATCTGTTCTCCCGGGAATTACCCAATCTTTCAGAGTACATAACTCTGTAGTATTCCTTGAATCTGCCTGATTTTATCTCTTTCCACCAGGCACGATTATTCATGTACCATGCGACTGTAAGTTCAAGCCCTTCTTCAAAGGAGATCTCAGCTTTCCAGCCAAGCTTCTCTTTTATGGAACTGACATCGAGAGCGTAGCGTCTGTCATGCCCCGGACGATCATCAATATACCTCACAAGGCCCGGGTCAGCATCTGTTGCCGCAAGTATGCCGTCGGTCACTTCCCTGTTGGTATACTCTTCCCCTGCTCCGATGTTGTAGGTGGAACCCGGAACAGGATTCTCCAGTATGAGCATCAGTGCTCTGCAATGATCGAGCACATACATCCAGTCTCGACGGTTCAGGCCGTCCCCATACAATGGAAGAGGTTCTCCGTCCAATGCGTTCGTAATGAAAAGAGGGAACAGCTTTTCGGGATACTGCCATGGTCCGTAATTATTCGACGACCTCGTTACTACAACGGGAGTTTCATAGGTTGTCCAGTAGCTCATGGCCAGCAGTTCTCCGCCAGCCTTGGATGCCGCATACGGACTTCTCGGGGCAAGCACATCATCTTCTCGAGATTTCCCGGATTCAACACTGCCATACACTTCATCAGTAGATATCTGGAGGAAAAGATTCCGTTTCTCTTTCCTGAATTCCTCAAGAAGAACCCTGACACCTTCAATGTCGGTCCTGACAAAAGAGGAAGAATCATCAATGGATCTGTCCACATGAGTTTCTGCCGCAAAATTGACGATTGCGTCGCATCCATTCATCGCTTCAGCCACCGCAACCGGATCGCAGATGTCTCCCCGTATAAATGTAAAACGGGAATTGTCTTCCAGGTCAGAGAGATTTTCCCGTCTGCCGGCATAAGTCAGCTTATCAAGAACGGTAACTTTCCATGAAGGGTTTTGATTAACCGCCATTCTTGTGAAGTTGCTCCCTATGAAACCCGCGCCGCCTGTGATTAGAAGCTTCACATCTTTCTCCCACAGTCCACTCGCAAGCGAAGTTCCCTTGCTCTGATCCCGGCCTGCAGAAGGCCGTCAATGCTGCTTCCGGAATCCGCCCACCAGCCTTTAATAATATCTGCCTTGAGTTTACCGGCACTCAGATAGGCGTTGTTGATATCGGTGACCTCAAGTTCTCCCCTCGCGGAAGGCTGAAGCGCATCAATAACTTCAAACGCATAATCATCATACATGTATACACCGATTACGGCATAGCTGCTTCTGGGGCATTCAGGTTTTTCCACTATTGATATAATTCTGTCTCCCTCGATCTCAGCTACTCCGTAATCTCTCGGATTGCTCACTTCCTTCAGCAGTATTCTCGCACCATTCTCCTGCTTCCGGAACCTTTTCACATATGGCTCAAGCGAATCCTCAAGAATATTGTCACCCAGAATAACAATGAATTCATCACCGCCGACAAATGCTTTTGTCAGACCTATCGCTTCCGCTATGCCGCCTTCTCTGGTTTGATAGGCGTAATTAAGAGTATCGAGTCCGAAATACGACCCATCACCAAGGAGCCGAAGAAAATCTCCCGCGCTGTTTCCGCCTGTAACCAGCATTACATCCCTGATCCCCGCTTCTGCAAGCTTTTGAAGGGGATAAAAAATCATAGGTTGATCATAAACAGGCAGCAGATGCTTGTTTGTTATACTGGTCAGTGGTCTGAGTCGTGTTCCAAGTCCACCCGCTAGAACAACACCTTTCATTGAATCAACCTCTTCCGGATTTTATCGAACAATCGCAAGTTTGAAGAACCTGCTTTCACCATCCTGTGAGATCCGTACAATATATGTTCCCGACGCCACAGGTTCACCACCGTCATCATAACCATCCCATGAGAACATATCCCTGTTCTGTGACAGGGACTCATAAACAAGCTCTCCCCTCAGGTCAAACAGATGAAAGTCCAGAGTTGTATTCGGAAGCCCGGCTATTCCCAGCACTTCTCCTGCTACCGGGACAAACGGATTGGGATATACCGTTGCTGTTTCTATGTTGCCGGTCATTCCCTGTTCGAGATGAAGCTTCCAGAGACCATGGTCTGTAACAAGGTAGAGCAATCCATTATCCGTATCGCAAACCATGTTTCTCACATTAAGTGATTGCAGTGGTGAATTCAATGTGTTGTACACTTCAACGGATCCATCGGGATAGATTCTGTAAAGCCCCTCTGGAGACCCGCCCCAGAGATCTGAAGACCCCGCCCAGAGGCAGGATAGATTATCAAAACAAAGCATATTTATATTGCCGGATACTTCTTCCACATCTATGAATGTCTCTTCTCCTGATTTCAGCATAACGAGACCGGCTATTGTTCCGACGTAGAGATCTCCGTTTCTTGAAAGAGCTATCGATTGCACATCCGCGGATGGCAATCCCTGCTGCGTGCCTGCGGAATACAGAACCTGACCTGTAATAATGTTTCCTTCAACCAGCCCCAGTTCAGTTCCCATCCAGGTTATGGAAGATGAAGGTGTTAACTCGATATCCCTCACATATCCTGATGGAAGTCCGTTAGACGGGTCAAAGGTTTTCCATGACGCGGTGGTCTCCTCTCCGGGTGACCAGGAAAGTCTAACTACCCCGCTGGGTTCGGATGGCGTTCCCCAGTACGGTTCCTGAGCGAACCACACCTCTCCGGATGATGAAATCGCTGCGCTTTTTATCTGATCATTGAGAAGTCCGCTGTTCTCTGTGTTCCAGCTGATAAGAACATCATCATCCCTTTGAGGGGTACCTTTCCAGTTCAGCCAGGTTACTCCATGATGCCAGGAAGCAAGAAACACCCCTCCGGAATAATCCGCCAGACAGACGAACAGCTGATTCTTATTCGGTAATTGAGATCCGAACTCAGTCCATCCATACTGGCTCAAAACTCCGGCTCCCCTGTTATTGCTTGTTACCCAGATATCCTCTCTGGAATCAATATCCACTGCCAGCAGATCATTGGACAGGGTCCCTGCGGGCTGAGTATTGTACCAGGAGTCAAGAATACCGATTGCTACTCCGTTACCTGATGCCCTGTTCTCAGAGAATTCTGACACCTGTGCAATCATGAGACTGTCAGAGGATAACCAGCATATATCCTGAACCACTTGTCCTGCCAATCCGTACGTTCCTCTTTTCCATTCAGAACCATCGAAAATGCATACATCACCTTGACCGCCAACTGCCAGTTCACCCTCATTGTAGGAAAGCGAGAGCGGATAATCTCCAGGATATGTCTCATCAATCTGCCAGTCCTGACCGGCAGTCATGAAATACAGCCCTGCTGTGGAAGCAGCCCATACAGTGTCACCTGCAACGAGAAATTCGAGGGCTCCAATCTCCGAAGCGGATGGAAAACTGAGCCACGAACTCGGGCTCCCGGGATAAAGATCCTTCCTGAGCATTACGATACCGTTTGAAGTGCCCACAATGAGGCCGGAATCCACAGAAGCGATACAGTTGATGATATCAGAGGGAAGTCCGCCGCCGGTTGAGAATATTGTCCATACATTAAAGTAGCCAAGATCCTTGCTGCAGAGCCCTTCACTGGTACCGACCCAGATAGTCGTGTCCGGGATAATGCACGTAATCTTCAGAGAAATCGGCAATCCTTCAAGCTGTCCGTAATGCTGAAATCCTCCGGATGAGAGTTGCACATCAATTCCGCCACCATAAGTCCCAATCCATAGATTCCCGGATTCATCCCTGGCAAGGCATCTTGCATCGCTGAGAGAGAGGAAACCCGGACATGTCCATGTTGAATCCCAGAATACCGTATCGGCCCCAAGCGTTCCGAAGATAACTCCACCGGTTGTTGCTCCAATAAAATGGGAATCTTCAACAAGTATTTCATTGACTCCACCGAAATGTGTAAAATGCTCCCAATCAGATATTCTACCTGTAAGCAATACGCTGAAGATCATCAGAAGAGTCATATTCTCTCCTCCCACCATGAAAACAGTCTGCTCAAACCTGCATTTCTGCTGATCTCCGGTTTCCAGCCGAGTAAAGAGTTCAGCCTTGACGGATCGCCAACCTGAAATTCTACATCAACCGGCCGGAACAGTTCAGGGTCAACTTCAAGTTTAATATCATGTCCGGAAATTTCAATAAGCATGCTAACCATATCTCCAATGCTGTTTCCTGTTCCTGAACAAACATTATAAATGCTGCCGGACTGTCCTCTGTTAAGGATATACCGGTATGCCCTCGCTACATCCGTTACATAAAGATAGTCACGCACAGGTTTAAGGTTTCCAACACGTATTCGACTTGATCCACTTCTGGCCGCCTCGATAATGCGTCTGCAAAATGCCGGAAACGCGAAATCTCCGGATTGTCCGGGGCCATAATGAGGAAATGAACGGGCAAGTACTATATCCAGATCGTAATTCCCTGCAAACTGAAATGCCGCTATTTCCGCTGCGGCCTTGGTTGTGCCGTACGGATTTCTCGGGCCGATCTCACTGTTTTCAGTAATCAGATCGTCAGTAGGTTTGTAAACCTCGGCGGAGCTGATCATAAGAAGCCTGGCTTCCGGGCAATGTGAAACCATATACTCAAGAATTGAAATAGTTCCCATGAGATTGATCTCGTAAGCTTTATGTACTTCCTTCAAGGATCGAGAGACTGAACTCATTGCAGCCAGATGAATGATATACCGGACCTTTCCCAGCGCTTCAGGAGCTTCAGAAGGGAGATTCCACAAGATCTTCTTTACTCCGGAAGGAGCCTGGAAATCAGTCGAAACATCAACTGCTATATCTCCTTCACCCATTGCGAGTTCACTCATGAGGTGACTGCCGACAAACCCGCCTGCCCCGGTAACCAGAATTGGTCCGGACTCAAGCCTGTTATCACCATAACGCTCCTTGGCCGCCATATCTTAACCCCTCCGCCCGAGGTAACGGATTTCCTCTTTCAGGAGGATACCACTCATCTTCATAACCTCTTCCCGCACCACATTCACAAGTTCCAGTATATCATACGATGAAGCATGTCCCGTGTTCACTATGAAATTCGCATGCTTTTCTGACACCATAGCACCTCCGACTGCTCTCCCTTTCAGACCTGAGTCCTCAATAAGTTTTCCCGGAGGGGGGCCTTCGAAGGGTTTACGGAACACGCTTCCCGCATTCGGATACTCAAGAGGAAACTTTTCCCTGCGTAATTGAAGAATTCTCTTTGCTTCCGATCTGAGTACTGCGGGGTCTGCCTTGTTCAGCAGGAACATGGCACCCGTTACGATCAATGCTTCCTTCTGAAACCTGCTTGATCTATAGGAAAAATCGCATTCCGTGTTTCTGATAACCCTCTCGTTTCCATCAGAATCTACAACATCAACTTCTGTCAGTATATCCTTGATCGAACTGCCATAAGCACCGGCATTCATAAATACCGCCCCTCCAACGGTTCCCGGTATTCCAATCGCGAATGTTAGTCCTGATGCCCCTTTGCTGCAGGCAACACCGGACATAGAAGGGAATCTGGTTCCACCGCCGCATGAGAGTTTCCATCTGCTGCCTGAATGCTCCCATCTGACAGTAGCAAGATCACCTGCAAGTCTGATAATAATGGAACTGCAGCCATCGTCCGAAGCAAGTATGTTTGATCCGCGCCCGATAAGAAACCATTGAATACCTTCCTGCCGCAGAACACCGAGCAGATCAGACAGCATCCCTGTGGAAGATACAACAATTGAGATCGCAGGGCCTCCGACCTGCCAGGTTGTCCATTCGCTCAGCTGAATTGACCGGACAGCATCTGGATAACGCTCCTTAAGGAGATCGGCGACAACTTTATTCACTGTTTCTCGAAATCCTTTCCTGTCAGCCCCATGAGGCACGCGCCCACAGAAAGATAAGTAAACAGAAATCCAGGCGCTCCTGCTTTCTCCATCCAGGCAAGTACGCATCTGTATACGGGAGGGAGAAGTGCTATTTTTGTTACAAGTCTCATTATTACGGTGCCGGGATAAGCCGGAGCATCAAAAAGCGGTTTGATCCAGTCACTGCCAAGCATACCTGCTGATTCAGGTATGTTTTTCAATGTGTATTTCAACCCGGAACTTCCATACTCTATCATTTTTCGCGAATGTTCACGTACTGTCACTGTGTCGAGATGGTCAACTTTGATATCCGGGTTCCAGTAGAACGTGACTCCCTGCCGGGCAAGCCGGAACCCTAATTCAGTATCCTCTCCCCCATACCGGTCTATGCGTGGATCAAAACCGCCTGAAGACTCTAGAAGTCCTGTCGGAAGGCTCAAATTGCCGGTAACGAAATGCCTCGGGGAAAATATATCAGCCTCTCTATTTCCCATGGCCCTGGTATCGAACCATTTCTGCCATGGCGAGGAATCTTTCTTCCAGGCGTTGATCCTTGCGCCCATGATAATATCTTCATGTCCTTCTCGATGCATCTCAAGGTGCTTTCTCAATATGTCAGTGGGAAATCGGATATCACCATCCGAGATGAATGATAGAGGAGCGGATGCTTCCTGCCAGCCTCTGTTACGGGCAGCCGGTCTGTTCCCGCCGATTTCACGCCGGATCACCTTTACACTGACTTCTTCCGGAAAAGAAAGATCAAACTGCTGCTCGACAGGAACGCTGCTGCCATCATCAATTACGATTAATTCCCATGGAATTCCATGCATATCCTGATTTCTGAGACTTTCCAGAGTGATCCGGAAATTCTCTCCCCCATCCTTTACAGGTATCTGCACTGAAATTTCCGGTCTCATTCCGAAGAACCTTCCGAAAGCGTGGTTCCCAACCTTCTGAGAGCAGCGATAATAAGAATAGTGATGAAAGTTCCAATAAGGACAATTGCCGATCGAAAGCCGGCGTCAAGTGTGGCCAGAGGGCCGAAGGAAATCGGTAATATTACAGTCAGCACAACTGCAAAGAAACTTATCGGAAAAACCTTTCTGCCAAGCCAGAAAAGACTCAGGGCCATGAATAAATTTGTGCCTAGAGTGGCAAAAGCCGCTCCCAGCGCACCCGCTACTGGTATCAATCGTAAGTTGAATCCAATATTCAGAATAGCTCCGAACAATGTCATTCCCGCGATATATCTGGTCTGACCTGTAAGAAGACACCCGGTCTGGGAAATAAGGAACAGCCCGAACATGGCGCTGGCTCCTGCAAGCGTAGGCAGCACGCGCAGGGAAGGCAAGAAATGAACGCCCCCGATCAGGCCTACAATCCATGGTGATGACATCGCGAGAAGAAGGGCTGTCCAGTTAACCATAACCATGAAAAGCAGTCCTGCTCTTCCAAGTTCTGCAAGGTTCCCGCCGGTTCTGCGTTTCCTGAAAATGAAGCGCTTCCATGCCATATCGAAACCCAGAATCATCGGCATGAGAACAAGACAGGCACGGCTTGCCCATTCGTAATATCCGCTTTCCGCAAGGTCGGGATAGATATTTCTCAGCATGAACATGTCAGCTGATGAAAGTACGATCATGGACAGGGTAGCAGGAATCAGAGGCAGACTGAAACCAAGTATGTCACGGTTCAGTGTTGAGGATTTCTCAATCTTCTCCGAACCGGCCGTTCTTTTCCACATCATGATTATCGCCACGGCGGCAATCAGGAAGGAGGGAGCCCATCTTGCTGTCAGAAAAGAGGGAATCGCATTGAAAGAACAGGCATAGAGGAAAACGGCAAGCGCTCCAAGAGCAAGAAACCCGCGGATTATCTGCAAAAGGAGATATCGACCTGCAAGGCCGTCCGCCCTTGGGAAAGACAGAGACAGCTGCACATATGCAACTCCGATTCCGAGGAGAACGGCGTGAATCAGGTACCGGGGATACTGCAGATGGAGAAATGATTCAAGTGATCCATGGAGCAGAAGAACCAGCAGAGCCATCAATAGAGCCGGAACAGCAGGAAAAACGATGCCTCGAATAAGAACTGCTCTGTGATTCGCTGTCCTCTGCCACGCTCTTATCAATGCAGTGGGAAGACCAAGTACTACTATTCCGGCGATGGCTTCCGAGATGATTCTCAGCGTACCGAGTTCACCCGCGGCATCAGCAGTCAGGAATTTAGAGAAAAATGGAAGAAAGGCTACCTGAACGAGACCACTGAAAATAAGAGCCGCGGCGTAGAACATCGATTCCCGCGATAGATCCCTTTCATGGTCGTTAACATGCACCATGTTCAAATCTTCTCTTTCATTGGGGATTCTCCCAGCCCAGTTCCCGGTAAATCCTGTGTATTTCCTCTGCCACTGACAACCAGTGGTGCCGTGCCCGAATCCAGGCCGGACCGGTAATCGCATGCTTTTCCCTCAGATCCTTATCCAGTACCAGTTCGCGCAGATCGCGTTTCAGTGTTTCAGGTTTTGTAAGGACAAAAGGGTGTTCCGGAATAAATTCCTGATATGCCTGGGAAAGATTGGTCACTGTTGCAATTCCCATGGAAAGACTTTCAAGTGAATTGACGCCGTAGCCCATATCTCCGCGTGCAACCTGATCAACAGCAATGTGGCACGAAGCCTTCATCCTCAATGCTTCCGAATGCGACATCTTCTCAATCAGCACAAGCTCCACGGGAATCTCCCGGGACAATTCTTCAACGGCAGTGATTATTTCTTCTGTCCCCTTTACAGACCGGATTCTCGGGGCATGACAGATACGGACTTTTCCTTCAGGAGGATTCGCTTTCGGTAACGCATCCTGATCAAAGGGAAGAAAAAGATATTCAAGTTCAGGGTACCTCTGGTAAAGGTCGAATTCACAGGTAAGGTGAAGGTCGGTTGCTTCCCACACAGGGCGTATAGCCCCCCTCATCCTTAGATCAAGGCCATGGTAGTAGGAAACAATCTTCTTTCCGGCTTTTTTAAGAGATTGAATATCTCTGCCATCTCTGAAAAAACTCATTCCACCTTCGAGATGATAGATGTCATAATCCCACAAATCGTACTTTTTTGCGGCCTTATTAACAAGAGGTGTCCAGATCATGTCCCTTCCGCTCATCAGAATTTTCTCGGTAAAGCTAGGAGTCCAGAATATCCGCTCGGCAGTACCTGTAAACGGCACGTTCAAACTTCCTGCTTTCACTAATCTCTTCACCTTCCAGAGCCATTCCTTATGACCGACGAAAGGCAGATTCAGGCATATATCTTCCTTGTACAGATTCCATGCTCGGTAGAAAGTCACCAGACGGCTTTCATGACCAAGTTCCCTGTGTCCTTCAACGAAAAGGTTAAGAATCCCCGTATAATTCTGTGGAGAGACATGCAGAATTTTCATTTCTCCGATACTTCCGTTCGTTTTCTCATGACAAAGACGCCCGCTCCGGCAAGCATTAGTGCAATTGTACTCTGCAGCAGTATTCCGAACCAGGCGGAAAGCCCGATGGAAACTGCGGCTGTTGCGCCAAACATGTCGGGAATCCCTTTACCGAGGTTTCTGAAGGCGGTGAAGAGCGGAAATAATGAATAATCCCAGAGCACAGCCTGCCGACCGGATTCATCAAAAAGATCAGGTCCGGCTGCCTGTTCCAGCATATTCACATTACTCCAGCAGGCGGGAATACAAACAAGAATTCCGAGAGCGGCAATCAGCCAGAACAGTCGGCCTCCTGTGCCTTTCCGGACAAGAGGAAACAGAAGAAAAGGCAGAGTCGTGAAAAGAAATCTCGGTCCCCATCCCGTTCCGCCGGACCAGTCGTGAAGCATTCCATGCAAAGCAAGTGACAGTACAAAAGGAGTCCACAGCCGCCAGTCCTTCTGGAAAAAAAACGCGAATACACATAACGGCGCGTAATAGAGAAGACCTTTTCCCGGACTCAGAAGCAAACCGGTAATTCCTCCCCTGAACGGCTCAAGAACCATAGCGGGATCCTGGTTATGTCCATCCAGAAGGGGGCTGCCGAATCTGTACCAGTTCGCTGAGGCGGCAATCAGAATAAACGGAGCCATCCCGGCGATAAGTTTTCTCGTATTCGCCCAGCCGTTCCAGAACACAGGCAGAAGAAGCAGGCTGTCGAGTCTTATCAGAACAGCCATTCCCATGCAAAACCCTGCGATGAGCGTTTTACCTCTGCATGAAAAGTAGAAACCTGCCATGACAGCCGCAGCGGCTGCGGTTACATCGTAAGGCATCCTTCCGTATACAAGAAACATTCCGCCGACAGCAATGACAATCAATCTTGCAGCGGATACGTCTTTATATTTAGTTCTGGCAGCAGCATACATGAACCCTATCAGAATCAGACTGAAACCCCCGTTGAGAGCGGCGGTTGAAATCTTCCCTGCATCCAATCCAAAAACAACTCCTGAAAAAGCTGCCGGAATCAGGAGAATGGAATAACCGATACTATGAGGTATGAAATTCCCGGGTCTTACACCGTCCACAATCCATCCATACTCCCCCGATGCTGTGAGAAAAGGGCGTTGACCAATCAGCGAGCCGGCCACTTCATACTGCGCAATTACATCGGTTGTATACATTCTCCCGCCGAATACAAGAACAAGCAAAGCTGTCCACAGGAGTAATAACTCGCGGAAATATGGATCTTGAACCAGACTCACTACAATTTTCCGTAGAGGGTGTTCCTGAAAATCCCTCGCGCGGAGAATGATTCCTTGAATCGGCATAGTCCGTAGTTGACATCCATATCCAGGGTGAAAGTACCGAGATCCATATAGTGGTATCCCATCTGCTTCGCCCATCTGATAACATCCATGTAAACCAGATTGACCGGCCTGAAAGCCTGATACTCCTGATCGTGTGAGATGTAGAAAGCGAGAGTAACTCTGGAATTGCAGTGGAACATCACCATCCCTCCCAGAACTTTTCCTTCTTTCAGAGCAATGAACTGTTTGATACGATCACTTCCCAGAAGACTTCTAAGAAGTTCAAGTTCTGGAAGAGTATGAGTGGGTTTGACACCGTGGCGCTGCTGAAGATTTGATTCAAGTACAGGATAGAACAGTGAAAAATCGGAATTCTCCTCAACTGTGACTCCACTTTTCAGAGCCTTCCTCACGCCGCGAAGAGCAGATGAGCGAAATCCCAGATTCAGCTCCTCACCTAATCGAGTCAGGTCTATAACTGCTGTCAGTTCCCGTCTTCGATATTTGAAACCGCGTTTGACCAGAACGAACTCGAGGTAGTTGTGAGGTCTTCGGTAATAGATGATCGGGGGCGGAGTCATTTCTATTCCGGTCCACCCATGAGATCCGCAATACGATTCCAGCGCGTCAATCAACTCTTCCAGTTTCCTCAGTCCAAGAGAATCGTTCGTCACCGGCCCTCCGTACGAAGAACCGGGATAGGACCGGAACCAGACACCGTCTTCCCTCTCAGACAAAGCACCTGGAATAATCGATACGATTTCGCTTTTGCTTTCAGCTATCAGATGATGATTCTGAAATCTTCCTTCCGGATGATAATCGAGGAAATCGGGAAGATGAAACACCGTACCGTTATTTGAACGAAGGACAAAATCAGTCCATTTCTCTTTATCACATTCTTCAGCAGGTCTGATCTTTATCATCTCACCACTGCAACCTTTGCTCTGATAGCCATACCATCCGTTTCTATAATAGCCAGATACACTCCGGAGGACACATCTTCGCCACTCAATGAACCATTCCAGGACCATTCCTCCCAGCTCTCAGCCTGTATACATCCCAGATACTGTCCATCAAGTGAAAACAGTTTCACGGAAATCTGCCGGTCAGCGCCTGTCCAGCAGATTCGAAGCTCTTCATCAGCGGGAAGAAACGGTTGAGGGTAGAACAGCAGATCGGGACTTTCATCACTTCCCTGCTGCGTAATAATGGTCCAGAGACCTATTATCGAGGAGAAATGCAGCTTCCCCTCATCCGGCTGAAAGACACTGAACTCATTCTCGACCCTGCTCGTGGGTATGTATGGCGAATTGGAAGTTGTGAATTCCGTAATCTCAGAGCCATCCACACAAATGATTGAGTTTCCACCCATGCACCATATTCTTCCTCCGTTATCAACCTGCATTGTTTTTATGGATCCGGTTATTCCTGAAATCTGAACAAACGCGTTTTCCTGCCAGCGAAACAGACCGCTGCCGGTCCCGGCAAGAATATTGCCGCCTTTATCCCTGGCAAAACAGAAAACCTGATTGGAAGAAAGACCCCAGGATGTATCGTATACTTCTCCATGCCCTGGATACCAGGTATCCTGCGATTTGTCGACAGGATTACCCCCATGAACAAGAAGCTGACATCCACCATTTGAAGCGAACGCTATCCACAGGCTATCCTGACCGCACGGATAGAGTGTCTGGATATTTTTCAAAGCAAGCCCATCCATATCCGTTCTGGATGTCCATTCC
This sequence comes from Candidatus Aegiribacteria sp., assembly GCA_030620995.1. Lineage (GTDB taxonomy): Bacteria > Fermentibacterota > Fermentibacteria > Fermentibacterales > JCC-6 > Aegiribacteria. The sequence goes on from JAUXIK010000020.1 coordinate 19,384, forward strand.
AAATCGCCGGATTCAGGATCACCAGACACGGCTACAATTCCGCTGATTTCATCAGGTGACTGCCAGAAAGCTTCCTGCGCGATCCAGAGAGCTCCCTGCTGGACAGAGAGCATTACTACCTGGTTGTTAAGAAGAGGAGCAATAACCTGGACCACGTCCGGAGAAACACCGGAAAGAGAATCAGAAACATATGTAATGACCGTGTCATCCTCCATGGAGAATGTGTTTCTGTCATCAATCCATGTAAGTCCGTAATAATAACTGCCCGTCCAGATTCCGGGGCTGGACGATTTCGCGGATGAATACGTTCGGAGAGATCGGGGCATATTCACTGTATTCATATTGAAGGTCATCCATCCGCTGTCCGGATAGCACACCATCAGGCCTGCATTGTGACTTCCAAGGTATATATTGCCGCTGTCCAGAGTTATCTGATAACAGCTTGACCCCGCCATCCCGGAAACAGGAACCGAAACCCATGTTCCACTATCAAGATATCCGAGTCCGTTTCCCGAATTCTCTGTACTCACATTGTTAAGACCGTATCCTACCCATATCTTGTCGCAGGCAAATCCAAGGCAGGATGAGAAAGTACTGGCGGGATATCCCTCTCCATATATCTCCCATACACCTTCTTCGATAAATCTTCTTACATTGATGCAGGAAGCAAAAAGTCCGTCGTCTGTCCGGAGAAGTCCGGTAACCACAGAATCATCGCTCATTGAAAAATCGAGAAGAACGCGCCAGCTGTCCGGGTCGATCATCTGCGCGACTCCGCCCGGACCGAAGCCAAATACGGAATCAGCTGTAACCGTGTAAATATCCGAAATACCAAGATTGTTTGTCGCCGTCTCATGACTGGTCCAGGAATCGGGGTTAAAGGGACTTGCCAGAAGATCAAGCGAGTATACTCCTCTATCAGTCGCCAGAAACAGGATATCGGAGACACTTGTGATTCCTGTCACTTCATCCGCCTTGAAGGCTCCGCCTGTAGCGGACTCGTTTATCTGCTGGAAGCCTTCAGCATTACCCCGTGACAGGCCTCCATCAGATCCAGCCCATGTATATCCGCCGGCACAGTGAACTGAATGCACGGCTCCGCTTCCTGGAATACCCTCGTAGGAGGAAAAAACCTGCCAGGAATCCCCCTGTTTCAGGGCAAGACCGCCGCCTGCTGTGGCAACCCATAACAGCGAATCGAACACATACAGGTCATTTGCCTTGTACCATGGTAATTCATCCGGATAGACAATGGGATCATCCCAGCCGGTATTGGGGTCATAGTGGAGAATCCCCCCTGATGTTGAACACCACATCGTACCATCTGAATCCCCGAAAATTGATGTGATATAACTCTGGGATGTTTCAAAACCCCAATTATCCGGGCTGATTGAAAATGCGAGTAACACGGCAATGAAAGGAATCATACAGGTTGCTTCCTCTCAGAAAAGCCAGGGGAAACGGATATGCCATACCATCCAGACAGCTTCCCATACAATACTTTTAGTCATCTTGGACGAGCCGGCATGCCTGTCCACAAAGATGATGGAAACCTCTGTAATAGAGCATCCCGCTTTGTAGAGTTTGTATGAAACCTCAATCTGGAAGGAGTAACCATCAGATTTTATTGAATTCAGATCAAGTTTTTCAAGAGCTGTTCTTCTGAAAGCCTTGAAACCTCCCGTAGCATCCTCAAGCGGCAAACCGGTTATCAGTTTTGTATACCGGTTGGCGAACCAGGAAAGCAGCAATCGCGAGAGGGGCCAGTTGACAACATTTACTCCACTGCAATATCTTGAACCGATAGCGACATCGTTATTTTCAAGAGCATCAACAAGTTCCGGTACTTTTTCAGGATTATGAGAAAAGTCGGCATCCATCTGAATGATCGGATCGTACTTATCCCTTTCCAGTGCCCATTTGAATCCGGCAATATACGCCTTACCGAGACCGGCTTTCTCCGGACGGCTGAGAAGGTGTACTCTTCCCGTATGTTTCTGATCCAGGACTGCTTTTCCTGTTCCGTCCGGACTTTGATCATCGACCACGAGTATATCGGGCTTTATTTGAAGATCAAGCAGAACGGGAAGCAGGTTTCGAATGTTTTCCAGTTCATTGTAGGTTGGGACAACAATCAGTGGTGTTTTCAAAAGACCTCTACTTTCTGTATTTTGTGCAATATAATCCATGAACAGGCATAGGAAAAACTTAGGGTTAAAAGTCAGGACGGAGTAAATGAAAATTTCAGCCAGGATATTGATTTCGGTAATACTTGTTCTTTTCTCCATGCCTTCTCTTGCGTGGAGAGTATTCCCTCTTGTAAGCTACAGTTCCAGCTCAGGAGTACTTTTCGGAGGTGTCGTCAGCCACAACATGATACCCCCATTCAGTCCTTTTGCCTTCAACTGCATGGCGCACGCCTGCACAAATGGAAGCATATTGGTGGAACCGGAATTCTATTTCCCCCTGAACAATGGACTCATGAACATAAAAGCTGAATACACGGTGGATAATGGCACCTCTTTCTACGGATGGGGAAACGACGGTGACAAAGATGTCCACACTTCATACGACAGGGAGATGCAGCAACTCACCGGGATATACAGATTCAGCCCGGTAACCGGTCTTGCTCTTTCCACCGGTGCGCGGGTAAACCATTCAACAGTATATGACAGATCTGAAGATACTCTCTGGATTACCTCACCATGCTCTGATTACGGCTCCCTCTGGAGCGCGGGACCGGTAATTGAGGCTCATTGGGACTTTCCCTCGCTGATCGAGGGTTACACCTCAATCAAGACAGCCCACCAGATGGGAAGCGGATTTTCCTATTCCAGCGCAGAAGCAACTCTCGCCTTCTTCACTCCAATAGGAACTTCAACCACACCCGCTCTCCGCATTCGTGGAGAAAAACACTTTGGAACTTCAGAGACTCCATTTCCATATTTGCCGAATCTCGGCGGAAACACCGGGCTGCGTGGATATCATGACAGACGTTTCGGAGGTTCGTTGACGCTTCTGGCCAACCTGGAACTCCGGCAAAGGTTAGTAGCATTCAAGATTGACGAGAACAATACGATTAAACTCGGAGTCGTTCTTTTCGGTGACGCCGGGCAGGTAGCTGACGATCCGGATGAAGTACGATGGAACAGATTCCACCTCGACGGCGGCCTTGGCCTGAGAATAACAATTCCCGGAGGAGTAACTCTCAGGGTTGATTTTGCCATGTCTCCTGAGGGACATGGCATTCAGCTGGCCTTCGGTGAACTCTTCTGAATTAATTATCCGGAAAGGATTTTGCATGAATCACGCTCTGCTGAAAAAGCTCCCTAAAACCGATCTCCATATGCACCTTGACGGTTCAGTGAGGCTCTCCACGCTCATAGAACTCGCCCGGGAATCAGGTCTCAAGCTTCCTTCCTATACCGAGTCGGGACTTCGTGAAACCGTGTTCAAGGACGATTACGAAAACCTTGACGATTATCTGAAGGGATTCGCCTATACAACCGCTGTAATGCAGACAAGAGAGAATCTTGAAAGGATTGCCTTCGAAGTTGCCGAAGACAATCAGAATGAGGGTGTTCGCTACATCGAAGTACGGTTCGCTCCGCAGCTTCACGCGAATGATGAAATGGATATCGTCGAATGCATCAGAGCCGTGAACAACGGACTGGACAGGGCAGAGACCAAATTCAATTCCCGGTCAGAAGTCGTTGATGGACATGAACCTCCCTTCCACTATGGAATCATCGCCTGCGCGATGAGATTTTTCACACCGGTGTTCTCCACCTGGTACAACAGATTCTTCGAGATGCACAGTTTCACGAAGCCCGAACGTGTATTTGCTCTCGCATCACTTGAACTGGAAGCTGCGGTGTCAAAAGCAAGGTGGGATGAGAATCTTCCGGTGGTCGGTATCGACCTCGCGGGCTCTGAAAAAGGATGGCCGGCCATAAATCACCTTATCGCATTCAGAAGAGCTCAGAAGCATTTCCTGAAAAAGACAGTACATGCCGGTGAAGCTTACGGACCCGAGAGTATAAATCAGGCAATAACCGAACTCTATGCCGATCGAATAGGGCATGGCCTGACTCTCCTCGATCCGGGCTCAGTCAGATCCGAAGACATCATTGACCCGGAAGCGTATGTTGATTCTCTTGCTGAATTCATAGCTGACAGGAGGATAACCATAGAGGTCTGCCTTACATCCAATCAGCAGACCAACCCGGCTTACCGGGATCTTGCCAACCATCCGTTCGGGAAGATGATGGAAAGGAAACTATCGGTATCCATCTGCACCGATAACAGGACAATATCAAATACGACCGTTACAAAGGAACTTCATAAAGCGGTGAACGCATTCAACCTGACCAGCGATGATCTGAAAAATATCCTTGTCTACGGCTTTAAACGGAGCTTCTTCCCCGGTAAATACAATGAGAAGAGAGCATATGTACGGCGCTGCATGGAGTACTTCGAGAAGATCGAAAGCGAAGCCTCCGGGGATAACCACCAGCAGTGAACAATCCTGAACTATGGGTCCTCCTGCGCGAATCACTTAAGAAAAGTGTTCCCTGTGCCCTTCTTCTGACCCTTAAGACGGAAGGAAGCGGACCGGGCAGACCGGGTGCCGCGATGGCTGTTATTTCAGGCGGAACAAGTTCCGGTACGATCGGCGGCGGCATGGAGCAGGGGATGATCCGCCATGCACTATTAATGCTCGAACAGGGAAAAACCTCCCCTTCAAACCTGTTATTCTCGATGAAAGGAAATTTCAGCCGGGAGATTCTCTTCTTCCCTGCAAATGGATTGAGGTTCCTTTTATAGATTCGCACAAATTCATCCCACCGGGTGGTCACAGCTGGACAGTTATCATGACGCCCTGTTCCGCAAAAGCCTACTGCTCTGAGAATTGATCCTTGCTTACGCCGCAAACCGGGCAGACCCAGTCCTCCGGGATGTCTTCAAAAGCAGTTCCGGGAGCGATTCCAGAATCGGGATCGCCTTTCTCCGGGTTGTATACATACCCGCATATATTGCAAACGTATTTCTTCATCTTGATCTTTTCCTCTCCATCTGTTTCGGTATCGCTTTCTTCTTTTACCGCAACATGTGAAGGCGCGGTTGGAGGTGTCTTCCCGGTCAGAACTTCTCTGTAGAAGGAGTATGTCATCGGGGTTCCTTCACCTGTGATAGTGCAATCGGTCACTTCCCCTATGAACAGAGTATGTGTGCCTGTATTCAGGCTGTCCTTTATTGAAAGATCTATACATGCCAGAATGTTCTCATCCGGACACGGGCAGCCGGAAGGAGCAAGTGTATAAGGAACATCAGCGAACTTATCCACTTCTCTGCCGGTTTTGAATCCGAACTGCCCGATAAAGGGAAGGTCGGCTTTCTCGCTCAGTACATTTATGGAGCAAACACCCGTATCGCTTATGAATTCATGCGTAAGTTCTTCTTTGTTTATAGCAACGGCTATTCGCATTGGCGAATTTGTTATCTGGAAGACCGCATTGGCTATCTGTCCGTTGATCCGGCCACCGGATCGTGAACCGATTACATAGAGACCATAGCTCAGTGTAAACATGGCATTAATGTCTATCACCCTGATTCTCCTGTCAGCTCAACTACTTTCTTGCCGATCAATATGCCGAAATCCCTTGCTTTCTCCAGAGCTTCAGCGTCAGGAACGTAATTGATTTTCAACCCTTCCGAAGCAAGCGGTATGTTCATCTCGCCAAGCAGGGATTCAAGCTGTTCAACTGCTTCTCCGCTCCAGCCGTATGAGCCGAAAGCCGCTCCAACGAGATTTTTCGGTTTAAGGCCTTTCAGATAAACCATGCAGTCAGCTACTCTTGGGAATATCTGATTATTGATGGTGGGGCTGCCGACGATCAACGCGCCTGCATCAAGAACCTCAGTAGCAACATCGCTTCTGCCGCTGGAGGCCAGAGGCATTACTCTGACAGATATTCCCTGTGAATCAAGACCATCACAAATAGCTTCAGCAAGTGTGGCCGTACTATGCCACATAGTGTCGAAAACAATTACAGCTTTCATAGATGGTTTCTGCTTCGCCCATTCCGTCCAGTTACCGATGATATGATCAATATTGCTCCTCCATACAGGTCCATGATCCGGGCAGAGCAGATCTACATCCAGATCAAGATCTCCGAGCTGGTCTATCAGTCTGCTCACGAGCGGAGAGAACGGCATCAGTATGTTGGCGTAGTATTTCAAAGATTCCTCATCCAGAATGTGCAACGGAAGCTCATCGTCAAAGCGTTCTGAAGATGCGAGATGCATACCGAAGCCGTCCTGGCTGAACAGTACCTTTTCCTCCGGAATGTAGGAAACCATGCTGTCGGGCCAGTGAAGCATTCTGGTCTCAATAAAGGTCATGCTAATGTTTCCAAGGGAAATACTGTCTCCTGTCCTGACCTCGGTAATAACAGAAGGATCCCAGTGAAAATGTGCTGCAATTGCTTTCTTCCCCATGGGTGAAGCAAAAACTTTTTCAGGATGCACGGAGGATATGGTGTCAGGAAGCGCACCAGTATGATCCATTTCCGAGTGATTGCTGATAATGTAATCAATCTCTCCCGGATCGATGATTGACGCAATCCTGGACATCATCTCACCAAAGAAGGGCTTCTTAACAGTATCGATCAGAGTTACCTTTTCAGCAAGAACCAGAAAGGCGTTGTACGTGGTTCCCCTGCTGGTGCTGTAGCCGTGAAAGTCTCTTATAGCCCAGTCAACAGCGCCAACCCAGTATACTTTTTCTGTCAGTTTAACAGCCTTGAAAGCGCTCAAAGATTTGCCTCCTTAATCTCTCATGACCCGCATAAATCACCAACATTCTATTACAACGCCACATATGCGGGCTAACAGTTCAGATGTTTCTCAATATCCTTTTCTTCGATGCAAGGTAAGTTATATGGCTCACTTCCTCGTCGATGACTTTCTGGATTTTTTCAGAACCGGATCTCTTTGACATGAGTCTCTTCAAAGCCAGAAAAAAAAGGATTGATTCTTTCTCAAATTCAATTGCAAGATTAAGTATGTCCCCGGGAGTCGATCTGTCATCAATCACAGAAGCCGGGTCAAGATCTTTTCTTACGAACACATGCTCGTCAGCCATTTCCGTGAGGTAAAGCATAAGTTCGTCATAGGGATCGATTGCTGTGGAAGCTTTCTCTTCTTCGGACAGCCCGGATTTCATGTCGCTGAAAAGGGATTCGTGTTCCTTTTCCCAGACGGCCAGATTCGAAAACAGTTCAGAGATGTCAGGATTGTTCACCATTTCAGAGGCCAGTTGATAGAAATTTTGCGCGTTGGTCTCGATCCGCTCCGCCATAGTTAGAACCTCAAATGCATTAAACTCGTTTGCCATCGCATTTCTAACCTTTCCAGAGTCCGTGAATCGAACAGTACTCCCTGGCAGCTATATCATCAAGATCCGCAATCTTGAATTCAGCTTCGGGGGCAGAACCGGGTTTGAGATATTTTCTATAGACACTGCTGCCGGCTATCAGTTCGATCCACTCGATATAATGCTGAGCTTCCATAGGGTGAGAAATCGTCCCCACTTTCACGATATAGCCTTCATCCGTTTTCTCTATCACCGGAACGTGTTTCTCTGTGGATGCGTCAGCGGTCTGCTCCTCGAAAAGCTTCATCGGTTCGTCGCAGCAGATAAGAACACCCGCTCCTCCGTGAAGCATCTCTACGATATTTCCACATATCTCGCACTTGTATACCTGCATTCTCTTTGTCATCTCTCTATTCCTTTCCTGAAGCTGCCCTGGAACGCTGCTGTTTTTCCTACCAGTTCTCGCCAAGCAGTTCAAAATGAGCCTGTGGATGAGCACATGCAGGACATAATTCCGGAGCTTCAGAGCCTTCGTGGAGGTAGCCGCAGTTCCGGCATCGCCAGATGACTGCGTTATCTCTTCTAAAGACCCTGCCGTTGTTAATGTTGTCAAGGAGATCAAGATAGCGCTTTTCATGCTGCTTCTCCGCAACAGCGATTGATTCGAAAATTGTCGCTATGGCATCAAAGCCCTCTTCTCTCGCAATCTTCGCAAACTCTGGGTACATCTGAGTGTGCTCGTAGTTCTCACCAGCGGCTGAAGCCTCAAGGTTTTCTTCTGTGCTGCCGATAATTCCTGATGGAAAACCCGCAGTTATCTCGAGTTCACCGCCTTCAAGCAGCTTGAAGAGTCTTTTCGCGTGCTCCTTCTCCTGATTTGCCGTTTCCTCAAAGATTGCAGAAATCTGGACAAATCCATCTTTTTTCGCCTGAGATGCGAAGTAAGTATACCTGTTCCTTGCCTGTGATTCTCCCGCAAAAGCTTTGAGAATATTCTTCTCAGTTTCAGTTCCCTTTACTCTCATTATTCTCCTCTATTTCCTTGGTTTCTGTTTCCTTGGTTTCTGTTTCCTTCGTTCTTTCTTCCGCTAAAAACAGCATCCGCTCCGGCAAGTGTTTTGTTACCTTATCAAAGATCACATCATAGAATACATTACCCGGTTTTGCATTCACTTTCTCTATCTTCCCATGCTTAAAATGAAGAGGATGTCTTGCACTTTTAACGGTAACCATATCTCCGACAGAATACTTCGGTGAGTTGTCGGATTCTCCGGAATACTTCTTTTCAAATGTTCTATGCATTTGTATCCTCCTCTTTCGTCCTGTTAGCGCATTCGGGACAAATACCTATTAAGGTAATAAGTACATCTTCGACAATATATCCTTCCCCGCCGTGCGAATTAACGCATGAGGGATCGATAAAATCAGTATGTATATCAGAAACTTTTCCGCAGATACGGCACTGCACATGACAATGTTCGTGTAAATTGTGGTCATAGTGAACTTCCTGCCCGAGACCCCGAACAGTGAGTATATCGCCCTGCCCGACAAGGATGCTGAGATTACGGTATACAGTGCTGAGGCTTATTCCGGGTAGTTCCTGCCGGACTCTCTCGAAAATTTCATATGCGGTCGGATGGGATCCAAGAGACTTGACAGTATTGAGAACAATAACCCTCTGTTTTGTCATCCGCCGAACTGCTGATTGCTTCATTGACTTCCTATTCGTAATCGGAACTATTCCGAATATATTAGTCAATCAATAACTGTCAAGCATTCAAAAGGTAAATGTCTGGCTCAATTACTCGTCAAGAATTGTTCGAATCTCGCGAAGGAGAACATCGGGAGCGTAAGGTTTGCGCAACAGTATCATTCCATCATGAAGAATAAACCGCGTATGAATTGCATTGGCGCTGTATCCGCTTGTGAATAAAGTTCTGATATTCGGAGCAGTCTCCTGTATCATCCTGTAGACATCCTGACCACTCTTTTCCGGCATAACAACATCAAGCAGGGCAAGCGATATGCTGTCCGGATTCTCATTTATAAGCTCAATGGCCTCGACTCCGTCCGAGGCTTCCAGAACAGTATAACCGGCTCTTCTCAGAATCCTTGCGGCGATAACGCGAACCTCTTCTTCATCTTCAGCAACCAGAATAGTCTCAGTACCACCGACGACTTCCCGCTGGATCTTGTTATTGATCTCTTCAGGGGGACATTCTACAAGAGGCAGATATATCTTTATCGAAGTTCCCTTGTCCACCTCGCTGTAGGCATTAATGAACCCATTATGCTGTTTGACGATTCCAAATACTGTGGCGAGACCCAGACCGGAGCCCTTGCCTACTTCCTTGGTCGTAAAAAAGGGTTCGAAAGCCTTTGAAAGAATTTCCTCGTTCATCCCGCAGCCGCTATCGGTCACTGTGATCAACACATAGTTGCCCTGCTCTACATCAGGATGAGTGTCGGAGTAATCCTTGGTTATCAGCACACTCTCCGTTTCAAACGTAAGGTGGCCGCCGTGAGGCATGGCATCACGGCTGTTGTTACAGAGATTCATGAGGATCTGCTCCATCTGACCCGGATCCACGAAAACAGTACTGAGTCCTTGACCAGGAATGAACTCGAGCTTGATGTCCTCACCGATAATCCTTCTCAGCATTTTAATCAATCTGGTTGTTAAATCATTTATATCGATGTTTCTGGGAGCGAGAGTCTGCTGTCGACTGAATGCAAGCAATTGCGCGGTGAGAGCGGCAGCTCTTCGTGCACCTTTCTTGATCTCAGCAATATCCCCAAGAGCAATATCACCATCAGAGAAGTTCATACCAACAAGTTCCACATATCCGAAGATAGTCTGCAGTATGTTGTTGAAGTCATGAGCAATTCCACCGGCGAGCAATCCTACTGTTTCCAGCTTCTGTGACTGAAAAAGGCGCTCTTTAAGTTTGATACGCTCGGAAATGTCAGTAATGAAGATCAGTTCGCAGGTCTTTCCTTTCCACAGCGTGGTTGTCGCTCTCAACTCTATCGGGATCACTTTTCCATCTTTCCGGACTATGGCGCTTTCGAACTGATCCAATGTTTCCTCTTCACGCATTTGCCTTGCATACAATTCCCTGTGATTATTGAGAACCTCCGGATGTATCATTTCTTCAATTGATATAGAAGTCTGCTCTTTTTTATCATATCCCGTGATCTCACACATTCTTTTATTTGTAAACAGGTGCTTTCCATCACTGTCTGAGATAACAATGCCGTCAGGAGACTGTTCTATAAGACTGATGAAGTTCTGTTCAGACACACTGAGTTTCTTTGCTGTGCTCTTCTGCTCTTCAAGAGCTTTTTCAAGTTCTCTGGAAAACGCAGCTTGATCGGCTGCAAACTGGTGAGATATTCTTGCCGACCTGTATGTTCCCCTGATGAATGCAAACAGCAGTCCGGTGAAAAATATGCCGCTGATGAGAATTACCCAGGGATGTATGGAATGTCTTTCCGCTAAAAATGTGGATGACGGGGTAAAAACAATGAGCCATTCCCTGTCCCCGAAAACAATCTTTTCAGAATAGTTTGTTGAGGAAAGCAGAAGGCTGATATCCTCCACTCTCTCCCCATGATCTGTACGGGTTCTGGATGCATGGTAAACAAGCAGTTCTTCCTCGCCGGAAGGTAAAATGTCAAACAGATGCATGTCCACACCCTGCTGTACAAATGGATTAAGGCATTGGTTGATCAGTTCGGACATCAAGTTGACACAGATAAAATACCCTCCGAGTTCAGAGTATGTAGAACTCGATAAACCAGAGTACGGGCTTTCAGTAAAAACCGGCATTACGAACAGAACCGCAACCGAATCAGTAAATGGATTTGGATGAATCAGTTCACCTGAGATAACTACTTCCCCTGAAGCAGCGGCCCTCCTGAAGCATTCAGCAAATACCGGATCTGAAGCAAGGTCAAAACCGATAAGGTGTTCGTATAGCTGAGTTGACGAGATATAAAGAATAGGGTAATTATCCTCGTGGATGGGGGCAACAGTTGTATCATCATCCTCATACAAAGAACTGCCCTCACTAATCACATGAGGAACCCATATCAGAATGATATCGTCATGTTCAATCCGTGACACATGAGTGACAGAGTGAAAACAGCCATATATACTTTCAGGCATATATTCACTCAAATCTGATAGTATCTCAAGAAACAGCAGATTTTGAGTTATCCCGCCTTCAAGTGCTGAAATCCGATTCTGTGCAATAACCTTCAGATCATTCTCTATTGCGGATTGCTCCCACCCTCGAGCTGTAAGAAAACCCAGGAAAGATAAAGCTAATCCGGCAATAACAAGAATGATCGCTGCAAAGCGGGGTAAACCGGGGGTTCCCATAGCTTTGGCTCCTTGATCCGATTTCTTCTGGCTGTCACCTGCAGAACGGTTTTCTGTCACAGATATTCTACTCTCAATATTAATTACATATTACCTTTATTTAAAATGCAACTATATACGACCATTCGCAAGTGCAATATATATACGGACTGCTGGAGTGCGTTATTTAGAATTAGTTAATCAAGTTATGCCCGGCTAAGGAGGATCATGAAACTTATCATCTTTGATGCCGACGGAACACTGAGGTTCTGTACGGTGGAGGGACAGCCCTGCCCCAACAGATCCGGTGAATGGGAGCTTTATCCCGATGTTAAAGAGAAACTTGCGGAGTACGACTGGGTTTCTCCGAACAGTCCGGAACATGGAACGGGTTATGGGATCGCAAGTAATCAGGGTGGCGTCGGTGTTGGTTATTTCAGTGAGGAAACTGCCATCAGCTTACTGAAGGATACCGTCAGAGAAGCTTTCGGTTTCGATCCGGCAGAGGGAACAATTGAAATATGTCCGCATGTTCCATACTCAGGCTGCGGGTGCCGGAAACCTGATCCGCTGATGCTTCATAATCTGATGAATAAGTATGGAGTTTCTCCGCAGGAAGTTCTCTTTGTAGGCGACAGGGATGCCGATGAGAAGGCGGCAGAAAATGCCGGATGCAATTTCATGTGGGCATACAAGTTCTTCTGCAGGGAACCTGACTGAGTACTCACGAAGTACGAGAACAACGGGATAAGGAGTAAATGAATACATACATTACTGTTATTCTCGCATATTTCGCGCTCATAATCATTATATCCGTATTCACCAGAAGATATGCCAGCCGCTCCGCTTCTGATTTTCTTATTGCGGGTCGAAATCTTGGAGTCACCGTCTGCGCTGTCGTAGTCGCGGCCGAGTGGCTGGGCGGCATGAGCACCATAGGCGTCAGTGAGCAGGCTTTCACCACAGGAACCTTACAGCCGGTACTGTACAATCTGGCAACAGCGACAGGCATGATAATCATCGGATTTACGGTAGCCTATCACTATCGCAGGAGGAATGTTCATACTGTCAGTGAGATGCTGGAGAATCTATTCGGCGGCAGAGTCCGCACTGTATCAGCCATCTCCTTTCTCATCGCTTACATAACCCTTGCGTACGTACAGCTTCAGACCTGTTCCAGCGTGATTGCTCCACTATTCGGGATAAACTGGTTGACTGCTGTACTGATATCTTCAGTCTTAATTACTCTTTACACATACATGGGCGGTATGCACGCCCTTGCTGTAACGGGGATAATTCATGTCATTACCATGTTTCTGGGAATCGGCATTGCGCTGATAATCGGGCTTGATAAAGTGGGCGGTATTTCAGCACTGCATAGCAGTCTGGTCGAGTCAGGCTCCCCCTCAAACCTTTTCAATCCCTTCAGTTCCAACCTCAATCATGCCTTCAGTTTGGTGCTTGGAGGTGTGCTGGGAGGAATGGCGGGACAGGCAAGCATTCAGCCGATATTCGCCGCAAAGAATCCGATTACAGCTAAAAGGGCTGCCATTGCGTCCAGTCTTATCATTGCGCCTTTTGGAATAATGGTGGGGTTCCTCGGGCTAATTGCGAAAACTGGTTTCTTCTTCGACACTTCTTCTGTTGATCCCAGGATGGCTCTGCCGATATTGCTGACATCACCTGGATTCATTTCTCCTGTACTTGGCGGATTAGCTTTAGCCGGTATCCTGGCCGCTATTCTATCCACCGTTGGCCCGGTGAATTTCGCTATTGTAACAATTGCCACAAAAGATATCTATAACGGGCTTATCAATAAGACAGCCGATGATAATCAAGTACTTGCCACAGCCCGTAAGCTGGTACTTCTGGTCAACCTGATCACTATCCCGCTTGCGGTTTATCTCAGAGGAGCAATTCTTGATGCCGCCTATGTTTCGTATGCTATCAGAGCAATCGGAGCTATTGTAATTCTTCTGGGTATCTATGCCCGTGGATGGATAACATCCCTGGGAGTCAGGCTTGCATTTCTCGGTGGCACACTGGCCATATTCGCCTGCATTATCGGTAACAAAGCAGGACTCTTTTCAATTGATAAAACGTATGGAGCTGTCGCCTCTGCCATTCTATTCATAGCCGTTGGCAATGTATGGTCCAGATTCAGGAGGAATCAATGTCAGAAGAAAACATCTTATCCGCTCTAATTTTCAAGTCTGAATAACTAAAAACATAGCCTTCCAGTAGGGACTTCTTCCTTGTATTATAAACTGAGAGGAGAAATTCAAATGCAGATTCTTATTCATATTCTATTGATCCTCACTCAGTCAGTCACATTTGGATCGCCCATCATGAGGGACGTTCCGATTGCAGCCACACTGCTTCCGGATGGGTCCTGCGGGATACTGGATGAATCCGGCCACAGGCAGATGATACTTCACTCTGGATAAATTCACCATTTCGGTCTATCGAATTGATATCATCCCGGCATACCTATATTGTACGCACTATTCATGGACAATTCAAGCAATTTAGGATTTATAACAGCCTTTTAATATTAATACGAATGAATTAGTTAAGTAACTTATGCCCGGCGTGGCAGAGAATAATCACCTTTTAGAAAAGCAGAAGGAAGTGTGAACTGTGATTCTGATAAAATGTGTCCAGGTACAGAATTGTTGTATGTGTCTCGCCCTTCACCGAATGAATCGTGCCTGTGCCAAGGCTTACTCTCGAATGACCTTTTCTGTGTATTGGTTGTTCATGAGCCGAACCAGGGCGGAATAGCCCATCCTGAAACCAATCGTGTCGCCAACCTGTAGCGTGCTTCCAAACTCCCCAACGTTTATAACGGTTACATCACTGCTTGCGCCAGCAATCCTGTAGTCAGGGTTTATTGGTGTAAGTGCAGAAACATCTGTATCGAGCTCTCCGATGGTTACAACGGCCCGGTAGCCCCTGGCACCAGGAAGATGCAGCTGATCAACCGTATTCGACCCTGCGAACGGAGATATATCGTCTGATGTCTCGCCAAGGGGGCTAAGACTCTTCTGCTTCATCTCTACAACCTCGACCTCAAGGAGGAATCCGTCATCTCTCAAACCTCCAAGAGTACCTCCATTGATCAGATCTGTCCCCAGTAGGATTGACTCTCCCACACGGAAATGATTGATGGCTCGGGAAACCTGCCCCTCAAGGAGCAAAGGCAACACAGCGCTGGAACCTGCCGATATGTAGGGTAGCTTCCTTTCAAACTTCAGTTCAAGCAATTCCCTGTAGAGCACCAGCTGCATAAGCTGATCGATTGTAGGGATCATGCCGGAAAGACAGCCCAGGTTTGCACCAATGCCGATTATTTCGATGTTCGGCAGCTCGAAGACCTCCCTGTAGGTCTTCACAAGAGACCCGGGAAGAATGCCCTCTCGCAGATCCCCCAGCTCGATCATCAGGAGGACTTTGTGCGTAACACCCTGGCTTCGCGCCTCGGAGTCAAGTTTCTTGATCGTCTTGAACTCAGTATTCAGGGAAACATCGGAGAGGGTTACAACATCGGTCAGTTCAGAACTTGGAGGAGGTCTTAAATACCATCGCTCAAAGCTGGACCTGAACTTCGAAATCTTTCTGAGGTTCTCCAGCCTAGAGTCTGCGACCGACTTGATCCCTATCTTCGCCAGAGAACTCAAGGTATCTTCATGTCCGCAAAGAGCCTTTGTCACGACTGTCAGGTCACCTCCATTATTGGATACCCAGGACAACACCTGTGCATAGTTCTGGTGAAGGACCTGGGTATTAATGATCAGCTTATTCATTTCTTCAACCTCATGTCTGCATACTTCGACTTGAACCCTATTGCCTCGTAGTATTTCTTCGCGTGATTATCGTACTCGACATGAAGTTTGATGTTACCTTCGCACATCTCTATAGCCTTCATCATCAATTTGTGCCCGATCATCTTGCCGCGCTTGTCGGGGTCTACAGCGACGTAGAGGATCAGGTTCGGCGGAACGTAACCGCGCATGCCAGTTCTGAGCACAACCAGGGCGCCCACAGGCTGATTCATCTCGTGTGCGATGAGAATGAAGCCTCCCATCCCCACCTCGGTGGAAATAGCATAGTCAATGCCTGCTCGAACCTCATCCACCGGGTCTTCGAATGGCTTCAGTGCTTCGTGGAGAAAAAATGCAAGTGTATCCGGATCGAGCCAGTCCGGGAAGTCGACATATTTGTCAATCCTCATTATCTCAATGCTAGACATAGTTTTAACCATTTCCTGAAGCTGTCACTGCCTGAGACTGTTGGTGTCATGGCAGTCCAAGCAAACGTGGAATGAAATTGCACCTCTTAACATCAGGTTCAAATAAACCAGACTGTTGAATGAACAAAAACTAACAGGTGTTTTTCAAAACTTGACTAGTATTCATGATACAGGTAGTTCTTTGAATGTCAACCCCATAGCAGGAGATCCGGTCTGATTCGCTGCATTAAGATCGAAAAAGCGAAGAGGAGGGCTAATCGATGAATCCGAGTTCTTCCGGTGAGATCAGAGCATCGAGGGGACATGCAACAGGAAGAAAGTTACCACTGGAAGGATCGAAATCTACCGGCCCGTACCTGGCAGTTCTGCCAGCAGCGGCAATAAGCTCAGACAATGCATCTCCAGAGCTGTAGTGCCAGAACTCAAAGGGGTAGGGGAAAAAGCCGTGACGGGAGAAGATCTCGCTTATCATCTCTCTGTTTCGTCTGCAGTTGATATCGATGAACGGCGAGTCCATGGGCGTATTCTCAGAGAGTTCCATATAGGAACCGCCCCGGTCCAGCTCCTGCAGGGTGCTCTTATCGAGTACACTGATATCCACCGCGGATCCGGACATATGTCCGGCAGTCTTCGGATACCATGCAACAAGAACCTTCAGCCTGTCTGAGATCTCCTCCGGAGTCGGGAATTCCTGCCCGGACTCCCAGCTGACCATCTCGATCACTCGATCGAGAACATCCGGTACGAGCGCCAGGCTCTTTTGCATCCGGGGTGTTCTGTATGCGTCTTCGACCCTGAGAACCAGGTCTCGCTTATTCAATTCTCCGGCAATTGCGACGAAGCAAGAGATAAGACTCTCTCTGAGCAGGAAAAGCCTCTCCATTCCTCCAGGAAAAGGTTTCTCGGAATAGCAGACCTCAACCCCGGCCCTCGTCGTAGCATCCGGCAGAGGTACGAGATTTTCACCGCATTCCTCGACAGGATACCGCAGAGCTTCCTGCAGGAACACCAGCGCGTCATCCATTCTTCGTGACCAGTATAGGCGTCGGGAAACCACGAGGTTCACTCCACAATCATCCGCGGTATCTCTGAGGGAAGCCTGACAAGTAACTCATAGTTCAGATTCGTGGTAATGTCGGAGAATGAGGCGACAGTAATACATGAATTTCCATTTCTACCGATTATTACGACCTCCTCCCCCTTCTGGACATCGCCAAGATGCGACACATCGACCATTATCATCGACATGTTCACGATGCCTGTGACCTTACACCTTCGCCCGCGAATGAGAACGTGCCCGAGATTGCTGAGGCTTCTGGCAAAGCCTGTGGAGTAACCCACCGGAACGGCTGCTAAACGCTCCCTCTTGGCCGTCTGATAGGAATTCCCGTAGCCTACGAACTCACCGGGGGCTACGATCTTTGTGCTCATTACCTTGCTCTTCATCCTTAGGATTCTCCTTAGAGGATCCCTCTGGTGAACAGTGCTTTTCCCGTCCGTTCCCAGTAAGTGTCTGATCCGCGTTTCTCTGCTCGGCCAGAACCCGTAAAGAGCGATCCCGAAACGCACCATGTCCATGATCGTTTCAGGGTAGGTGAGTGCTGACGCGGAGCATGCCGTATGTCTGATCCCATATTCAACGCCAGAGTTTTTCAACCAGGTGCACATATCTCTGAACTTCTTGATCTGGTTCTGGATCCTCAGATAGTTACCGATACTCTCCGCACCTGAGAAGTGAGTGCATACTCCCTCGACACTCACTTCTGCCGCATTCCTTCGGATGATCTCCAGTACTCTGACAAGCTCATCCATGTCGAAACCTGTTCGGTTCATACCGGTTTCCAGCTCCAGGTGGATCCTGGCCTGTTTACCTGTGTGTCTGGCGGAGCTGACCGCAGCTTCCAGACGGTCCAGCTCAAACACCCAGAAGGAGATGTTGTTGCTCAGCGCCCAGCCCAGGTCCTCGTTGTCAATATAACCCATAATCATGATCTCGCTGGATCCGTTGCTGGAAGAGAGTACCTGCCTGGCTTCCACCGCGCTGAAGACAGAAAAGTGGTCAACACCAATTTTTTCTGCCAGAGGTACGAAACTCCCGATACCGTGACCGTAGGCGTTACCTTTTACTACGCAGGAGATCCTGGGCTCAGTACCAATCTGCTTCCTGAGATACCTGAAGTTTGCCCTGAGTGCCTTTTCGCTCAGATCTATCGTTACAGGCGAGTGCGTCACATAATCTCCTAAAGCTTCATCACTCCAAGCTTTTGCAGGGCGCGAAGAAACAGATTCACTCCCGGTTCGATCAGTCCGTCCTGAAAGTCGTAGCCGGGCAGTTCCTCTATTCCGTACACTGTCGAGGAAACGATGATCACTAACTTGTCCCTGGTCACAATTCACTACCTTCACCGGTATAAACGAAAGGTAACTGGATTTTGTGACATCTGCAACACTGTCATGAAAAATCCTCAGTGTTCTATGAGGTGAGTGGAACAAGTCCGAAGTAACCCGTAATTATCAGAGAATCTCAATAACCAGAGGTTTTGAAGTCGGTATAACAAAAGATTTCATTGTATTTTCCAGCAATGTTTTCCGAGAAGGAGATATTGAGATAGAAATTGGCACGATTCATTTGGTGAAGGGCGAGACACATACAACAATTCTGTACCTGGACACATTAGCGGTGCGCTGCTCTCCACCTCCGCTCCGCGATTGTCACAGCTTATGCTATGCTCATAAGCTCCGCCAACCACTCCGCTCCGGGTCTGTCGGTCGCCCCACACATCACGCAGACTTCCAGCTCGTGGAGTTCAACGCGGGGCGTCCTCCAACTGCTCCGTCCCTGGACATTGTCCAGTGACTCCGCAGGAGTTGTGACCTGTGGTCACCTCTTCGCCGCCGCTGGCGGTTCATATCTCGCTCTCGATTTTTTTCCGGATTTGTGCTGGTCGCTTCATGCATCATTCATGCAAGCTGCAGTTTTGCATGTCGATTTTTTCGTCCCAATCAAACACGATTGCTTCACCGACGTTGTTGTGTCGGTCTAGTGTGCAAGAAATTTTGTGAAGTTAGTGCTTCGGGTAACCGGCATTCATACCGAGAAATGGGAAGAGGTTCGGACACCATCTGAATGTACTCTTACTCAGACACGACATCTGCTGTTACTTGGCTCAGGATAGAAGGCTCAGTTCCAGTTCAGTCTTTAGATCTCTCCACCCGGGCAGTTTCGACTCGAGAAGCTCGTATACGCAGTACCGTTATACTGCGTATTGACATTCTCTACTTTTTGCAGTATAGTACTACTGCAGATAGGAGAGTGAGAAATGAAGATAAATGATTTCAGCAACATCAGAACGGGACATGCCTTCAGGGAGCGCCTTGTAGACCAGCCTGACGGCAATGTTTCCGTGATCCAGCCGAAGGATATTAAGGCAGACGGAACTGTTGCATTCTCAGATGGCAAACCCCTGAGAACAAACATCTCTTCTCCTAGAACTCTAAATCAGAAAGATGTGCTTGTTTTGAACCGTGGTCGTTTCGCGGCAGTGGTATTCGATCTCCCTGTCGAAGAGAACTGGATCGTACCATCGTCCATCATGATTTTGTCGATTCGAGAAGGATCGGTCCTGCCGGAGTATATCGCGCTTTATCTGAACTCACCTGAAGGGCAGAGAATCTTCCAGCGCCACTTCGAGTATTCCACCATACCTTTCATCAGCACGAATAACATGGCGAGTATGGAAATCCCCATTCCCCCGCTGGACAGGCAGAGGGCTCTTATCAAATACCGAGAAGCGGCAAGGGAATACAAGCTACTGACAAATAGGAAGCATGAGTTGTACAATCAGATACTCAGCCATGAACTAAGAGGGAACGAGATTATTATACAAGGGAGAGAGCAATGATGGGATCAAGGAAATACTCTCAGGAAGAGCTGAACAGAACGCTGTGGGAAGCAGCTGACTCATCAAGGGCAAATGTGGACGGCAGCGTATACAAGGATTACGTCCTGCTCTTCCTTTTCTACAAGTACATGAGTGATCTTCACAGGCACGAAATTAAGAAACTCACCGAACGCTACGGGCAGGACAGCGACAGGATCAGCCTCCGCCTGAAAAGCACCCGCTTCTTTCTGCCAGAGGGAACCAGCTTCCATGATCTGTACAAGCAGAAAAACGCTGACAACATCGGTGAACTCATCAACATCGCTCTACACAGGATAGAAGATGCGAACGGTTCCAGGCTAGAGGGCCTCTTCTCGATAGACTTCAACTCCGACGCAGTCCTGGGCAGGACTGATCAGCGCAATAAGATGCTCCGCAACCTGATGGACGATTTCGCCAGGATAGATCTTACCACGGCGGGAGATGACGTCATTGGCAACGCGTACATGTATATGATAGAACGCTTCGGGTCTGATGCTGGCAAGAAAGCCGGTGAGTTTTTCACAGTTAAGTCCGTGGCAACACTGCTTGCAAAGCTCGCGAAGCCCCAACCCGGCTGGCGCACCTGCGATCCTACTTGCGGCTCAGGCGGACTGCTCCTGCTGGCGGGAGCCGAGATCGAGGCTCAGTGTTCAAAGGATTACGCGCTTTACGGTCAGGAGAGTATCGGCTCGACCTACAACCTCGCTAGGATGAATATGTTCCTTCACGGGAAGGACTCGGCCAGGCTCGAATGGGGCGACACACTCAACAATCCCCTTCTGAAAGAGGGCGATTCCCTTATGAGGTTCGACCTGGTAGTCGCGAACCCGCCTTTCTCACTCAAGAAATGGAAGGGCGACAACATTGAGAACGATCCCTACAACCGATTCCATCGTGGTATCCCGCCAAGAACCAAGGGAGACTATGCTTTCATCAGCCATATGGTAGAGACGGCCAATGCTAAGGAAGGCAAGGTCGTGGTCATCGTTCCGCACGGTGTCCTCTTCCGCGGAGCCTCCGAGGGCAGAATACGCCAGAGCCTTCTCAGAGAGAACATCGTCGATACCGTAATCGGTCTGCCTGCGGGATTATTTCACACCACTGGCATTCCGGTTGCAATCCTCGTTCTTGACCGCTCCCGCGAACCCGGGGGAAAGAACGAAGATCGCAGGGATGTATTTTTCGTCGAAGCCTCCAAACTCTACCGCTCCGCCAAAGCACAGAACATCATGGACGACGAGCACATCGAGAAGATACTCGAAGCGGTCGAAGATAGAAAAGACATCGAGAAGTTCTGCCGCTCTGTACAGCCAGAGGAAATCGAGGAGAACGACTTCAACCTTAACATCACGCGCTATGTGGATACGTTCGAGGAGGAAGAGGAAATCGACATAGAGGCCAACCTTAAAGAGCTTGAAGAGATCGACAGAGAACTAGAGAAACTCGAAAAGCAGATGAACGAACACCTGAAGGCGCTGGGGATACTGAAATGAGTGAGACCAGAGACATTGTCCTTTACAAGAGCAAAGATGGTTCAGTCAGGCTGGATGTGCAGCTTGAGGAGGATACTATCTGGCTGTCACAGAAGCAGATGGCACAGCTGTTCGATAAAGACTCAGATACAATCGGGCTTCATATACGCAATGTCTACAAAGAGGGAGAATTAGAGGAATCGGCAACCACCGAGGAATCCTCGGTAGTTCGAAGAGAGGGTAAGCGAACCGTAACCAGAAAAATACGGTTTTACAATCTGGATGTCATCATTTCAGTCGGATACAGAGTGAAATCGCAACGCGGTACTGAATTTCGCATCTGGGCCACAAGCGTCCTGAAAGAGCATCTGATTCAGGGCTATAGCGTTAATGAGAAGCGGCTGATAGCATTGAAGAAGACACTGAAACTCGCCTCTGACGTTTCGAAACGCAAAGCACTATCCGGTGATGAAGGTGCAGCCCTCCTCCAGACCATCTCCGAATATGCCTTCGCCCTGGATCTTCTCGATGATTACGATCATCAGCGTGTAACGCTTCGGAAAACGTCGAAGCGTAAAACCAAATCCGTCACCCGCGAAGAGGTACTGGAACTTATAACCCAGATGTGCAAGCTATTCGGAGATTCAACTGTTTTCGGAGTAGAGATGAATGAAAGTCTCGACAGTTCACTGAATACCATAATGCAGACATTCGACGGCAGGGACCTCTATACTTCGGTTGAGGAGAAAGCTGCGAACCTGCTTTACTTCATGGTCAAGAACCATAGCTTCCTGGACGGCAACAAGCGAATCGCGGCGGTCGTATTCCTGCGGTTCGCTGAGAAAAACAGGTTGATTTACGACAATGAGGGCAATAAAAGAATAGCCGACAACGCCCTGGTTGCCATGACGCTGATGATCGCAGAGAGCAGAACGAATGAAAAGGACGTAATCACAGCGATGCTGACGAATCTGATCGTGGGAAAGTAATTATGAACCGATCGAAAGGTAAACTGGTTTCGATTTCAACTAACCGGGAATTCCGGTTAACATAGATGGAGAGTTTACGTGAGAGAGCGTGGCAATGAGCAGAGTAGTTAAGATACTAGCGATAGACGGTGGTGGCTTTAGAGGCGTGTACTCGGCCCATCTGTTAAAACGCATTGAAGAGGAATTCGGTGTTGACTGGCGAGAAGACTTCGCACTTCTTGCCGGAACGAGTACAGGATCAATCATCGCGGCGAGCCTAGCTATTGGAAAGAGCCCGAGCGAAGTCCTTAGTATGTACTCAAAGCATGGGTTTGACATCTTCAGAAAGCCTTTCGGCTTGCGTCTGGGGTTGTTCGAAAGTAAGTATCCGGACTCTGAGCTTCGGCATGTGCTTAATAACTTCTTCGGCGATTCAAAGCTAGGGGACATAGAAACACCGCTGATCATTCCCGCAACGGACATTGGCAATGGCTGCGTTCATGTATTCAAGTCGACTTATCATAATGAGTTCTTCCGGGACAAGGATGTGCGCCTCGCTGATGCGGTCCTTGCTTCATGCTCAGCTCCAACATACTTCCCCCCAATGCTCTTACCTGGAGAACAACCCTACCTTCTTGCCGATGGTGGGCTCTGGGCAAACAGCCCATCACTGGTTGCTGCAATTGATGCTAAGCGACGACTCGGCGCTGAGCTGGAAGATCTGAGAATACTGTCGATCGGGACAGGGAAGGCCAGGCAGTTCTATCCCATCAAGCTCTTCAAGAAATGTGGTCTGTTTGGCTGGGGGATTGTTAGCAAATGGGGGCGACAGAAGTTCATACGGATGCTTCTGAACCTCCAATCCGAAACAGCCAACAACATGCTGGGACTTCTTCTTCAGCAAGACCAGATCTTGCGCCTTAACTTCGAATCAGACACCGACCTGCCACTGGATAACCCCGGGGAGTTCGATGATTTGGTTACTCGCGCGGATCGAGAGTTCACTCACAGATCATCCAAGATCAAAGCTTTTTTTCAGGAGGGTAATAGATAATGAAGACGGTAATATTGGAACAAATGTTAGAAGCGCTGGATCTTCCCGATTCAGCATATGAGAAGGCGAAGAAACGCTATGAGGAAATTGGGAATTGGCTGGAGCGGGATCAATCCAACTGCTCAGCCAATTCACCACACGTGTTCGCTCAAGGTTCCTTTAGGCTTGGGACTGCTATCAGGCCATTAAACAACACAGAGGAGTACGATCTTGATCTAGCATGCAAGCTTTGTGAAGGAGTATCGAAAGCAACCCATTCACAGGAGGATGTTAGAAGATTGCTCCACGATGACATTGAAGCATACCGTGTGTCCAGAGGTATAACTGCTTCTGTAAAGCCAAAACACCGATGCTTACGACTGGAATATCAAGATGATCTAAGTTTCCATATGGATATCGTGCCGTGCATTCCGGCAGGTGCTCCTCGACGCACTCAACTCAAGGAAGCCATGGTTCGAGGGGGTGAAGATATCGACCTTGCTGCTCGGGTTGCTGAGCAAGCAGTCGCTATCACAGACAACAGACATCATGACTATAAACGCATTAGCGATGATTGGTTAATAAGTAATCCAGAAGGATATGCTCAATGGTTCGTTTCTAAGATGCGCCTTGCCGTGAGCTTCCTTCAGGAACGAGTTGAGATGGTCAAAGCCGCACAAGTTGATGACCTGCCGTATTACCAGTGGAAGACTCCTCTACAACGTTGTGTTCAACTGATGAAACGCCACCGTGATGAGATGTTCAGGGAGAACCCAGATTCTAAGCCGATATCTGTGATTATTACCACGCTTGCAGGCAGATCCTATCAGGGCGAAAACGATATTGGCACCGCGATTAGTGCCCTTTTAGATCGA
>JAUXIK010000109.1 GCA_030620995.1 Candidatus Aegiribacteria sp.
TGCCTCCCGAAGGGAGGTTTTGAAAACTCTGAACGCACTAACTCTGGAGGCCGTTCTTGCTCCCATGGCGTTTTTCAATACCAACTTTGTGATTCTCGAGGCCGCTTTTCGCCAGAAACTGTGCCTCTCCTTTGCCGGCGTACCGTAAACAACATCTGTGTTATCATCCAGTCTGGAAAGAATTACGGGAATCTCCTCCGGAGGGGTCTGAAGATCATCGTCAATAGTTATGATCACCGGCATACGCGCTGCTCTTATACCGCACAGCAGTGCATTGTGCTGGCCGTAGTTACGGCTCAGCTGAATGCCTTTCAGTTCGATGAATTCCCCGATCAACTTTGATATTACTTGCCAGCTGTCATCCCGACTGCCATCATCAACCATTATTATCTCATAGGATATTCCAAACTCGGCCATGACAGCATGAATCCGCTTCGCAAGCTCTGCCAGTGACTGAGCGCTGTTGTAAACCGGAATTACTATGGAAACACCATCAGATGAATGAATAGAAAACCTCCTTAACGACGGCGAGATCCTGCAGATTATCTGAAATAACAAACCTTTTCAATATCATAACTCCACGCTCTATTCAATCAAGCCCGCAGGGCAGAGGCTGATTGCTATACTCTTTATCCTGTGCGACTATTGACCGGACATACATCAACCTGTTCCTTATGATTTCTGGAGCGCTTTCATCTTCCAGTGCCTTCTCGTAATATTCAACAGCCAGATCCCATTCCTTCCGATGCTGAGCCAGCACTCCTCTGTAGTAATCTACCTTCCCTCCCCAGTCCTCTCCCAGCGAGATAACCGCCAGCATCAGCCATGGAGGAATCCACATCATGCTTATCCAGCGCAGCCCCGCTTTACGCATGACCGCGAACCAGCAGGCCAGAGCCGCCGCCGAAAGCAATACGGTTCCCGCACCTCCTAAAAGCCAGGTTGAATGGTGTCCTCTCAGCATCATATTCAAGGAAATATTCAATTGCGGCAGTGGGAGGGGATTACCCACGGGATGAACAGGCAGATGCAGCTCACCGAAGGTTCCAAGAAGAGCCAGTATGATTCCCGGTAGAACAGCTGCTGCCGCAAGGCTTCTCCGAAGGTTACTCCCGGCCGCAAAGCGATCCAGCCCCAGGGCCAGAAAGGGCACTATGGCAATCAGGTAACGTTGACCGTACGCCCAGCCGGCTGTAGTGGCATTCTGAGCGGCATATAAAACAATGTACAGGATGACCATCACAGGGAGTGGATCTGACCTTAGACGGTGCAGCCAATCTCTTCCTCCCGACAGTCCCAAAAATCCAAGCGCAGCCCAGGGCATGTAGAAGAATATACCCCTCTCCGGCGAAAAAAGTATCATGAACAGTCTTTGCGGAGTGGGATATGTAAAGCCGAAAAAACCACTTGAAACAACAGGGAAAGAGCTTTCGACTTCCAGACCATACCCCATCCTGAAGGGGCTTCCAAAGGCAATCCAATTGTGAGTCAGCTGGGGAAGGAAGGCCAGAAGGAGAACCAGGAGGACTCTAACTCCGCGCCAGGTATTCCAGTAACATCTGTCTCGATAGAGCAGCATAACGAGGAAAGGCAGCAGAAGCGTATACTCGTAGGAAACTGCCAGGGCGCCCAGAATATCAGAAGCCAGATACTTTCCATTCCTCTGGGTAACATAGCAGGCAAAGAAAAGCATAGCTGCTGGAACGTGTGTGTACAGAAGGGTTGAATAGGGCAGCAGTATACTGCCCAGCCCCAGGGCAATCACTGGTAATAAACCATCCCGTTTGCAATATCTCCTGAGTAAAAGGAGTAGAGCAAGCAGAGCCAGCGATACGGTCAGTCTTTCGGCAATGTATCTGTCAATACCACCAATGGGATAAGCATCGGGTGCTGAAATACCATTGAGGAAACGCAACGGTATAACTGATATTGCGGCAACAGCCGAAGGAAGAAATGATTTGTCGGAGTAGTAATGTCCTTTGTACCCGGCCTTGTCACCGGTCAGACCCGACCAGGGATCTATGCTGATATTTCCCTGACTGACCAGTCTTTCTGCCAGTCCCCACCTTGTCACAACATTATCGTAAGGATAGGGATGAAATACGGAAAGGGATATAAGCAGGCTCACAGCAATAACAGCTAGAGACAGGGACGAGTATCTCAATCTCAGTGTACCACAATTCATAATTGATCCATTGTCATATAAATGACCAAATAGAATCTATGATAATACTCAAACAATGCAAAACTTATTTCACCCTTTGCAGGTAATTACTCTATAAAAACAATTCCATTTCAGATAATTATAGTTTCTCGAACTTTACTGATAATATTGCTACAGGCTCCGCCCGGTCAACTTTGATGTTGATACTGTGATTTCTTTGCTTATACGATTTTCTTGACTTGCATTATCCCTAACTTTATTCTTAGCATTGATGACCAATGTAACATTTTTTCATCGGTTGCAGAATCGCACAGACAAGGAAAATGAAGATACAAGACCTCGCCAGGAATCTTACACCTGATTCACATGGAATATGGGTTGGCAGAAATACTCATATGAAAATCTCATATCCCGAAGAGGGAAACCAGCAATACTTCCAGATCGAGGATAAGTCATTCTGGTTCAAGCATAGAAGCAATTGTATTGTTGCAGCACTTAACCTGTATCCACCTGCAGGCCCTGTTTTTGATGTAGGCGGCGGCAATGGATTTGTGACCCGGAGGTTGCTCGATGAAGGTTTCGAAGCGACTCTCATCGAGCCAGGTCTGAATGGATCTTTCAATGCTAAAACAAAAAGGAATATTCCGAATGTCTTCCGAGCAACTCTTCAGGACTGTGGCTTCCCAAAAGACTCGCTAAGTGCCATTTCTCTCTTCGACGTACTTGAGCATATTGAAGATGATGGGAAATTTCTAACTGAAGTTTCCACCTGTCTGAAACCAGGTGGTTATTTGTACTTAACCGTACCTGCATTCAAGTGGCTCTGGTCCATGAGCGATATCAACGCTGACCACTATCGTCGTTACAATTCAAAAGAGCTGGTTCACTTGCTAAGTGAACATTTCAATGTTTTATTCATCACCTGTTTTTTTCGAGCACTGGTATTTCCCGTTCTGGTTTTTCGTGTTGTTCCTTACCGTCTTGGATCTGCTAAAAGCAGGAAGGTACCCTCGATTGCAAAGGAGCACGGTTTAAACGGAGGACTTCCGGTCAGGGCAATCCAGCGATTTCTTTCGCAGGAAGCCGGGCATATTGCATCGGGCCAGTCAAAAGCCCTCGGGACAAGCTGTCTGTGCATTGCTCAAAAGAGGATTTAGAATACCCACCTGTTTCGTTTAACTCAAAAATCCCGCATTCTGTATTACTCGCCGGGAGATTTGACTCAACCCCTTAAATCATTGTATGATTATTAAAGGAAAGCAGACAGATCACCGTAAAAGCTGACAGGCTTACAGAGACTCTCTGATGAATGATAATTCAGTTTCTCCGTCAGTCATCGGCAATCGAGGAATATGCACCAGCTATTAAGGTACTAATGTGGCAAATTTCGCAATAACAGGAGTTGCTGGATATATAGCTCCAAGGCATCTGGGTGCTATAACAACAACCGGAAATCAAATAGTCGCCGCGCTGGACCCTCATGATTCCGTGGGTATTATGGACAGGTACTGCCCCGATGCCAGGTTCTTTCCCGAACCGGAAAGATTCGACCGGCATTTAGAAAAACTGCGAAGACTAAGCGAAGAGAAACGAATTCACTGGATGAGCATCTGTTCGCCTAATTATCTTCACGATGCGCATATCAGAATGGCTTTCCGTGTGGGAGCTGACGTTATCTGTGAAAAACCCATCGTTCTTAACCCCTGGAATCTCGACGCTCTTCAGGAACTGGAAAGCGAAACAGGCTGCCGGGTATGGTCAGTACTGCAACTTCGGCTTCATCCTTCAATAATAGCACTGAAAAAACGGATCAGTGAAGATAAACCCAATAATAAATACGAAATTGAGCTGACATATATAACGCCACGCGGACCTTGGTACCTTAATTCCTGGAAAGGCAACTCAGAGCGCTCAGGCGGGCTGGCAACCAATATCGGTGTACACTTCTACGATATGCTTATCTGGATATTTGGAGCAGTAGAGAAAAGTGAAGTGCACATATCTGAACCAACTCGCTGTTCTGGATTTCTTGAGCTCGAGAGAGCGAAAGTCAAATGGTATCTTTCAATAAACAGAGATGATTCACCTCTGTTCAATGCAAATAACGAACCTTCGACTTATCGAGTTATTTCCATCGATAATGATGAAATAGAATTCACCAGTGGATTCACAGGGCTTCACTCTCAGCTGTACGAAAAAACTCTTGCCGGATCGGGTTTCGGGATCGAAGATGTACGGCCATCCATTCAATTGATACATGACATCCGCAGGTCGGAACCGACAGGAATTAACAGGGATTCGCATCGATTTGTATTAGAGAGGGTTTGATATGTCCAATTTCTTTGTCCACGAGTCCGCATATGTCGATAAGGGTGCTGTTATCGGCAGGGGAAGCAGCGTCTGGCATTTCAGCCATATCATGTCAGGTGCAGAGTTGGGCGAAGAATGTACCCTGGGTCAGAATGTCTTCATTCAGAGCAATGTAAAAATCGGCAATCACTGCAAGATTCAAAACAACGTTTCGGTTTATGAAGGAGTTATTCTGGAAGATTACGTTTTTTGCGGACCTTCAATGGTTTTCACCAATATTAAAGATCCCAGAT
Organism: Candidatus Aegiribacteria sp.; assembly: GCA_030620995.1. GTDB lineage: Bacteria > Fermentibacterota > Fermentibacteria > Fermentibacterales > JCC-6 > Aegiribacteria. Next base: position 4,768 of record JAUXIK010000109.1, read on the forward strand.
GCAAATACCCGCAGAGGGGTTCGGAGTTCTATGTTGAAACACTGGTAAAGGAAGGCGCATCCATCGGAGCGAATGCCACCATTGTATGCGGCAATACCATCGGCAGACACTCTTTTATCGGTTCAGGAGCCGTGGTAACAAGCGATGTCCC
>JAUXIK010000126.1 GCA_030620995.1 Candidatus Aegiribacteria sp.
CCAGCACAAGCAGAAGGCTCAACGAAACAACTCCAATGAATATTCTTAACATGTTACTCCTTCCTAAAAGATACATTGATCAATATGACTTGTTTCAAAACCCGGATTCAAGTTTCAAGTGCAACAGTTAACCTCTCAGTTGTGTTGAAGAATACTTCATAGGGTGTTTTGAAGGCAAGTTTCTTTCTTGGCCTATGGTTAAGACGATTCTCTGCATATTTTACCTCATACTTGCACACATCGTTAAGCTTCCTCTTCTTGGAGAAATACTGACGAAGCAGACCGTTAGTATTCTCGTTGGTTCCTCTCTCCCAAGATGCATAGGGATGAGCGAAGTAAACATCGGTCTCAAGAGCTTCAGCGATCTTTTCATGACCGGCAAATTCTTTACCATTGTCCAAGGTTATGGTTAACACCCTGTCCGCATATTGCGACAGTCCTGATGTCATTGCCTCGGTAACTGCAGGGGCTGTCTTACGCAAAACAGACCTAATCACAGTAAATAGTGATGCTCGTTCAACAATACTCACCAGAGCGCCCTGGTGCCCTTTGCCGATCACCGTATCTCCTTCCCAGTCACCTATACGATCTCGAGCGTCCACTATCACAGGACGCTCATCGATCGAGGTCTTATTGGGGATGATCCCTCGGCGATTTCTACCGCTTCCATAACGCTTACGGCGCTTCTTTTGACAGCGAAGATGGGTATGAAGATCTCCTTCAGCTTTCTTGTCCGCATAGATGTACTGGTAAATTGTCTCATGGCTGATAGTGGTACCGTGTTCCATCTTTAATCGCCCTGATATTTGCTCAGGACTCCAGTCCTTCCGTATCAAGTCTTCTACGAAAGGCCACAGGGGACTGGAAAAGCGTGGTTGAATCTTCTCCTCCCGCCGCTCAATTGCTTTTATATGTGCTTGACGAGGTCGATAACCTCGCTTGCCACGGTTACGTTTCACTTCCCTGTAAATTGTTGATCTGTCCCGACCAAGTTGTTCTGCGATTTCCTCCTTCCCATGCCCGGCTTGCAAAAGCGCGTAAATTTGGTATCGTTCTTCTCGGGTGAGTTGTTTGTACGAACTCATAAGTGCTCCTTATGGTTTGTTGATGGTTGTCGCTGTCAATACTACAACAGCTCACCCACCAGTACAAACCAATTTTGTTGCACTTACGAGTTGAATTCAGGTGACCTGATAACGGAAGAAACACCAGTTATCGAAAGGCCAGAAATGGTTTATGCCAGCCACATTCTTCTGGCGTACCAGGGTGCTGATCGAAGTGCTGCAACAAGAACAAAGGAAGAAGCTCTCGGAATTATTGAGGGTCTTCAGGAGAGTATTTCGGACGGTTCTCTTACTTTCATCGATGCAGCTGCGGCAAATTCCGACTGTCCTTCTTCCAGTAATGGCGGAGATCTTGGCCCATTCCCGCGCGGCGTAATGGCGATAGCATTCGAGGAAGCGGCATTCGAGCTTGAGCCCGGGGACATCTCGGATATAGTGGAAACACCCTTCGGCTATCACCTCATAATGAGGACCGAATAGAAGCAATTCTGTAAAAAGGGTGACGGCATTTCTGTCGTCACCCGATAATCCTTTTCTATCTGGATTCTCGCTGTTTATTTATTGCTTCTTTTTCTATCAGCCAGGAGCAGGAGATTTTTCAGATCATCTTTGCTGCCCGCTGCTAACCAGTTCCTGTCAAAATCAGGGTTCTGCATGATCTCAGCAATAGCTGCCAGAATCTTCAAATGCAGGATTCGCTCTCCGGATGAACCTATAAGAACAAAAATAATATGTACCACTTCATCATTTGGAAAAACTACTCCTGGTTTAGATCTTACTATAAGAGCTTTAACGTCTTTCACGCCTGTCATACAGATATGCGGGATTGCCATTCCCCTCCTCAGAACAGTGCTGAATTCTCTCTCCCTTTCTACGAATTTATCATAAATATCCTGCGGCTCCGAATGCAGCTCTTCTGCCATTAAGTTTGAGATATCCTTGAAGAAATCATCCATTTCTTCGACCTTCTCGATATCCAGAACCATAGATTCTTCAATGAGTTTATGAAATCTGTCTTTCGTAAGATTATCTCTCTTTATAACGATATCCCGCAGTTCGGTAAGAAGGTTATCCGAGGTCAGCTCCTTATCCCTGGAAACAAGTCTTTCCAGAACATAGATCAGGGCAGAATCCCGAGTGGTTCTTTTCTGAGCGTAGAACCTGTACCATAAGAATCCTGACAGAAGAAATATCATGGTCAGAAAAACGATGAATGTGCCCATTTCAATCAAAAGGAAAAACCCCCCTAATATTCCGAAAATCTGCATATATGGGTAAAGAGGAGAACGGAACTTCGGTTTGTAACTGAGGATTTTACTCTCTCTGAACAGAATCAAAGTTAGATTGGCAAAAATGTAGAGGAGGATCAGGATGCTTGAAGCAACTTTAACCAGTAACTCCAGTTTTAAGAAAACAATAACCGTGACCATAAATAATCCGGTTAAGAGAATAGAAACGTAAGGAGTCTGGAATTTTAGGCTTAATTTCTGAAATTTGAAGGGCAGAAGTTTATCTCTGCTCATTCCCAATGGATATCTTGATGCGGTCATGATCCCCGAATTGGCTGTAGAAATAAAAGCCAGAAATGCCCCGATGCTTATCACTATCTTCAAGACGTTTCCGCCGAAGACTCCTGCTCCGTCTGATATTGGAGTAAGGCTGCCTCCCAGAATTCCAGGATTCATAACACCTATAGTTACAAGAATTACCAGAGCATAGAATACAGAGGTGACAATAAGGGACAGGAACATACCCAATGGAAGATTCTTTCCCGGGTTCTTTGTCTCCTCAGCCAGGGCGGCAACCTTGGTCAATCCTCCGTACGAGATAAAAACAAAACTTGCAGTAGCGAATACAGATCCTATTCCCTTTGCAAAAAGTGGCGTGAAGCGCCCAAGGTTGACTGTTCCCGAACCCCAGATAATGTAGATAAGAAGGATTCCAAGCAGCCCGATGACTAAGAACACTTGAAACCTGCCTGCTTCCTTTACACCCAGAAGGTTCAGAGCAACAAAGAAAACGCAGCAGATCAGAGCGATGATTTCAATCGGGATAGGGGTTATGATGCTGAGATAAGCACCCATGCCTATCAGTGCGAATGCTCCTTTCAAGCTTAATGAGAACCAGGTTGAAAACCCGGCAACGGTTCCTAAAAGAGGACCGAATCCTCTCATAATATAGAAATAGTCTCCACCGGCTTTCGGCATGGCGGTCGTTAATTCTGCCATGCTAAGCAGAGTAGGGATACAAAATATTCCTGCGATCATATATGAAATGATAACTGCCGGCCCGGCTTTGGCAAAAGCCAATCCGGGAAGAATAAATAATCCCGAACTGATCATTGCCCCCGTTGCAACACAAAAAACATCAAGGACAGTAAGTCTTTTCTTCAGCTCACCTTCCATCGAAATGGCTCCATCCTTTAAGTGATACCAATTCATCAAGCTCAGGCTGATTATCCGATAACCTTAGTTGTTTCACCAGCAGAATAATTGGTTTTCAGGTTATCCGCAATACCCTTGTCCTGTACTGACTCTATTCCAGTACTATTCTACTCTCTGGCTGGCTGAGGTTTATATTCCGTACATAAATACACGCCTGCAGAGATTTGGGATAAAACTATGTCAGGCATTCACACAATCGTGAAATGAGTCGGGATGAACAGACTATTCGCATTGGTGAAGCATACATCCATGATCGGTTCACCATCATCCTTGAGCTATGTATACGGATGTTTACATATCAGGTCAAGGACAATACTCCAACATTGCGCATTCGACTTAAGGAGGGACG
>JAUXIK010000075.1 GCA_030620995.1 Candidatus Aegiribacteria sp.
ACAGGCGCAACACTCGGTACGGACTGCTGGTCAGGCTTTGTCCGATAGGGACTTCCTGCCCAAGAACTCAGGGACAGGTCACCCTGTAAGAAACACCAAGCTGTGCTTGGCGTACCAACATTCTGCATAACCAGCATAGATACTATTTTAGCTTATAGCTTTGCATCTGTGGCTGGTTCATGCATTTGTTCGACATTGTTGCTTAGTCCTGGTCCAGGTTTCGCGATCGACCGTTTGAGAAGACGCTTCTCAGGAGTTAAGCATTCTTTTTCAATGAAGTCCATAAGCTCAGGAGCAGCGGTGAACCACTCTGAACCAGCCCAGCCATTCTTAAAGCGCTGGAGGTGTGCGAATTTCTTGTGTAATTGCCGTTCCAGCTTCTCAGCAGAAAGCATGGGACGCTCGCCAATTTCGATTGGTAGAATACCAAGTATTGAAAGCGGTTCATGGTTGCTGCCCTGATGCGTACTTAAGCGCCGACCTATATCTCTTTGAGTTGAGATACCAATCTTCACAGCTACCACCGGATTTGAAGCGCCTATGAAATAGACATAACCAGGCGAGCGTTCCCAACGCTCTTCCACTTCAGATTTGGCCAATATGCTCCCTCGATTCAGTGTTGAACAATGATTATGTAGAGTCTTCATTTCGTTTCAAACATTTTCCATCTAACAATATTAATTCAGGTAATGAGCTGTCAATACTCATAATAATGACTGAGCTTGACAGGAGAAGTGAACATATGTACACTAAAGCAGGTGAAATCAGTGGATATGTAGAGTCCACATATCAGGGAGGTTCAATAATTATGAAGTACGATATGAATGAATACAGAGATAAGCTATCATCGCTTAACTTGGTACAGGAAAATCATATACCATATATGACAGGTTGGGTGAAACATTATCTTGCACTTGGCAATCCGGATGATGCTGTATTTGCTGATATTCTGTACAGAGAAGGTAGAGAGGATTGGCAGATAAGGCAAGCTCTTGATGCTGTTAAAATATATAGAGGATTGTATCCTGAAGATTCTGCAACGGTTAAAGAGAATTCAGCAGAACCCTTGCAGATAATGAGGGATAGTTTAAAAGTGCGACATTATGCACGAAGTACTGAGAAAACCTATCTGCAGTGGTGCTCAAGGTATTTCGCGTACTGTGAGCAGAATGATATTACTGCTAATTCCGATTCTGCTTTTAAAGTATTTCTGAGCCATCTTGCTTTGAAGAGGAGAGTATCAGCATCAACCCAGAATCAGGCTTTTAACGCCATACTGTTTCTATTCCGGAACGTATGGTCCAGGGAACCTGACAATATTGATGCTGTTAGAGCCAGAAAACCAATAAGACTTCCAGTTGTTCTGACAATGGAAGAAGTCAGACAGGTTCTTGAGAAAACAAAAGGATTAGCCGGTTTGATAATTCGATTGATCTATTCAAGTGGTTTAAGATTATCGGAAGCTCTACGCCTGCGTGTACAAGATCTTAACCTGGAAAACAGATCAACTACTGTCAGGGGTGGTAAAGGTAACAAAGATAGAATTTCAATTCTAAGCTTGACCATAATATCTGATTTACAGAAACAGCTTGAGAAATCACGGAAACTATTTGAGGATTCAGTTATTCCCGTATCACTTCCCGCAGCTCTGGAAAGAAAATATCCAAATGCAGGTCAGGAATGGGGATGGCAATATTTGTTTCCTGCAAAAAATGCTTCACTCGATACCATAACAGGCGAAATCCGAAGGCATCATATACACCGGACCGGAATTCAGAGAGCAATGCGAAAAGCTGTGAAGGAAGCAGGGATAACCAGGCATGCCGGCGTTCATACTCTGCGTCATTGTTTCGCCACTCATTTACTGATGTCAGGGGTTGATCTATGTGAGATACAAGAACTTCTTGGGCATAAGAGTCTTGAGACTACAAGGGTATATCTTCATGTAGTGAAATGCTTTCGGAGTGGCGTAAAAAGCCCGCTCGATCTGCTTGAAGCTAGTACCGACATGTAAAAGTAAGAACAACGTTGTGGTTCATCCGTTCAATCACAAGTTGAAGAAGTGCGTCAGGTTTCCAGTGTTAAAAACAGGGCCGAAAGAGGGGGGAGGGTGAGTTTGATTGAGTGAGGAAAACCGTGTCTTTCATACGGTCTTGATTCAACACTCCCCAGGTTGCCTTTTCCTGAGCCGCCATAGATAACTCCATCTGTATTAAGGATTTCAGTATATGTACCCTCTGAGGGAACTCCCATCCAGTAATCGTCTCTGATAACCGGTGTCATATTGAAAACGCAGATAACTTCTCTGCCATTCATGGATCTTCTCAGAAAGGATATGACGGTGTTTTCAGCATCATTGAAATCAATCCATCTGAAACCTTCATTACTGCAGTCCAGTTCATAAAAAGCAGTATCTTTTGAGATGAAAATATTAAGATCTCTGACGAGGCTTTTTAATCCTGTGTGTTCTGAGAACTCAAGAAGGTTCCAGTCAAGCTCAGCATCGTGATTCCACTCATTCCACTGGCCGAATTCGCTGCCCATGAAAAGCAGCTGTTTTCCAGGATGAGCCCACTGATAGGAGAGAAGAAGTCTCAGATTCGCGAATTTCTGCCACCTGTCACCGGGACATTTGCTTAACAGCGAAGCTTTCCCGTGGACAACTTCATCATGAGATATAGGGAGTATGTAGTTTTCACTGAAGGCGTATAGAAGAGAGAATGTCAGATTTTCGATATGGTGTTTCCTGTGAACGGGTTCCTTCTGGAAGAAACTGAGTGTATCATGCATCCAGCCCATGTTCCATTTAAAGGTGAATCCGAGTCCGCCTTCCGAAACAGGGGTTGTGACTCCGGGCCATGCTGTGCTTTCCTCCGCGATTACCATAGCTCCCGGGAAATCTCTATGAATGATGGAATTGAGTGTCTTCAAGAATTCCATCGCACCGAGATTCTCTCTGCCTCCATACCGGTTCGGTATCCATTCGCCTTCTTTTCGGGAGTAATCAAGGTAGAGCATTGATGCCACAGCATCTACACGGAGCCCGTCGATGTGATACTTATCCAGCCAGAACAAACCGCTTGCCACCAGGAAGTTCCTTACTTCTTTTCTGTCGTAATTGAAAACAAGTGTATTCCAGTCAGGATGCAAACCTTGTTTTGGGTCTTCATGTTCGTAAAGACATGTGCCATCGAAATATCCCAGACCGGTTGCGTCAGAAGGAAAGTGTGCTGGAGCCCAGTCCAGAATGACACCGATACCAGCTGTATGGCAGCTGTTGACGAAACGCTGAAAGTCCTCCGGTTTTCCAAGTCGGCTGGTAGGCGAGAAATATCCAACGGTTTGATATCCCCACGATCCGTCAAATGGATGTTCCATTATCGGCAGGAGTTCAATATGTGTGAAACCGAGTTCCTTAACCCATGGGATCAGGTTTTCCGCGAGATCGTCCCAGGAAGTGAAGTCTCTCCAGTCATGCGGTTTTTTCCACGAAGGCGCATGCAGTTCATAAATTGAAAGAGGAGAGGAGAGAGGATCGGATGTTTTTCGACTCTCCATCCAGTTGTCATCAGACCAGCTGAATGATGATATATCCGCTACTACAGAAGCTGTTCTCGGTCTGTACTCCGATGCAAGCGCAAGAGGGTCGGATTTTTCGATGATATCATTCGATTTTGTTCTGATCGAGTATTTGTACATGTCTCCCTGCGTGATGCCGGGCAAAAAGAGTTCCCATACGCCTGACAATCCTCTGGAACGCATGGGATGGCGTCTTCTATCCCAGTTGTTGAAACTGCCGATAACACTGACAGAACCGGCACCGGGAGCCCATACGGAGAAGAGTACACCCTTTATATCTCCCGCTGTCCAGAGCCTTGCTCCAAGCCTGTTGTAGAGCTCGTAGTGATTTCCCTCGGCCAGCAGATGGAGGTCAAGCTCTCCGAGCTGCGGAAGAAAGCTGTAGGGGTCTCTGGTCTCCCAGAATGTACAGTCCTTGTTTTCAATGATCAATGTGTATGAAAAAGGTTCGGTATCTGGTTCGGACCTCCAGACGAAAAGACCATCATTGTGTACTTTGACCATAGGAACGGGCTTATGATTCTTCACCCTTATTCGAACATCTTTTGCAGAAGGACAGAATGTTCTGACTTCAATTCTGTTATCATGTATCTCACCAAGAGGATGCATACCAAGGAGGCTGAATGGATCAGCGAGGCCTGCGTCTGAAATAAGACTTATTTCATTCTCCGAAAGGTATGTTCTTTTTCCGGGTTTCACTATAGGATTATTACCATGCCGAGACCGAGCAGAAGCAGGTAGCCCAGTGAATCAGTAAACGCTGTAAGGAGGATATTGCTGCCAAGGGCTGGATCCCGTCCCATTGCACGAAGGACAAGCGGAATTGCAGCCCCCAGGAGACCGGCCAGACTCATATTTCCCACCATTGCAAGGAAGATAACAAGCCCGAGAAGCAGTGAATTAGTATTGCCCGGGAAGAGTACAGCTACAAGGGAAGCTACTGAGCCGGCTACCAGCCCCACAAGCAGGCCCACTCTCGCTTCCTTGAAAATGGCTTTAAGGCTGGATGAGAATTCCATTTCTCCAAGAGCGATACCTCTGGTTATGACTATCAGAGATTGATTTCCCGTATTTCCGCTCATGCCGGCGACTATCGGCATGAAAGCAACGAGCATTGCAACTGATTCAATTGTTCCATGAAATGCCCTTATGACAAGGGATGCAATGAATGCTGTGAAAAGGTTCACCCATATCCAAGGGAATCTCTGCCTGAATGCGGTGGATACCGGGCTGAATATTCTGTCGTCCTCTGAAAGACCGGCCATTCTGTACATATCTTCCGTGGCTTCTTCCTCGATAACATCGAAAAGGCTGTCGCCGGGAATGACACCAACAAGTCTGTGGTTGTCATCAACAACCGGAATGGCCATGATGTCGTACTTTCTTGCCAGTGTTGCGGCATCCTCACGATCTGAATTGACATTCACCGTAAAAGGATCCGCCATCATTAGTTTTCGAATTGTTGTGTTCTGAGGACAGGTAACAAGCCTTCGCAGTGGCACCACACCGGATAATCTTCCATCATCATCAGTAACGTATACGTAGAATGGGACATCTACATCTTCACTCTGCTCCCGAATTACCTCAACTGCCTGTTCGGCTGTAAGATCAGCTTTGACGGACATATAGCTTGTACTCATGCAGTACCCGGCGGAATCCTCGGGGTAGATCAGCAGCTGTTCGATTCTGTTTCTCTTAAGCGGAGGAAGAATACTCATGAGCACATCTCTGCGCTCTTCAGGAATAACTTCCAGGAAAGCAAGTGCTTCATTCGGTTCAAGTCCTGCAAGCAGCTCCGCAGTTATCTGATTATCAAGCCGTTCGAGGATATCGTGTAAAATACCCTCCGGGAGTTCCATTAGAACTTTATCGGCTATTTTCTGTGAGTGGAGTATTTCGACAAGCCCTGTTGATTCGGGCGGTGTAAGAGTACCGAATAGATCCGAGATATCTGCCGGATGCATTTTCTTCAGGACAAGAATTGCTCTGCTCTTGGCACCACTCGAAATGAGTTTACGCACATAGTCGCTGTGCGTTTGAGTCATCGGCATATTTCACCTCCCTGTAACATTACTGTATATCCTGTGGAAGCTAATTGAATAGGTTGTTCTGTCAATGGGAGCGGTTAATGACAGTAGCAGGCATCTGAATGAGAAAACCGGGAACAGTTGCGACTGTTCCCGGTGCGCATCTGGATATGCGGGTTTCTAGAAAGCCTGTCCAATAATACGATATATTATAACCCAGAGACCTATAATGATACTGAGGAAACCCAGTGTACCCTGCTTGGGGGCGAGTTTGGCAATCATATTATTCATCTTTACCTTGGCGTCTTCAGAGCTGACGAATGATTTGATGATACCGATGCCCAGAAGCAGTCCAAGAGAAAGTAGAAGGAGTCCTGAAGCAAGCCATGTCAACGCACCTATTGGCATATAATCGAAGATACGCATATGCGTCAAGAATCTTATAACCTGAATGATTCCGTAAACTGCTGAAACTGCGCCAATCCACCCCTGGTAGGGCACCAATTTCGCAATGATTTCCTTTGCTTCAGGTTTTTTAGCAATGATAAAGTTCGGTGCTGCAAGTATTCCCAGCACAACAAGCCATATACCATTAAGATAATTCATAGTCCCCTCCTTGTTTGGATTTGCAAAGAATCTGGAAATATCAGATTAATCAGTTTTAGTAATAGCTGTTCCACGGTTCAGCTGCAAAAATCCCATCATTTATCTTACCGGATGTCTACTCTCTAGAGTCCTGGAATATTTGGAAGAGCGAGAGCTGCAATCACCCCGGTAAGAAGACCAACAAGGATCAAAGCGATTACAAGCACGATCATGAAAGTCATCCGTTTGTTCTCGGGGATATCAAGCATCTTTTCAGTTGATATCCAGAGAAGATAAAGGCTGTAGAATCCTGCTATCATAGCAATCACAGAAAGCGCAGGGATAATGTAGAATACTCCGGCAACCCATGCAGGTGTGTAGGAGTAAACGATAGCACGAGCGGCAACATCGATGTTTCCGCTTCCGCCAAAGTTAGTTGATAGCTTCTGGGTGATAAATACTACAGCGATGACCAGCGCTATACTGGCTGCGTACCAGAGAATTGCATGGGGAAGAGCATACTTAAGGGGGTATCGTACAGTATGTCCGAAGATGCTCCTTCCAATAACGGCGTAACCGATGAAATTTCCGATAGCAGGAATTGCTGCAAGGAAAATGACATACCCCATTATAAGTTCCTTCAGGGTAGTCTGTTCATCCCTTGCCTTAACAAAGAAATCGGCAGGTTTGGTCAGCAGTTCCTTAACTTTGTCAATCAAGGAATTCATATATTGTCCCCTTTCATTCTGAAATGTTAAAATTTTCAACTTGCAATATAACTGAAAATCATCAGGAATCCAGAGAGTAATAATTGAAACAACTCGGATATTTCAGGATGGGATTGAAGCGGCAATATTGACACGCTGGAACTTCAGGGGTAGCATTGGGTTTAATTAGCAAATACAGACTTCTCACTATTATCCAGGAGATTTGATTTGCACAAAAAAACAGATACTGAAAAGAGAGATTACTTCAGAACAAGCATAGGATGTCAGCTTTCTGTCAGTTCAAAGGACATGCCCGTACTGCCTGTAACCGCATTGAATGTCAGTGCCTCAGGGATTTACTGTGTAAGTTCCAGAAGTATCGGCGAGTTGACAAGAGTTGAACTGTTGCTGCGAGTACATGATGGTGATGAAATTCCTGCCCGAGCAGTGGTTATCAGAGAAGAACCACTTTCGGACGGGTCATACGGTCTGGGTCTGTTTTTCACAAAGATCTCAGAAGATGGGAGAAACACTATCATTGAATACACATCTGACCTTGAGACAATAGGCTGAGGTAGCATGTACAAAACACTGATACCTGTTCTTCTTATTGGATTTTCCGGTTTGCAGGCAGCAAAATACGCCGGCGAATTTCTGTCAGTTGGTGCCGGGGCAAAGAGCCTCGCCATGGGAGGTGCTTTCTGCGCTGTAGCTGATGATGCCTCCGCGGGATACTGGAATCCTGCTGGACTATTCCGAATAAGCGGACAGGAAGCCCAGTTCATGCACTCCGAGAGATTTGGCGGAATCGTAAAGTATGATTATCTGGGCTACGGAAGGTCAAACGGCATTACAGGCCTTGGCGCAAGTTTATTCAGGACTGATGTAGGGGATATCGCCAATACACTCAACGTTCAATATCATGATACCGGTTCTGACGGAGTGTTTGGTGTAGATGGTACCGGTGAACCGGGAGATGCCGGAGACGATGATTATGATCCGGATACAAATCCCGATGGTACCGAGGGTAATGGGGTCTGGGATGCAGGTGAGGAACTAATCTGGGATGAAAGCAGAATTACATACGAAAACGGAGTCGACTGGGCTCTGTATCTCACATGGTCCCGCAGTATTTCATCTGACTTTTCTGTTGGAGCCTCAGCCAAAATAATACAGAGAGGCTTAATGGGTTACAGTGCTTACGGTCTCGGACTGGATATTGGAGCGAAATGGTACCCCTCGGAAGCCTTTACACTTGGCCTGAATCTTCAGGATATAACCGGGACCCACCTGTTCTGGAATACAGGAAGCACTGAAAGCATTCTTCCAACGGTAAAACTTGGTATGTCTGTAAGATGGCCTCTTTCCAAGTTCGCGACGGTAGCGACTATAGCGGCTGATGGAGATTTCAGATTCGAAGGTCGTGAGTATTCAACGCAGTATCATTTTTCTGGAATCAGCCTTGATACTCATATCGGAGCGGAATTTCTGATAAAGGATCTGGTGGCTCTGAGAATTGGTTCTTCTGAAGGGTCAATGACAGCAGGGCTGGGTCTGAAGTTCGGTCTTCTTAATCATCCAGTGAGTCTCGATTATGCATATCTGAGCCATCAGGAACTTGATGCAACGCACAGAATGTCACTGGGAGTCGGCTTCTGAGGAACCGGTAGTTTCTTTATGCCATATTTTGAGGAACTGATCAGAAAAACCATTCATACAGGATCAATTATTATCCCTGTTTCAACAGTACTTGTTTACAGGATGTATCCGGTGAACGGAAGAATATATCTTGCGAGCGCACTTGCTGTCATTTCTCTCTTTTTTATTCTTTTTGACATTCTCAAGGCAAGGTACAGACCCTTCAAAAGCTTCATACTCGGTGTTTTCGGGAAAGTACTGAGGAAAAGCGAAATCGGTGGCGGGATGACTGCTGCTACAATTGTTTTTGCTTCAGCCTCTTTTACCATTCTCATCTTTCGCCAGGAAATTGCGGTTGCCGCTCTGGTATTCCTCAGCCTTGGTGACAGCGCTGCAGCGCTTGTAGGCAAGCACTTCGGCAGGATTAAGCTTGTCGGTAACAGGACTCTTGCCGGAAGCCTTGCCGCCCTGAATTCCTGTCTTCTTGCAAGTCTCGCGATTCTATGGCTCTCACCGCAGTTCGGCTGGAAACTCACTCCCATGACACTGCTCGTCGGTTCGGTAGTTGCCACTCTATCCGAACTATTTGATCTTCCCCTTGATGACAATTTCCGGATACCGATATTTTCCGCTATGGCAATGGAATTGATACTGCCGGGATGATGACTCTGTCGACTTACTACATGGATGTCTACGGATGTCAGATGAACGTGCACGATTCGGAGATCATTGCCGGAATACTGGAAGCAGACGGATTCACAAATGTTGATAATCCCGGATCGGCAGATGTCATTCTTCTCGTGTCATGTGCGGTAAGAGAACACGCCGAAACCAGAGTGCTCGGAAGAGCATCTCAGCTTGGCGGACTGTGGCAGAACAGGAAGCAGAGAGAACCGCTTATCGTGCTGTGCGGCTGCGTGGCACAGGAACATGGTCATGATCTTCTGGACAGATTCCCAAATCTCGATCTTGTTGTAGGGCCGGACTGCTATAAAGATTTACCCTTGCTGATTCAGAATTCCAGGAGACAGGCTCTTGTGGAGTTCAGAAAAGGAGATTACACCGGTATCGATCCACTCAGAAAGAGATTTCCCGGGGCATTTGTTACAATAATGCGTGGATGCAACAATTTCTGTTCATACTGCATTGTTCCCTATGTCAGAGGAAGGGAGAGAAGCAGAAGCGCCGATTCGATCATTAAAGAGATAAGAGATCTCTCCGAAAAAGGTTACAGGGAGATAACACTGCTTGGACAGAATGTTAATTCATACCATGAACTGGATACATCATTCCCGGAACTCCTGGATAAGGCGTCCGATGCTGCAGGCTCTGCCTGGATACGGTTCGTGACCAGCCATCCACGTGATTTCAACAGAGAGACAGTTGAAGTAATGGTTTCGAAGGACAATATCTGCAATCATCTTCATCTGCCTGTGCAGTCAGGCAGTGACGGGATTCTGCACATGATGAATCGCGGTTATACAATTACTGAGTATCTTGAGAAGATCAGAATGCTCAGAGACGCGATTCCTGAAATAGAACTGACAACTGATATCATTACAGGTTTTCCGGGGGAGTCGGAAGAAGATTTTCAGAGAACTGTCTCGCTGCTTGATGAAATAAGATATGATAATGCTTTCCTGTTCAAATACAGCGAACGGACAGGCACATCCGCATGTGATCTTGGTGATGTCATACCTGAACATGTTCGTCTTAAAAGACTTAACTATCTTCAGGAATTTCAGAGAGGAATAACACTCGAAAAATCTGGAAACCTGAAAAACCGAATTCTCAGCGTTCTTGTTACAGGCAGCGCAAAGAAACCGGATCAGCAGGCAGCCAGGACCCGCGGGAACAGAATGGTCATACTTCAGGGAACGGATTATGAACCAGGAACTTTCGTTGATGTCAGAATTATACGGGCCGACGGATGGACGCATTTTGGTGAGCCAGTTGGAGTAAAGGACATCTGATGGCGCTGTTGAAGAAAATTGAGCGTCAGGGCAGGAAGAGTCTCTCAGGGCTGCTCTGCGCTGTTCTTACTTCGGGCAGGAATACTCAGCTGCCTTCAGATCCGTCCAGAATACTTGTAATCAGAACTGACAACAGACTGGGAAATCTTGTTATGCTGGAACCGCTGCTGCGAAGCATAAAGGAAAGATTTCCTGGAGCCGATCTTGAAATCCTTGTAAGTGATGTATTTTCAGAATTACTGGAAAGTCAGGGATACAATGTAATTGGAGTTGACAAGAAGGGGCAGATAAGAAATCCCTGGAAATTCGTACAGCTTGTAAGAGGTTTCCGAAAATCTTCGTACGATGTGGCAATTGATGCTGCTCATCCTCATTCATTCTCCCTTTCCGGAGCCGTGTCCGCTGCCATGTCAGGATCAAACTGCCGAATAAGCACTTCAACCGGTAATAACAACGACGGGTGGTACACTCATACTGTGCCCGCACCTCTTCTTGAATGGCATGAAAGCCGTGCCCTGCACAGCCTTGGAAACGTCTGGGACAGGTGGCCTGCGTGGTCACCTCCGCAACTCACATGCCGGAACTCTGAAAATAGAGATGCTGTCGGACTCCATGTCGGTGCAAGCGGGATAAAAAAGTACCCTCACAATCTGATGGAGAAGCTGGTCGAGATGATATCCGGCAGGATTCACCTGGAGCTATACTGGGGAAGCACGGAAGAGAAGAACGCTGCTGAATATCTGGGCCGGAATTATGACGCAGAAGTAATGCCGGAACTGACAATTGCCGGAATGCGTGATAGAATTGCCGGTCTGAGAGTATTCATTTCGGCGGATAATGGTCCGATGCATGTGGCATCAGCCGTTTCAGTTCCTGTAATAGCTCTGTTCAGAGTAGATAACAGGAAAAGATTTGCACCCCTGTCGGGCGGATCGGAAGTTCTCTACGCTCCGGAAGGTGTTGATCCGTCAGAG
>JAUXIK010000018.1 GCA_030620995.1 Candidatus Aegiribacteria sp.
TGAGGGATATTATCATTGCCACGGATCCATCACTGAATGGAAGTTCAGACTGGCCTTGTCCCTGGGATATAAATACGGATCACAGTCTGAGCGTAAAGGCGTATCTGGCTGCTCCGTCCGGTGAACTCAGAGCGGAAAGCGTATTCTACCCACAGGAAAAGGAATATTTCAGTGTGCTCGGAGGTGTGCTTGAGGCGAAGTTTGGAAGACTTGGAACCGGGTCTATGGGCTATGAGCTATATATTGCGTACGATGAGGGGCTTACAGGAGTCAGGCCGCCCTATTTCCCGATACTGGAATACTGGAAGATGATCTCCTGGGAGGAAAATCCCGATTTCGGGGAAAAGAATATCGAAGACAACATGTACTAAGTAGGGTCGGGCCTCAAAACTTAGCATTCTTAACATTTGGGGTCAGGCTTAGATACTCAATATTTCGTTTTGAGTGTTCTGCTTTTATGATCCTGTTTACCGTTATCTCATGAAGGTTGATCTGTCTTGCAATATCCACCTGCTGGTAACCAAGGGCTGAATATGCATGAAAGATAACTTTATTTCTGAATTCTTTGGTAAAACAATCTGAATGCTTAAAAACCTCGGAAAGTGTTGGCCGATATGCATAACGCTGTTCACGGGGAATACTTTTCTTATTGATGACAGGCTTCAGAATGTTTTCTAATGATGAGAGAAATTCCTTATTTCCAAGGAATATCTTTCCAATAGTATGAGAAAACGGTGATGGTTTGTCTATACCTTCCAGAATGAAATGTATATAATTCTTTCTTGCTTCATCCAGTTCTGTTCCGAACCGCGAGAGAACCCACTCGGTTGAAAGGATGCTATCTTCTTGTCTGACAATTCCAGCCATCTCGTTGAAGCTGCTCCATATGTACTCACCAGGATGCTTGACCAACCCTGCTCTCAATGGATTAAGGACAATGTATCTGCATAGCTCAAGAAGGTATAATTCACGTTGAACCAGAATAGAGTGAAACCTTCCCTGGAATACATGTCCAACGAAGTCGTGCCTTTTATTGAAGTACTGCGCATATGTTGAATGTAGCAGATGCATTCCACGAGAAATATTACCATCAGGGGTTTCGAGAATAAGATGATAGTGAGTACTCATAATGCAGTATCCATGACAGAGATAATTGTATTGTCTGATAACCTTGTTTAGGGTGTTCAGGAATTTCAATCTATCTGCGTTCTCAAGAAATATCGACTTCTTGCCAGTACCTCTGGAGTACACATGATAAAGAGCACCGGGGAATTCAGTTCTTAATTGCCTTGTCATATCTATATGTTACGCGAAAATGACCAAAGATGCAAGTGGTCAATAGCGAATGAATATAGAATGTTAAGAATTGAGGCCCGACCCCAAATGTTAAGAATGCTAAGTTTTGAGGCCCGACCCCGAATGTTAGAACCTCCGGAGGTTTTCGGCGAAGAGTTTTGCGTATTCACCGGTTGGGAATGCTGATTCAAGGGCACCCGAAGCAAGTCTGATGCTTTCTTCAAGCGGAAGTGTGTAGCGCATTACGGTGAATTTCTCTCGGAAATCGGCTACTTCATCGGCAACATTTTCGTTCTTCAAGATTATTCTGGCCATGAGTTCCGCCAGGGCGCCAAAATCATCCTCATCCATTCCATATCTGGTCATTTCGGAAACACCTGTTCTGATACCGCTTGAGGACAGGAAAGTTTCGTCATCGGGCAGGGCCTGGTAATTAACAATGACATTGTTCTCCTGAAGGCGGTCTGCAATTTCTGAGCCTTCTCCGTGTTCCGATACCCGGATTACCACCTGATGCGTATGTGTGTACCCGTCAGAGGGATCACCTTCCACCGCAAGGCCGTTATCCGCAAGATGTTTAGCGAAGGCTCTCGCGTTTGACAGAACTCTGCTCTGATATTCATCCTTGAACTCATTCATCTCAGTTGTAGCAACAAGAAGACCCAGAAGGGTGGCAAGATGATGGTTGCTCGTGCTGCCGGGGAACGCTCTGCTCGTAATATCAAGCCAGAGTTTCCGCAGAGGAGTTTTCTTTGCCATGTTGCTGACTACTACACCCCGCTGTGGTCCGAAGAATGTCTTATGGGTAGATCCTGTGACAACATCTGCGCCGTCGGCCAGTGGATCCTGGAATGCGCCATAGATTCCGAGTACATGGGCCATATCATACATTATGACCGGTCTGTCTTCCCAGTCGGCCACTTCGTCAGCCAGTTCTTTGACCGGCTCGGGATAGAGGAACATGCTTTTGCCGAAGATAACAAGTTCCGGACGGACCCGGCGTACTGTTTCCAGCATCTTCTGCACATCGATCCTGTATGGGTTACTTTCCATAACAGGGAAGTTGACGCAATTCTCCTTGCCTGTTTCAGGATCGATATCGACGAAATTGAAAAGCGCTCCGAAGGGCTGGCTGGACAGATGACCCCCCAGACCCAGATTGTTGTTCATGACTGCTCGGAGCTTTCTGAATGTACCTTCGGGAGTGGAGCGATTCACGAATTTGGTCATTCCTTCGAATATGACTGCGTTTGCCATCTGTCCGCTTATAGTTCTCAATTCAGCTTCCGAACACTGGAAATATTCCTTTATCGCTTCTCCGACCTCTTCCTCTATTCTTCTTATAAAATCGGTTCCGTGATAGAAATAAACATCCCTGCCCTTCATCCTTTTATGCTCAGCGTATCTGCCGGCCGGATCGCATAATTCACAAATTTTA
Source organism: Candidatus Aegiribacteria sp. (assembly GCA_030620995.1). Classification (GTDB taxonomy): domain Bacteria; phylum Fermentibacterota; class Fermentibacteria; order Fermentibacterales; family JCC-6; genus Aegiribacteria. Next base: position 2,735 of record JAUXIK010000018.1, read on the forward strand.
ACAAGAGGGCTGGGAGTATTCTCGGAGGGAATGAGGTTTACACATTTCCTCTGTCTCCACAGATTGTTCTCCCGTATTCTTCCGAAAAGGTCATCCATTTTTTGCGACAAATCGGCCATGATTTTACTTCCTATCAGTTTATTAACTGGATTTATATCGTTTCCAGCGATCCTCTTACTATATCAGGCGACAGTACTATAATGCAGGCTCCCCGGTGATTCTCCAAATCTCCGGTAATCTCCTCGATTGAAGCTATCATTTCATCGAGGGTATCGGCTGGAACGAGTGCGAGAATGGTTCTGGGCTCAGGCTGGGAACTGCCGAGAACATCAAGAAATCCCGCAAAAACCGGTACTCCGGAAAGGATTTGACTCATAAGGTTTCCCTCATGGGTTATAGCTCCGGGAAGGCCCATTTCCAGAAAGAGTTCGATTATGTCATTGTAGACTTCGTCCTCCTGAACGATTATAAGCATGAGCCGGTTGTAGGTTTTGTCTTTACAGGAATCAATGGCAGTTGCCGGAGCGGCGTGATAAAGGAAGGCTTCCCTGAGTGCATACGAGGTTGAACTGCTCAGCAGTTCGTATCTGGATTTACCTGCGCCAAGAACTCTGCTGGCTGCCGCAAGAAGCCTTAAATGCATTTCCGGATCTTCAGGCGGGCCTACTATGGCACAGAATACATGCACACTTCTTTTGTCCATGGCATCGAAGGACACTCCCCGGATTGAAATGCCCAGAGCAAGCGCGAAATCCTTCATGCCTGTAACCTTGCAGTGAGGAATCGCGATTCCCTTGCCGAAACCTGTTGATCCCATTTTTTCTCTTTCCAGAAGGCCCTGCTCGATACTTCCCGGATCGACTCCGGCAACGTCAGGGGATTTTTCGATGAGCCTGGCAAGGCTTCTGACAACTTCTTCCTTTGTTTTTCCGGCAAGTTCGATTGTGCAGGATTCCGGTGAAAGGAATTTTGAAATATCCATTATTACTCCAATTTGGCGCCGCGCACCACGGAATATCTTGAAAGCGGCGGTCCGGTAAGTTCATTGAAAAGTACAGAGAATAGCACAATGTTTATCAGAGTGGCGGTGATCTCTCGATTCAGCGCAAAATATGGCATCGTATCAAGAAACAGTACAAGACCTATGGCTACTCCGGCCTGTGGGAGCATTCCATACCCGAGGTATTTTTTGATTAAAGGATCCGAATGAGCTGCCGATGCTCCAATATGTACTCCTGCAATCTTTCCCGCAGCTCTGGCCAGAACGAAAATTCCACCCATGAGCAGGATATGAGACGAGGTCATGACGGATATACTCAGTTCGGTACCGGCGATCGCAAAAAATGCTGCGTACAGGGGGGGAGAAATTGAGTCGAGGGTATTTATTATCCGGTGGGTTTTCCTTGACAGATTCGCCATGACAGTACCGGCAGCCATACTGGCAAGAAGAGCGCTGAGATGGAAACTGTTGCAGATCGCTGAAAGTATGAGTATGACCCCAAGTAATATTATCAGGATTTCGTTGGTTCTTCTCCTTTTTCGGGTCAGGAGATGCAGGAACCATCCTGCTGATGCTCCGAGTACAAGTGATGAAAAAATCTCAATAATAGCATGGAAAACCGAATGAACAAGGCTGGCGGCTGATCCCAGGGAATTACCGGCAATAGCCGTAACAGCTGCAAAGAGCAGTACGCATCCTGCGTCATCAAGAGCTACGACTCCATAGAGGTAGTCCACAAACGGTCCCCTTGCCTTGAGTTCTCTTATAATAGCGACCGTTGCCGCCGGTGCTGTTGCCGATGCGATAGCTCCCAGAATTGCCGCGAATTCCAGCCTCATTCCCGCAATAACGAGACCGGTCGTAACAAGTATGAATGCACCGAAAAGCTGGAACAAAGTAATGATGACCACCGGCCTCCCGATGGTTCTGAGTTTCTTAAGACTGAATTCACTCCCGATCACTAGAGCGATAAGCGCGAGGGCGATCTCGGTTATCGAAGCAAGGGTCTCGTCAAGGTCTTCATGAATAAGGCCGATGCATGATGGACCCAGGAGAAGACCTGCAAGTATGAAGCCGGTGATAGCCGGAAGTCGCACTTTTTCCGCAAACCTGCCCATGAAATAGCTTCCCATGAGAAGAATTCCGACTCCGAATACAATATGTGTGCTGAAAGCTTCGCGCAGTTCCAGCACATAGCCAGAAATATCTGAAAACATCTAACCTCCTGAAGAAGCCCTCAGAATAATTCTGTATTGCCTGCGGGTCAACCTTAGTCTTAGTTATAAGGATTGAAAAGTCTTATATTCAGATGGCTTGTGAAAACAGTGCTGTTAATAAATAAAGAGAGGTTCAGATGACAGTCGAAGATTTACGCTCAGTTTACAAAAAAGCATTTGAGAGACTTACCAGACTCAAGGAGTGTCTTTGACTTCCCGGAGCTTGTTTCCAATGATAAGAAACTTAACAAAACCATGGCTGAACCTGGATTCTGGAATAGCAGGGAAGCTGCTCTTAAGATTATAAATGAGCATAAGCAGATTCAGGTCAGAATCAATCCCATTCAAGAAGTAGAGAACAAACTTGAGAATGTGGAGATAGCAGTTGAACTGCTTTCCAATGATCCTGATGAAGAACTGGAACGGGAATGCTCAGCAAATCTGAAATGGGTGAATGGAAAACTGGACCGTCTTGATTTCATGCAGATGCTGTCAGGTCCTAACGACAGGAATGATGCAATACTGACAATCCGGTCCGGTGCAGGCGGGCAGGATAGTCAGGACTGGGCTGAAATGCTGATGAAGATGTACATTTACTGGGCTGAGAAGCAGGAATTTGACGTTGAGATACTGAGTATGAGTGAGGGTGGCGTAGAGGGTGGAATCAGAGAAGCGATTCTGTCGATAAAAGGACCCTGGGCTTACGGATATCTTAGCGCTGAAGGCGGAATCCACAGGCTGGTGAGAAAATCCCCCTTCGATCAGAATCATCGTCGACACACCAGTTTTGCTTCTATATTTCCGCTTCCTGATCTTGATGATACCATTGAGATTGAACTTAATGATGATGAAATAAGAGTAGATACTTTCAGGGCAAGCGGGGCAGGCGGTCAGCATGTTAATAAAACAGATTCAGCTGTGAGGATGACGCATATTCCGACCGGAATCGCCGTCATGTGCCAGAATCAGCGATCTCAGTTCAGGAACAGAGAAGTTGCAAGAAGAATTCTCCGGGCTCGTCTGTATGAACTTGAACAGAAAAAACGCCGGGAAAAGAAAGCGGAAATGGAAAAAACAAAAAAGGCTGTTTCCTGGGGCAATCAGATAAGATCTTATGTAATGCATCCATACAAAATGGTGAAGGATCACAGAACCGGTATGGAGACGTCAAATATTGATAGTATCCTCTCAGGTGAAATACAGGAGTTTATTGAGGAATATCTCAGAAAGAGCGGTCAGTAATTATGAGTGATGAGCAGCAGGGGCTGAAAAGAAGCAAGCTTGAAAAACTGCAAACGGAATATATGATAGATCCCTTTCCTCCAAGAAGCCATGAATCGCTTTCCATAAAGGAAGTGAGAGATGGAAGAGAGACCGAGGAGAACGTATTAGTTACAGGAAGGATCACAGGTAAAAGAGAACATGGCAAGACGGTTTTTGTTGATCTTCGCGACAGCACAGGTTCCATTCAGCTTTATCTGAGCAGAAATGTTCTTGACGAGAAAACCTGGTCTGTTGTCGGTCTTCTTGATCTTGGAGATATAATCCAGGTTAACGGGTCGGTCTTCACAACCAGATTGGGTGAATTGACTGTCAAGTGCGCTGATCTGACTATACTGTGCAAGAGCCTCAGGCAGCTTCCTGTCGTCAAGGTTGACTCGGAGGGAGTGGCTCACGATGAGGTTACGGACAGTGATTATCTTTATCGGCACAGATGCGTTGATCTTATAATAAATCCCGATTCTCTCGATAGATTCAGAAAGAGGAGCAGGATAATATCCTCACTCAGATCATACCTCGATTCAAACGATTTCCTGGAAGTTGAAACTCCCGTACTACAGTCTATTTACGGTGGTGCTGCAGCGGAACCATTCAAAACACACTATAGCAGCATGAATGAAACATACTTTCTGCGAATCGCAAAAGAGCTGTATCTTAAACGGCTCCTTGTCGGTGGAATTGATAGAGTCTACGAACTGGGAAAAGATTTCAGGAATGAAGGAATAGACCGGACGCACAGTCCTGAATTCACACAACTTGAAATGTACGAGGCTTATGCGGATTACAACGTAATGATGACTCGATTCGAGGAAATGGTAATTACTGCCGCAGGGGTTTCAGGAATCGGATCAGATCTTGAATATCAGGGAACTCTGATTCATCTATCTCCGCCGTTCAGAAGGATCGGATTTCTTGAATCCCTTTCTAAGGCGAGCGGAGAGGATCTCTTTTCCTGGGAACCGGAAGATCTTGAAACACTTTGCCGGAAGAATGATATCGCTACACTTGCAAAGGACAGAATCACACTTCTCGACAAGCTTTTTGATTTCTATGTAGCTGACAGAATTGAGCAGCCAACTTTTGTTGTTGATTATCCGGAAGCTATGTCACCTCTCGCGAAGGGTAAACCCGGTTCACCTGGTGTGACTGAAAGGTTTGAAGCCTTTGTGCTGGGACTGGAACTTGCGAATGCTTTCAGTGAGCAGAACAATCCGATTCTCCAGAGGCAAATTCTTGAGGAACAGGCTGAGGCCAGTGTACATCGGGAGGGTTCGGTTGATGAAGATTTCCTTTACGCACTGGAAACCGGAATGCCTCCAGCCGGAGGGATGGGAATTGGCATTGATCGTCTCGTCATGCTTCTAACCGGAACCAGCAAGATCAGAGATACGATCTTATTCCCTAACCTGCGGCGGCAGAATAAGTGAATTATCCTCTGATTCTGCGTATTGCCTGGAGACAGATACTCAGCAGATCTAATTCGGGCTTTGTCAGAACCGTGTCTCTTTTATCAATTGCCGGTATTGCCATCGGCGTAGCAGCGCTGTTAATTCTCCACGCCTTCATGGACGGTTTCTCCGGGACCATCATGGAACATCTTGCAGCGATTCAACCTCCATTGGAAGTAAGAGCGCCTGGAGGATACCCTGTTGAGGAAGCCGATCTCCTCTTTGTGGAGAATCTGGCGGATTCGCTTGATGAACTTACCTGTGTATCACCCGTTCTGGAGAAAACAGCTGTAGCAGCCGGAAGCAGCGGAGATGTTGCCGGAGTTCGCATAAGGGGAGTTGACTGGGATGTTGAACCCTCTCTGGTATCAAGCGACAGGCTGGATAAAATGAACATTACCGGAAGAGGAGCCGTTCTGGGTCACAGCCTTGCGACAAGACTTGGAGTATCCGCCGGTGATTCGATCAGACTCGCTTCTACTGATCTCACTGAATTCTCTGCGATGGGTAGATTGCTTGTCGACACAATTGTATCTGCACGAGTATGTGCTGTGATAAATTATGGTATTGAAGAATACAATTCATCAATTATTCTCACTGATCTGATAACTGCTTCATTTCTATTCGGGGAAGATATAACTGCTACATCATTGAGTGTGGGAACAGCACCTGGATATGATCCCCTCCATACCGCTGAAAAAGTAACAGCCATTCTCAGAGCTTCATATATTAATGGTGAATGCAATTACATGGTCTGCGATGCGTTCATCTCCCGGCACAGGAACCTTTTTGCTGCTCTGGGACTGGAAAAAACCGGCATGTCGATTGTACTCGCTCTGATCAGTTTTGTTGCTCTGTTGAACCTGCTTAGCGCTCTTAATATGATTGCACTGGAGCACAGGAGAGATACAGGTGTATTGCGAGCCATGGGAGCTTCACCGGGAGCGGTGCTATTCACAGGTCTTATGCAGGGCGGGATAATAGGTCTGGCCGGAGCGCTGTCCGGTTCTCTTTTTGCTGTCATGACGATTTTTGTAATTAATAGAGTATTTCCAATCAGGCTTGAAAGCAGCGTATACTGGATTGATGTTCTTCCGGGTGAGATACAGCCTGTCCTTATTCTGTGTATTGGAGGAGCTACAGTGTTTGCATGTTTATTTGCATCTTTGATTCCAGCTGTTTATGCGCTTTCGGTATCTCCATCAAAGGCTGTAAGGTATGAGTAAGGAAATAGTTCTGTCAGCGATAGATATCTGGAAATCCTACGGAATTGAAGCTACATTCCTTTCCATTCTCAGAGGAGCCTGTCTTTCAATAAAAGCAGGTGAGGTGGCTTCCCTGGTTGGTCCGAGTGGATCCGGAAAAAGTACTTTCCTTCATGTCTGTGGTGTACTTGATCCTCCTGATAAAGGCGTTGTAACAGTCAGCGGAACTAATGTGTGGGCTGTGAATGAGACCGGAAGAGCAAGAATAAGAAACCGGGCACTTGGTTTTGTGTTTCAGTTCCATCACCTTCTTGATGAGTTTACTCTGCTTGAGAACGTAGCTATGCCCTCAATGCTTGCCGGTAATTCGAGAAGATACGCGCTTGATATCGCCGAGCAGTTACTTGATGAAGTAGGGATTCTGGGCAGGGGAGACCACTTTCCCTCCGAAGCTTCCGGAGGAGAACGCCAGAGGGCTGCTGTAGCCAGAGCACTCATTCTATCTCCTTCAGTAGTCCTGGCTGATGAACCCACAGGGAACCTTGACGCTGAAAACAGTATGCTGGTGGAAAGCCTTATTCTGGATCTGGCCGAAAAGAGAAATCAGGCATTTATTATTGCCACTCACAATATTGAACTTGCTGACAGAGCTCACAGAAAACTGACTCTGGAGGATGGAATCCTGGTATAATAAGATTGCAGAGTTTTTTCACCAGGGTTATCTTTATCATACAGGAACAATAGCAGCAAAGCAGGATAGATGTGTTTTTAGAAACCGTGAATTCACAGGAGGAGGGGTAAGTGCCGGAAAATCTGACCGAAAAGGCAAGAGCTGCTCTTGAAATATCGGTAAAGGAAGCTGAGAAGGCTGGTCAGAGTAAAGTTACTTCAGAACACATTCTCTTTGGTCTGATTTCTGTAAGAGGTTCAGCAGCGCTCATCATACTTCACGAACTGGGTGTAAGAATCGGAGTACTCAGAACCCGTCTTGAAAACCTTATGCGCCGGCCTGTTGCAAATGAAATAAATCTCAAAGAGATTGGATGGACAACCAAGGCCAGGCTGGTCAGGCGTGAAGCGGTGAGAAAGGCCATCAGCAGTGGTGCACCCGCAACAGGCACACATCATATTCTCCTGAGCCTGTTATCTGTAGGAAACTGTCAGGCTTCCAGTATACTTCGAGAGAAGGGCGTATTCCTGAAGGCAGCCGAAGATGTAGCCGCCGAGCTTCCCCTGCATATTGAATCCGACAGTGATTTAAAACAGAAACAGATTCAGGAAATACCGGGAATTGATTACTTCTGCAGAGATCTGACAAAAATGGCTAGAGAAGGTAATCTTGATCCTGTTATAGGCAGAGAACAGCAGATAAACAGAATCATACAGGTTCTGTGCAGGCGAAAAAAGTCAAATCCAATCCTTATTGGTGAACCCGGTGTCGGGAAGACAGCGATCGTTGAAGGCCTTGCCGGAATGATTGCATCCGGAAAAACACCCAATCTTCTGGCTGGAAAACGCGTTCTTGCTCTTGACATGGCAGCCGTTGTAGCCGGGACGAAGTATCGGGGCCAGTTTGAACAGAGGTTGAAGAAACTGCTTAATGAAATTGCTGAATCCGGAGATATTATTCTCTTTATCGATGAGGTGCATGTCCTGGTTGGCGCAGGTGCCGCTGAAGGTGCGCTTGATGCCGCAAATTTACTGAAACCAGCTCTGGCAAGAGGAGAACTCCAGTGTATTGGAGCTACCACACTTGATGAATACAGGAAGCGTATTGAAAAGGATGGAGCTCTTGAAAGACGTTTCCAGCCTGTTCCTGTAGATCCGCCCGGAGTATTGGAAACCATTGAGATATTAGAAGGTCTCAGGAACAGGTACGAGGAGCATCACGGAACCAGATATACTGATGCGGCTATTCAGGCGTGTGCCAGGCTTGCCGCAAGATACATAAGCGGAAGATTTCTTCCGGATAAGGCCATCGATGTGATGGATGAAGCAGGCTCCAAGAACAGAGTATTCCATTATAAGATACCGCATTACATACAGGATATGATGGAAGAACTGGTTGACATCAGGAGCCGGAAACAGGATGCATCCCGGAAGGATGATTTTGAAGCTGTGCTTTCACTCCGGGAACAGATGGAATCATTGGAGAAGAAACTGGATGAAACTCGATCAGCATGGCTGTCGGAGATTCAAATCACACCGGTTTCAGAGGATCAGGTAGCTGAAGTAGTATCCGACATGACAGGTATTCCAGTCAGCAGGGTCGGTAAAAGCGAGACTGTGGGGCTGCTTGATCTAGAGGAGCGTCTTGCTTCGAAAATTGTGGGACAGTCGGAAGCGATCAGAATAATATGCGGAGCTATCAGACGGAGCCGTGTCGGACTGAGGGACATAGAAAGACCTGCTGGAACTTTCCTGTTTCTGGGCCCTTCAGGTGTCGGCAAAACTGAAACCGCGAGGATCCTGGCTGAAATGGTTTTTGGAGATCCGTCCGCACTGATCCGAATTGATATGTCGGAATTCCAGGAGAGCTTCGCCGGCTCAAGGCTTGTAGGAGCTCCTCCGGGTTATGTCGGATATGATGAAGGCGGACAACTGACCGAAAAAGTCCGGCGAAGACCTTATTCCATTGTACTTCTTGATGAGATAGAAAAAGCCCATACAGATCTGTATAATATGCTGCTTCAGGTCATGGATTATGGCCGCATGACTGATAATTACGGAAGAGAGATCGATTTCACCAATACGCTGTTGATTATGACAAGCAACATTGCCTCCCGGAATCTCGTTTCAGGAAGCAGACTGGGATTTTCATCCGATGATAAAGATTCAGAAAATGAACGCAAAGACGGTATTGTTCTTGATGCTCTCAGGAGTCGTTTCAATCCCGAATTCCTTAACAGAATTGATGAGATTGTTGTGTTTAACCCCTTGGAATTCACCGATATGGAACAGATTGTGAATCTTCAGATGCGTGCTGTTGAAGAGAGGCTTTCTGAACTGGGCATCTCACTTTCACTTTCACCTGAAGCAATAACTCTGATAACTGAAGCCGGCTACGACCCTGAAGCAGGCGCCAGGCATATCAGAAGAACAATAAGAAGGCTCCTGGAAGATCCTCTGACTGACGCGATACTCAGAAACGAATTTTCTTCTGGTGATTCTGTGCTTGCAGTAAGAGAAGAGAATAGAATTCTGTTCAGGGTTCCCGAATCTCGAAGTACGGAAGAAATCAACACGAAAACAATACATGGGAGAGTCGAGAATTGAGATATAACTTCATAATTCTTCTTGTTGCACTGATATCAGTATCGGTTGCTCTTGAAGTGAGATCGATAGATGTAACCGGCAACTCCTTTGTTAGTGACAGCCTGATATTACGTGTTTTCGGACTTAATCCAGGAGACACCTTTTCGGGCAGGTCTATTCAGCGCGGCACTTCAGATCTGTTCAATCTCGGATATTTCGGCAGTATTGAAATTCAGGCTGATACCGTTGATGGTTTTGCTGATATACTTATTATGGTTAATGAGAATCGGTTGCTCAGTGGAATCGAATTCAGCAATCCCGGTCATTTGAAAGAAAATGATGTACTTGATTCCCTTTCATTTTTCCCCGGTCAGACTGTTTCTCCAGGGCAGGTTGAGAGAGCACGCAGGATAGTTTTGCATTTCTATGCGGAAAAACACAGGCATGAGGCAGCCGTCAACGCGAGATGGCTTGATCCTGACACGGGCAACAGGAGTGTCCTGCTGTTCGAGTGCGATGAGGGACCTGATATCAGAGTAGGGGAAATTGACTTTTTCGGGAATACCGTATTCAGCGATTCTAAGCTTCGAGGACAGATGGACACGAGACAGGACTCATTCTGGAGATCAGGAAGATTCAGGGAAAGTGACTTTGAGGCAGATCTTGATACAGTAATAATCTACTACCAGAATCATGGATATCCTGATGCAAAGATTCTGGATGTGCATCGATCCATGCTGGAAGACGGGCGTCACCTGAGATTTGAGATCACTGTTGAAGAAGGAGATTACTTCACATTCGGTGATGTGTCATTTACCGGTAATGAAGCCTTTTCCGATTCAGTCCTTGTATCTGTACTTAATATAGAAAATGGTGATGAGTACGATCAGGAAAAACTGGATTCCTCGCTTTTTACCCTGTATGAAGTATTCCAGGAGAGAGGATACTTCTACGCCGGAATAGAGCCGATCGTCACAGAAGGTGAACATCTGAATTCACTTGATATCTCTTTCCTTATCCAGGAGGGTGAGAGGGCTCATATTCGCAGGGTGGATATCACAGGAAATACAAGAACACTGGACAATGTTATCAGAAGAGAACTGATCGTTTTTCCTGGCGATATGTTCCAGAGATCCGCACTGATGAGAAGTTACAGAAATATTTTCTACACGAATTATTTCAGTAACGTAAACGTTGATTTTCAGTATATAGACAATTCTCCTGACGTTGACCTTATGATCAGTGTCGAGGAGAAAACAACCGGGAAAGCGGGAATTGGGGCAGCGTACGGAGGCAATGACGGTTTCAGCGGTTTCCTTGAACTGGGAGAAACCAACCTTTTTGGACGCGGACAGGATATTACGCTGAATTATCAGTTCTCAAAGACCAAACAGGATGTCCATATCACATTCACAGAACCATGGTTTATGGATACACCTCTCTCCCTTGGCGGTGAGCTGTTCCACACAACGGACAACAGAACAGAATACGACAGGCGCAAAACAGGCGGTGCTGTTATTGTAGGGCGCCCGTTGCCATGGATCGATTACTCTTCAACATCGATAAAGTACGTTCTGGAAAAAGTGGATGTCTTCAATATAACAACTGATTCAACAAGTTATTACTATTCTCTTCGAGATGAGAACTGGCCCAGATGGACCAGCAGCGTTCGATTGAATTTCACAAGAGACAGTCGTGACAGACAGATATTTGCAACAAGCGGATCCTTGAACAGTATGACTGCTGAGTTCGCAGGCGGTGCGCTTGGTGGAGATATCGGTTTCCAGAAGTATCTGCTGGATTCAAGCTGGTATGTTCCTTCATTCTGGAAGTTTATTTTCTTTCTGAGAGCTCGAGCAGGAGTAATCACTTCGTTTGCGGGAGTAGAACCTCCCGCATATGAGCTGTTCGAACTAGGTGGAACAGGATTCTATGGAGTGAGAGGATATGGTTCACGCTCAATAGGTGCTGTTGAAGGGTTTGAAACAGTAGGTGGAAGATCAATGCTCATTCTCAGCGCGGAGTATAGATTCAGAATAATCGATCAACTGCAGCTGTCTGTATTTGCTGATGCCGGTAACACATGGAACTCCTGGTCATCCAGCGATTTCTCGGATCTTAACAGGGGTGCTGGAATCGGTGTCAGAATTGAGGTTCCCATGCTTGGAATAATGGGATTTGATTACGCATATGGTTTCGATGGTCCTGACAGAGGCTGGGAACCACACTTCCAGTTCGGTACGACTTTCTGATTATGTTCAGTTTGCTCTGTCTTCCGGATTCGTGAATATTCTATAATCCGTTAATTTATTTGAGGAGCTTTTTTATGAAATTATTATCGTTGATTCTGATGATGGTTACCTGTGTGATCTTTGCACAGACAATCGCAGTTATTGATTCGGACAGAATATTTAATACTATGGGAGAAGTAGCTGACGCGAAGGAACTGCTTGAAACAGAGATCGAAGAGTGGGAAGCGCACGCCGATTCCCTTCAGGATGAGATTGACGCGATTCAGACTGATCTTGACTATACTATGGTCATGAGTCCGGAACGTAGACGCTCCCGGGAAGTTCTTCTCGAGGAAAAATCGATTGAACTTCAGGAATTTCTCGAATACATATTCGGACCGGGTGGACTTGTAGAATCCCGGAATGAAGAGCTTGTTTCTCCGATTGTCGCAAATATCAATGAAGCAGTACAGGAAATCAGCAGGGAAGAAGGATACGATATTGTATTCGACACTTCGGCAGGCGTAGTTATTTATGTTGAGAATGCACTGGATATAACAAATGCTGTTCTGGAAAAACTCTCAGTAAGGGGCGAAGACTGAGATGAAGCTTTCCACTCTTGTGGAGAAGCTTGGAGGGCATCTTGAAGGTCCGGATGCGGATGAACAGGTATCCGGGGTTTCAACGATTCAGGATGCTCGTTCTGATCAGGTCTGTTACTACGGTAATCCTCTATACAAGCATCACCTGAAGGAAACCAAAGCTCTGGCGGTTATTACTGCTTTCCGTATTGAATCATCTTCCAGAAACACTATACTGGTTGACAAAGCATATCATGCCTTCAGAAAGGCATTGATTATTTTCAGTAAAACAATTGCTTCCGGGTTTGACGGAGTTCATCCGAGCGCTGTAGTGCATCCCGAAGCATTCCTCGCTTCTGACGTGTCAGTTGGCCCAAATGCTGTTGTTGATACTGAAGTAGTCATAGGCAGAGGTTCTTTAATCGGCGCGGGAACTATCATTGCTCCTGGAGTTCGCATTGGAGACGAGTGCGTGATTCATCCAGGCGTTGTGATTTATCATGCTTCTGTTCTTGGTGACAGAGTGATCATCCACTCCGGGACAGTAATCGGTTCAGATGGATTCGGATTTGTTCCTGATCCTGACGGCCATCTCAAGGTTCCTCAGAATGGGAATGTCGTTATTGGAGACGATGTTGAGATTGGTGCAGGATGTACAATAGACAGAGCTGTGGTTGGGAGTACTGTTATAGGGAATAATACGAAACTAGACAATCTGATTCATATCGCTCATAATGTTACCATTGGTTCCGGTTGCCTGTTAGCAGCCCAGACCGGAATTGCCGGCAGTACATCAGTTGGATCAGGGGTTGTATTTGGAGGACAGGCAGGTATCACAGGGCATATCACTATTGGGGATGGTGCTGTCATTGCGGCACAGGCAGGGGTTTCACGAGATATCCCGGCGGGTGTTACCGTATCAGGATATCCAGCAAGGCCTCATGGCAGTTCTTTGCGTATGAGTGCTGCTCTTGCTGATCTTCCTGATTTCAGAAGAAAAGTAATTGAATTTATGCGGAACTTTAACAGTACGGAAGAGGATAATAGATGAGCCATTTCCAGACCACTCTCATAAAACCCGCAGTTTACAAAGGAATAGGTCTTCATCTCGGCAAGGAGACCTCAATAACATTCAAGCCGGCTCCGGCTGATACCGGGATTGTATTTGTAAGAACCGACATCAGGAGTAGACCGTGTATTAAAGTCTGTCCTGAGAATGTCAGACAGGTGGAAGAACAATCAAGAAGAACGACTCTAGGACAGGATTACTATGAAGTCCATACGGTTGAGCATGTTCTTTCCGTTTTATACGGCCTCGGAATAGATAACGCTGTGCTTGAACTTGATTCGGATGAGCCCCCCGAACCCAATGACGGTTCGGTGAGAAGCTATATCACAGTTCTTGAAAAGGCCGGCATCAAGGAGCTTCCGGACAAACCCCGCAGCTTGATAAAGATCGAGAAACCTATCAGTATCGATGCTTTCGGAGCAAATCTCACAGTTGTTCCATATGACGGCCTTAAAATCAGTTTTACCATTGATTACGATCACCCTGTTCTGGGTACTCAGTATCTTTCACTTGATGTGACTTCAGAAACCTTCAAGAATGAGATCGCTCCAGCAAGAACATTCTGCCTGTACGACGATGTCAAACACCTCCAGGAAAAGAATCTGATAAAGGGCGGAACTCTGGAAAACGCTGTAGTTATTGGTGATGATGGTATTCTGAACGAAGAACCGCTCAGATTTCCTGACGAATTTGTCCGTCATAAAATACTTGATCTTATCGGTGATCTATCTCTCCTTGGCGCCAGACTGCAGGGGCACGTTATTTCAGTAAAATCCGGCCATGCTTCAAATGTTCAATTCATCAAGAAGATAGAGGAGACTCATAGAAAAACCATGGACAGTGCTCATCTCACTGATAAAGCATGGAATATTGAAGATATCATGGAGCTTCTTCCTCACAGATATCCCTTTCTTCTGGTGGACAGAATTATTAAAGTCGAACCGAATAAAAGAATCGTGGGAATTAAGAACGTTTCCATTAATGAGCCGTTCTTTCAGGGGCATTTTCCCGGAGCTGCCATCATGCCCGGAGTACTTGTGGTTGAAGCTATGGGGCAGGTTGGCGGATTGATGCTCTTCCATTCGGTTGATAACCCGGCTGACTGGCTGGTTTACTTCACCGGACTTGATAAAGCGCGATTCAGAAATCCGGTTAAACCCGGTGATCAGATCGTTTTCGAACTGGAAATGAAACAGCGCAGAGGACCGATGTGCAGGATGAAGGGTATAGCAAAGGTTGATGGAAAAATTGTGGTGGAAGCACTTCTGATGGCAATGCTGGTTAAGAAGGAATGATACACTCTACTGCTGTTGTTGAATCGGACATTCCCTCTGACGCTTCCATAGGCCCATACTCAGTAATAGGGCCGGATGTTAAATTGGGAAGCCATGTCCGGATTGCTTCACACGTATTCCTTATGGGTCCCGCCGTTATTGGAGATTCCGTCAGAATAGGCCCTTCAGCCGTTATCGGGACCGACCCACAGGATCTGAAGTATGATAACGAGAGAACCGAAGTGATTATCGGTTCACGAACCGTCATTCGCGAGTTTGCGAATATCAACAGGGGAACATCTGATTCCGGGCGGACAATTGTTGGATCGGATTGTTTGATAATGGCTTACGTTCATATTGCTCATGATTGTGAAATCGGAGACAGAGTAATTCTTGCGAACGCTGTCAACATGGCTGGTCATGTACAGATTGGCAGTGACGTGACAATCGGAGGCGTTGTACCCATCCATCAGTTTGTCCGGATAGGTGAGTATTCCATGATCGGAGGAGGATACAGAGTAAGCAGAGATGTCCCGCCTTTCGTGCTTGCAGGAGGGTATCCGCTGCGGGTATCTGCCCTTAATCGTATAGGACTTCGCCGAAAAGGTTTTAGCAAAGATAAACTTGATGATCTGGATACTGTATTCAGATATCTGTTCCGCTCCGATGGTGTTCTTACCGTAAAAGCCAGGGAACTGATGGAAAACACAGAGCTGTCAGATGATGCGAGGAAACTCGCTGATTTTATCCTGTCAAGCAGCAGAGGAGTTATCAGCTGACTAGCCCGATGCTGCTATTGATGACGGTCATCCTGTCCTCAACAGGATTGAGTGATACGGGTGAGAATGAACCGATATCAGACAATCAAAGGGAAAATTCTCATGAAATTATTCCTGATTCATTAGAGACTGAAATTCAACATCATGATATTCTTATTGTAAAGAAGAATCCTACAGGTGCTCTCCTCCGTTCAGCAGCGCTGCCAGGATGGGGACAGTTCTATAACGAAAAACCGATTAAGGGACTTCTATTCGGCTCAGTTGAACTGGGATTGCTTTCATGGTTGATAATTGAACACCTGGAGGCTGAGGACGCAAGACATTCCGGTAATGAACAAGCTTATGAAGCACACAGACAACGGAGACTTGATCTGATCTGGTACACTTCCGCAGCCTGGCTTTTCGGTATGCTTGATGCTTATGTGGATGCCTACCTCTATTCATTCGACAGCGAGAATGAGGAATTCGAGAAAGAGACCGGTATTGGCGCGGCGGTCTTTTTCCGGTTCTGAAAGGGAATAAGGAATGCTCCTGAGTGTATTACTTGTGATTGCATGTGAGGAAACCAATCCTGATCTTGAATTGCTCAGGAAGGCAAAAAATGGCGACAGAGAAGCATTTGGGGAATTATTCAGAAAATACGAGAAAAGGGTTTTCAGAGTGGCCAGACGGATGTGCGGCAGTGATGATGAAGCCTGGGACATTACGCAGGATGCGTTCATCAGGGCTATGCAGGCCATGGACAGATACGATACGCAGTACAGGTTTTTCACCTGGATATACAGGATTACTACGAATCTCGCGATTAACTACTCACAGAAAAGAATGAGAAGACGAGAAGTGTGTTTCGACGAAGGATTCAGCGCGGATGGACAGCAGACCGTTCAGGACGATCTGGATGACAGAGTCGCATGTGATCAGCTATTTCGATCAGTTGAGATGGCTGTTGAGAAACTTACACCTGCACTGAAAGCGGTTTTTGTGCTCCGGGTTGATCAGCAGCTGAGTTATTCAGAGATAGCAGAAAGCCTTGGTATTGCGCTGGGTACAGTCATGTCAAGGTTGAACAGAGCGAGAGGGAAAATAAGAGAAGAAGTTGGTTCAATGCTGGGGGAATGGGAATGAAATGTCCTGATTTTGAGGTTCTGATGTTGATGCTGGACGGTGAATTACCTGAGGACCAGCTGAAAGAAGTAACCGATCATGTTGAGTCGTGCCCTCACTGTAGGAGAATCATAAGATCCCAGGAGCATATTGAAACTTCATGGCGAGACAGTTTCAGATCTCCGGGTGATGACAAATTCAGAGAAATCGAACAGCAGCTGTTCGAAAAGATAAATCATCATTCAAGTCGGAAATGGTGGACAGTTATTCCCATTGCTGCCGGCATAGTTGCTGTTCTTCTGGGAGTAAAACTCATTCTTTCCGAGAAACCGCTGATAGAGAAACCTCCTGGCTACCCCATGTACGAATCAGAAGAGCATCGGACAGTTACAGAACAGATGGAAGATTCATTCTCTCAGGATGCTCCTGAGGCTGAATCCGGTATTGATCTGGTTATGTCTGAAACCCCATTGGAAACTCAACCGATTCAATCCTCTGATATATCCGTGGAAACCGATACACACTCAAGAATATCAAGTACTGGATACGGATCGGATACCGATAGAGAGATATCCGGAGCAGTTTCAGGTGGTAATGCAGAAATGCATGCGGGTGCTTCCGGAACCGCTCAGGTAGGAGAGGGGCTGCCTGGAGTATTTGTAACCGGTGGAGAGAGAGAAGAATCGATCGATGTTTCTACGGGAGCCGCCAGGGGACTCATTCACGAGGACCATTACTATGAAGAAGCAGTTCCTGAAGAAGCCGAAGAAAGCCTGTTTTATGATGATCGAATCCCTGACGATGAAATTATTTCTTCACCGGAATCTGTCTGCGGCGGGCTTCATCAGGAAGAATCAGAAGGAGAAACAGTGCTGTCTCTGGATATGGATACAATAGGATTTACAGCCGTATTTTCAGCACCCGTTTCATCCATAGACGACGGAACTGAGGAGATCGTCGGAATTCAGACCTGCGACGGCATTATGTCGGCTGAAGAAGCTGCAATTCTGTGGCGGGATTCAGCGAAGCTTCTCAGTGTTGAGCTTGTTTTCGATATTAACGGTGAACCGGATAGTATGACAGCATTGCTTCTTGATTCGCTCATTCCGGAGTGGTATTTGTATATTCCATTTATATTCAGAGATACAACGCTGATAATTCAGCGGGATGATATATGCGAATACTTTGTAAATGTTAACAGTACACCTGCTTGCGAGAATGAGTAAGGAGAAACAGAATGCGCTTTCATGCTTCGATTTTAGTGATTGTTATATTTCTGGCGGGAATCGTTTCTGCCGCACTTCCCAGAATTGGTGTTGTTTCTATCGATTCCGATGATTTCGCTCCGGATAATCTTATTCTTGAAGCAGTAAGGGTAGAACTTATCAGAAGCGGCCGTTTCGAGGTCGCTGATCTTGATTCAGTTGCCTATCTTAACGTTTCTCCTGATTTGCTGATAAATCGCTTGCGGACTATTGCCTCAGATGAGAATCTTGACATATTTCTTGCATTGGAAATTCCTGCCGCGGAAGAATATGACCGTACAGTATTCCGGAATGATTCACTCATTACATACAGATCGGTAACTGTCGATGTACTGGGAAGATTTTACACTTCTACGGGAACCTTGATCGGAACCATAAGAAACACTGTTTCCAGGGAAGATAAACTTCCATTTGCGCCTGACCGCTACCGACTTGCTTTAACCTGCGCAGAACAGCTGGCAGCCAGATCTATTCTCGAACTATTTCCGATGGAAGTAACTTTCACCGCCTCAGACAGTCAGGTATTCAACATTCCGATAGGCAGAGAACAGGGAATCAGCAACGGCATGATCATGGCGGTTATTGCCGCCTCTTCAGGAATCCCGATTGAGATATCCGAGTATGAATCCCTCAGGAGCAGAGGACTGATTCAGATATCCGATGTCGGGAATACACAATCCAGAGCAAGGCTTCTTTCCGGATATCTGGTGAACGGGGGAACGGTTACCGCGATTGAGCAGTCAGCCCCGGCAATATTGTTTATGGAATACAATCTGCTTTCCATGCAGGTTGAACATGGTGAAGGTCTTGAGGGAACGGACTCTGACTGGAGCAACAACATAAGACTTGGCGTGGAAACAGGTAAATGGGGACTGTCATTCGGCGGCGGATTGAGAGCGGGAGGTTTAGAGCATTCATCCAGCCTGGGCATTGATCTTTTTGCCGGAACAAGGATTCCTCTATCCAGCCCTTCGCTGGGTTTGAGATTGTCAGGAGGGGGTGAGGTTACATTCCTTATGCAGGATGTCAGATCGGATACCCTTGCTTCAAGCTCAAGCGCGATTTGCGTTGCCGCAATCGCTGACGCCAGTATGGAGTATCTTTTCTCCAGCCACCTTGGAATTCAGCTTGGCATCTCCGGAGTACTGGGAACGGCAGCCGATAGCTGGACGGTACAGGAGTACAGCGGTAAAGTCAGAGACGCGGAACCCGATGAGATATATTACACAAAGATGGAACATGGCCCATTCAGCATTCATGCCGGTCTGATCTATATGATATTTTAGTCCGCTTTGAGGGTTATCAGTGCTTCCAGGGCCGCTCGGCCATTCCCCGTTCCCATATGACTTCAAGAGCAGACCATGTAGCGATAGCGAAGATGACTCCGCCTATTATTCCGGAGAAGATTGTTCCGTGTACAATGCCTAGAGCCAGTGCTCCGCCGGCAACAGCAGCTGTAAGGAGAATGAGTATTGTTGCGGCAAGTGATGTGGGACCCCACTTCGATATGACTCGCACCCTGGCGAGATGTATTCCCCATACACATAGAGGGTATCCGGTCGCACCGAAAACCGCAGATGGAATATTCCTGAGCAGCAGAATACCGAGAGTCCACAGCAGAATCAATGGAAGGAAAACGAGAACAGCATTTCTTGAGAGAGGTGAAATCCATTTCATCTGTTCCGGTATTTCACAGAGCGCTGTCCAGATGAAGAGCCCGGAAGCAAACCCGAGAATCAGTGATGATTCGCTATGGCGGATGAAACAGCTGAAAACAGTTCCGGTTAAGCCAAGCGAAAGTAATACTATTACGAATATCTTTGGACCTATCTGTCCTGATTCAGTGATCTTAACGTACAATCTGGTTCCGAGAAGCTGAAGAAATATGAAAAACAGAAAAGCTGCAATCCCGAAAAAACCTGTTACGGCATAGTCCCTGAGGGTCACATCAACTGTCTCAAATATCTCGCCAGTCAGAAAAGACAGAATACTCATGCATTTTTCCTTTCGCTCGCGCAAATGTGTTTAATTTGTTAGCTTTCGTCAATCATCAACTTCACATTTTGATAATTGATATTTGCGTTGATCGGGTTGCTTGGTCATATATTCAGCAGTACAATGATTGTTTCCTGATTCTCTGTTGAAAAGCAGGTGCGGATATTTAAGAGGTGTAAATGAAAATTGTTCTGTTTTTCCTGTTGATGTTCTTTATGCTGTTATCATTATACTGTGTCGGAACCGGACAGGAACCGGAAGTCGATAGTACAGGAGATCAGGTTTCTCTGTATACCGGTAAGAGTGTTTCGTTCAATCTTGATCTTCATTCGGATGTATTCGAGGATTCACTGTTATATTCAGGTGACCTGCTGACCGGGATTGTAATTATAACCGATGAATCTGAAACAGTTCTGACTTCAATGCTTATTCCGGGATGTGGCTCCACGACAGAAGACAGACTGAATTATCTGGAAGCCGGAGGACTCACAAAACCAACAACGGTTGAAATTCCTCCTCTTGGTGAAACCGCAGGATTTTTCGCGGTGTTATACACAAGTGAGGATTCCAGTGTTGTAGAGAGAGTATGGAACAGAGGGGCCGGGGAACTCGCGGTACTTCAGGCGAAAACAAAGGGATCTTCTCCCAATCTGCTTCTCTCTTCAGTCAGCGGGGTTTTCAGGACTGCTGAACTGGTTTACCCCGCAAATAACATGTTACGATCCGTTTATCTCTCTGATCGCAATCGGATCATGATTGTGGAAGAAGTCAATTCAGACGTAACAGTTCCACCTGACGTTCATCACAGCATTGTTCTTTCAGTCAATCCGGCACACAGAGAAATTACTGTGGTCGATACACTGAAAATTGATTTCAGCCCCACTCAGTCCGATAGCCAGTTAACTCTGTTTTTTCCAAACAGCGGAACCGATTCCAACTTTGAGGCTCTGAGCGGATACTTTGAATACAGTGGAGATTCAGTGTGCTGTGTTGCAGATTCCTCGAGAGTATTCACAGGTCTATTCTCCGGAAATTGGAACGGATTCATCTCCGGTTCTACAGATCGGATTACAATCAGCGGACTGCAGATCAATCCTTCGACTTCCTTTCAGTGCGGTATGTGGTTTTACCCTGGAAATGATATACCTGCTTCGTACAGTATGAACATTTCAGTTCCGGATATGGGGTACATGATCTATGCTCCCCTTCAGGAATTATCGAGAGAGGTGTCCGATTCGCTGCTGATCGTATCCTATTCCTCCCCTGAAGGCGGCGTAAGAGGTCCACTTGCCTGGGCGACAGGGGGATTCTCGGAAATGGATATCGCCGGATGGAGAAGTAAGTATTTATGTCATGATTCCGATTCTATTGCGCTGAAAATGAGTTATCTGGCGGATGATCTTGCATCTATTTTCTGGAATAATATGGGCTTCTCCGGCGCCAGGCTGGATTTTGTAATCGTTAGGAGCCTTGACGTTCCTGTCTTCCTGACCGGTCCGGGATGCGTATTTCTTTCCTCTGACATGCTCGCGCTAATTCAGGGGTACGAATCATGGTCTGATTCACTTGTTTCAGGAATTCCGGTTCCGGCTTCAGCAATTGTATTTGAGACAGCAAGAGCTTTCCTCGCCGGCAGTACTTATCTTACGGAATGTCTCCGGGACGGTTTCGCGGCATGGTCGGTCTACAAATTCGTTACTGCGGATGATGATGCGAATTCAGCTGAACTGCTTGAAGCCTATCGAAAATACTATCTCTATACGTCAGAGATAACCGGCGGCACGGAATACGCTATAGCTGATCCCGGATTGAATGATTCTCCGCTTTATGATCCTGTGATACTCGGTAAAGCCCCGATAGTTATTGAGTTTCTTACAAGAGAGATCCCCGCGTTCAAGAGAGGAATACCAAGAGCGCTCGGGAATCTCAGACATTCCGGTGATTCATTCGGCAGATTATTTTCCGCGATGGGAATCCGGGAGAGCGGAGAGTTCGGAGAAATGTTCTTTCAGTGGCTGTATAATCCAGGTATTCCTCAAATTGAAGTCACATGGGCTGATTCGTCGGGATATCTGTACATATGGATAGAACAGTATCAGCCGGGGCAGAATTTTCCGCTTGGATCGATAACCGACGATGTTCTTATCATTTCCGAAGATAATTCCGAAGTAATTGAGCTTTCAAGGGGTTCAACAGAAGGTTTCTTCTCAGGTCGAATACCGGACTTAATTCAGGATATTCGAGCGATCAATATTGATCCTGACCGGATTCTTCCCGCTGACATAATCTACAGGCATCTTCATGGCAGTCTTGATTACTGATCGCCATAAAGCCGAACATATATCCACTGAAGGATATTAAGTGAGAATCAGTTTCTGTATCCATAATCATCAGCCGGTGGGAAATTTCCATCATATCATGGAGTCGGCATATAATGAATGCTATCTTCCGATGATTGAAGTACTGGAATCGCATGGTGGATTCAGAACCGGATTTCACATTTCAGGCACTCTGCTTGAATGGCTTGAGTCGTATCATCCCGAATATCTGAAAAAGATTTCCCTCATGTGCCGCAAAGGCCAGATGGAACTCCTGACCAGCGGCAGGTATGAACCGATCCTTCCGATCTTCAGACGGTTCGACATTATTGAACAGATATCCAGCTATTCCGATCATCTCGAATCTCTCACCGGCATACGGCCGGAGGGTCTCTGGCTAAGCGAGAGAGTATGGGAACCGCAATTGCCTTCAATTCTCTGTGAGGCCGGTATTTCCTATGCTGTAGTTGACGATTTTCACCTGCAGAAAGCAGGTATCGAAGGGTTGGATCTTTTTCATCCCTTCGTAACAGAAGATGCCGGAAAGACGGTCAGACTTCTTGGGAGC
This sequence comes from Candidatus Aegiribacteria sp., assembly GCA_030620995.1. Taxonomy (GTDB): domain Bacteria; phylum Fermentibacterota; class Fermentibacteria; order Fermentibacterales; family JCC-6; genus Aegiribacteria. Next base: position 25,325 of record JAUXIK010000018.1, read on the forward strand.
AACCGCGAACTCAGGTACATGATCCCGTTCGCTTCTGTTGAGGATACGATGAAAGAACTCGAACGTCTGAAGAACAATGGTGCAGCCCTCGTCTTCTATGGAGATGACGGAGAGAAGTTCGGCGTCTGGCCCGGAACGAATGAACTCTGTTACGCTCAGGGCTGGCTCGAAAGTTTTATTGATGCAGTTGAATCCGCTCCATGGCTTGAAGTAGTTCTACCTTCATCAGCAGTGAGAGTTGATCCGTCCGGACCTGTTTACATTCCCACCGCGAGTTATTCAGAGATGGGGGAGTGGATCTCAGAAGGTTTCTGGCGGAATTTCCTCTCAGCCTATCCTGAATCTAAAGAGCTGCACGGCAGGATACTCGAGGCTGAAAAAACAGTACGCCGCTCACGAAGTGAAACAGCGCTTCATCACTTCTGGAGAAGCCAGTGCAACTGTTCTTTCTGGCATGGAGTGTTTGGAGGGATATACCTTCCGCACTTGAGGGAAGCTGTGTGGAAGGAACTTCACTCAGCTGAACGCGAAGCTCTTCGTGGAATGGACATGTATCCATTCGTTGGAAACAGTGATATTGACGCTGACGGGAAAGAGGAAACCGTCGTAGTAACAGAGAGTCAATCATTGCTTGTTCATCCGGAGAAGGGTCTGACAGTAAGCGAGTTCAGCTTTTTACCCGACCACGCAGGCCCGGTGCCAATGGGACACGTCCTCAGCAGACGCCGCGAAAAATACCATGACAGTATTCCCGGAATGACCGATTCAGGAGAAGTGAGGACAATTCATGACGATCTCCTCTCGAAGGAGGACGGGCTCGCGGAAAGGATAATCATCGATCGATGGAGAAGGGTATTATTCAGCGACCTGGTGATGACGCCGGATGTAACTTTTGAAGACTGGAAACGGTGTGACTCTCGAATCATCAGCTTCCGGAAATCAGTTTCGTCGTGTTCGTTCAGCCAGTCTGACAGAACTGTTGATTTCACGGGCAGATATGAGAGGAACAACCTTGAACTCGCGAAGAACATGCATGTCGATCTGAACTCCGCGCGGATTGCTGTGCAATCAATGTATTCCGTAAATCCCCTTGATAGAACCGGCATGGAGATATGCCTGAACCTGATGACCGGCAATTCGTCGGACCGCTGTTTCAGAATTGATTCAGGGCCGGAGCTAATGATGGGTAAAGACGGTACCGCAAAGGGAAAGCGGATAGAGATTATCGACCGCTGGCGGAAGGTCATGGTTATAGTAGATATTGATAATGAAGCTGATATCTGGTTCGCGCCCCTTGAATCGGTCAACAGATCGGAGAGCGGGTATGAAAGAGTGCACCAGGGTGCTGCTGTGTTCATTTCCAGCAGCGCAAGCAAAGCCGGGCATAACTTACTTAACTTACGTGTCGAAATGAAGAGTCTGAATGATTCCTGAAGAAGTTCACTCCGAGGTTCGCAAGCTCAGGGAACTCATCCAGTATTACAATAAGCTCTATTACAGTGAGAATCGCTCCGAGATCACCGATGGTGAATACGATGCCCTCCTTCGCAGGCTGATAATGCTTGAATCGCAGTGGCCTGAATTGCAGACGGAAGATTCACCTTCAAGGAGAGTCGGATCGGAACCGGTAGCAGGTTTTCCGCCGATCAGATGGAACCCTCCCATGCTCAGCCTCGACAATGTATTCAGCGATGAGGAATTCCAGGAATTCAACGGCAGAATAATGCGTGAACTCGACCTTGACAGTACTCCGGTCTATTCCGTTGAACCCAAACTGGATGGTCTTGCTATAGCGCTGATCTACCGGGATGGCCTACTCATCAGTGCCGGAACGAGGGGAGACGGTACAGAGGGAGAGGATATCACTCCTAACGCCAGAACCGTTCACTCGATTCCGCTCCGATTGACTCGACCCTTTCCGGGAACTCTGATTGTCCGAGGGGAAGTCATATTCAGGAAAGATGATTTCAAAAGAATGAATCAGAATAGGACAAAGGAAGATCTGAATCCCTTTGTAAACCCCAGAAACGCCGCCTCCGGCTCTCTGCGACAGCTGGACAGCAGAATCACGGCATCAAGGCCGCTGAGTTTCATATCGTACGGCACGGCTGAATGGCCTGATGGGACTACTTCACAGAGCGATTTATTCTTGCTTCTGGATTCGCTCGGGATTCCTGTCAGCCCTCTCAATTCAGTTTGCGAGAGTATTGAAGAGGTTAAAACAGCATTTGAGAAACTGGAAGACCTTCGTGACTCTCTTCCCTTCGAAATCGATGGGGTTGTAATAAAGCTCAACGAAGCTTCGCTTCAGCAGAAGATCGGTATTCAGAGCAGATTCCCGAGATGGGCTGCAGCCTGGAAATTCAAGGCGGAGGAAGTAGTTACGAGACTGCTTGATATCAATATCCAGGTTGGAAGAACTGGAAGGCTTACTCCTGTCGCAAGCCTTGAGCCCGTATTTGTAGGCGGCGTCACCGTATCAAGCGCTACCCTTCACAACGAGGATGAGCTCCTGAAAAAGGATGCCAGACTCGGTGATATGGTGATTGTCCGCAGAGCGGGCGATGTGATACCGGAAGTTGTCAGATCACTCGGAAGGCCATCCGAAGAGGAGAGGGGGCAGCGGTTCGAGTTCCCTGACAGGTGCCCCGTATGCGGCGGTCCGATCGCAAGACCGGAAGGCGAAGCTGTTCACAGATGCATGAATCCATCCTGCCCCGCAAGACTGCGTGAAAGCATCTTCCACTGGGCTTCCAGGGATGCCCTGGACATTGAAGGGCTGGGCAGAAAACTTGCTCGGCAGCTTGTGGAAACAGGATTTGTAAATGATATCTCAGACCTCTACCATCTTTCCCGTCAACAGCTTTCATCGATGGAAAGAATGGGTGAGAAGTCCGCTGAGAATCTGATCAAAGAACTTCAAAAAAGCCGAAGTACGAATCTTCAGAGATTTATCACCGGGCTTGGCATTCCGGGAGTAGGAAGAACGATTGCCGGACTGCTGGCAGACAGATTCAGCACTATAAAGGATATAATGGAAGCTGAAGCGGAGGATTTCATTGACATAGACGGAATCGGTCCCGTACTTGCGGAAAATCTCCATACGTTTTTTCATGAACCTGTTACGCTTGGAGTGGTTGAGCGACTGCTTCAGGCCGGTTTCAATCCTGAAAACAAACACACTCATAACTCTGAAAAACCCCTGGATGGAATGACTGTTGTATTTACCGGTGGAATATCCATGTCACGGTCAAATGCCCGCAACATTGCTGAAGAAGCCGGCGCGACTGTCACAGGAAGTGTTTCCAGTAAAACCGATTTAATAGTGGCCGGTCCCTTCGCTGGAAGCAAGCTTCAGAAAGCCCGTGAACTTGGAATTGAGATAATCGATGAAGAGGAATTCCTCAGGCGGTTGTAAATACCGGTGAAATTTGCGGGTAAGGTTTGAAGAAGGGCGGAGATTTCTCCCCGCCCATTAGCATATTTCGTAAAGATACGACTCTATATATGTCCAGGAACTAATTTGCCGCCTTGAACCTCTTCATGAAGTTAACAAGCGCCTCGACGCCCTCGTATGGCATGGCGTTGTAGATGGATGCTCTGCAGCCGCCTACCGATCTGTGTCCCTTGAGTCCGATAAGGTTGTTCTCGGCACCTTCAGCAATAAACTTCTTCTCCAGTTCCTCGGTCGGAAGACGGAACGTGACATTCATAAGAGATCTGCTTGCAGGGTCGGTTACCGTGCACCTGTAATACTCACTGTTCTCATCCATATACTCGTAAAGAAGCCCGGCTTTTCTGTTGTTTGCCATTTCGACCGCTTCGAGACCGCCCTGCTCCAGAATCCACTTCATTACGTTGCCAACGACGTAGACAGGGAAGGAGGGTGGAGTATTGAAAAGGGAATTCTTAGCGATGTGGGTGGCGTAAGCAAGCATTGTAGGTACTTCCTTGCGTGCTTTCTCAGCCCATGATCGTTTGATGATAACAGCGGTGACACCGGATGGACCGATATTCTTCTGTGCTCCCGCGTAGATGAGCGAGAATTTGTTGAAATCAAGTTTTCTGGACAGGAAATCACTGGACATGTCAGAGACAAGAGGAACATCTCCGGTATTGGGGAAGTCCTTTATCTGGGTGCCCACAAGAGTGTTGTTACTGGTAGTGTGAACGTAAGCGGCTCCGGGAGTGAGATCGAACTGTTTCGGGATGAAATTGAAGTTCGCGTCCTCACTGCTGGCAGCGATGTTCACATTGCCGAAGAATTTAGCTTCTTTGACTGCTTTTTTCGACCATCCGCCGGTAACTACATAGTCAGCAGTCATGTCCTTCTCGAGGAAGTTGAAAGGAACGGCGCAGAACTGGGTACTGGCTCCGCCGCCGAGGAAGAGAACAGCGTACTCGTCATTCGAGAGTCCCATGATCTCAAGCATGTTCTTCTGGGCCTCGGTGAACATGCTGTCGAAAGCAGCTGACCTATGGGATATCTCCATAACTGACATTCCAAGGCCATTGAAATTTAAAGCTTCGGTAAAAGATCTTTTGACAACATCGTATGGAAGAGTAGCCGGACCGGCGAAGAAATTGTGTATGCGCTCTGGCATTTCAGCCTCCCTGAATTGAGTGAAGCACCTATGTGTGAGTATCGAATCAGTACGAACATCTGAAAATATGCAACCTTGAAGTACTAATAAGCAAGTGTTCAGGGGAGGGAATACAATAATTTCTTATGTATGTGATATATACTGAGTTATGCTCTTGATGCCCGCGTAAGAAGGAATAGTCCAAGTGAGACAAAAACTATTTCAGCAATGCTTGCCGCGAGAAGCGGAGGAAGGGCTCCTTTATGGCCGAGAGTCTGGCCAAAACGGATCAGCGAGAAGAAGATGAACGCCAGGAGAATTGCGAGACCGATGCTGGACGCTTTACCGCTTCGCGAATTCCTCAGCGCAAGCGGCGCGCCGACCATTACCATGATCAGATTGGATAACGGGAAAAGGATTTTCAGGTAGAATTCCACCATATCACCCCTGGAATCACCACCTGCTGCATCCACCCTCTGGATGTAGTTCCACAGTTCAATGAAATTCATCTCCTGGGGAGCTTTCTGTCTTGAGCCGAAATCTTCCGGAGTCTCAGTAATTCCGGGGAGCGGGAGGGAATCGGAAGTAGTGTAGACAAGTGCTCCGGATGGGCCGAAGACTCTGTCTGTTGCTCCTATTCCGGTCCAGAGTGTATCACACCAGATCATTCTGTCCATATCAAGCCTTCGGGTGATTCTGGAACTGTCATTGAACCATTCAATCGTAACATCAGTCAGTATCTCTGTTTCACCGTTGAAAAAACCTATGTCGAGAATAGCGCCATTTGGAGATCTGTGTGCAAACCCGCTTCTTCTGGCGTAATTTATCGGTTCCTGTCCATCTATCTGCACTCGCTTTACCTGGCTCTGCTGATAGATGGCATTTGATACAATGAAATCTCCCACCCCGAGTTCGAATAGAGATGCAAGAGCGCCGACGAGAAAGAGGGGAAGAAGTATTCTGGGAATGCTGATACCAGCGGCACGCATTGCCACGAGTTCGTTTCTTCGGGAAAGCGATGAAATCAGAAATAGGGAACTCAGAAGAACCGCAACTGGAAGTACAAGCACAATGATGTAGGGTAGACCATAGAAGTAATATTCCAGGAAAATCCCCGGGGACACATCCTTATCCACCCATCTTGTGAAGTGATCGAAAGCGTCAACACTGATAAAGATCACAACAAAGGAAGATACTGCTACAATAATCATCTTCATGAATCGCGAAGCAAGATATATGTCCAGTTTTCGCGCACTCATCGATTTACTCCGATTTGACCGGATTTGCCGATACCGTTCCGGCGGAATCTTCTAACGAATGCTGCCATTCCCGATACCGCTCTCTCGATTGGAATCGGATTACCTTCATGCAGGCTTCGTGCAGTCAGAATAACCCCAAATGCGCCAATGATTATATTCGGCAGCCACATCGAAAGGAAAGGCGATATCATACCCCTGTCAGCGAGATGCTCACCCGCTATAAGAAAGAGATAGTAAACTAGAATCACAAGAAGGCTGACTCCAAGCGCGATCCCTGCGCTCCCCTTGCGGGTGGATAGCCCCAGCGGTACACCGAGCAGTACAAAAACCAGGCATGCGAAAGGAATTGAGTACTTCTTTTCTATTTCCACGCGGTATCGGCTGATACTTCTCCGGACAGATACTTTCCTGTCAACTAATATCCTTAAACTGGATGCATGCTGGACAAGGAAGTTCCTGGCTATATTGAACCTCGTGCGGTCATCCAGAGTGTCCGGAGGGGGGAACACTCCACCTCTTCCGGATATCATCGAGGAATCAGCGAGAAGCGCCAGGAGAGGCGCGCTCCCGGTGATCCTCAGAGAATCCGTTAGAGCGGCTGACTGCTTTTTAAGCGAATCTACAAGAGATCTCATCTGGGATGCCGAAAGTTCTCTGTCTCCTCTGTTGTCCCTGTCCTGTCTGATAAGCTCTTCCGAGCGCGTTATTTCGACAGTGTAGGTTAAAAAATCGAGTTTTCTGTACTCTCCTGTTTTTGACAGTTCGTGCATCTGTCCATCAGTAAGCACCAGGCGGAATCTATTTGCGGATACCGGTTCTATACGGCCTTTAAGCGCTGTGATTGTCCTTCCGGGGGTACCTGGTACCCGTTCATGTATCACCACATCTTCCAGGTCGCCTGTCAGATCATCCTTGTCACTGACGATTATTCTGTAATTGTCGATATCGTCAACGAATATACCGGGGATGATTTTTGCAGCCGGGCGCATGCTGCCGATATCGAGGAGCAGATTCTTGGCCAGGTGATTCGCGTCCGGAAGGACGTAGTTGTTGAAGAGAACCATTACAGAAGAAAGGATAACAGCGGCAAGCATCAACGGTTTCAGTATGGTAAATATGCTGATGCCGGAAGCTTTCATCGCAGTTACTTCCAGATCTGATTCCATTCGGCCCACAGCCATCAGAACACCCGCAAGAACTCCCATCGGTACTACCACGGCTACCATTGAAGGGAGGAGCAGCAGGAATACTTCGACAACCGTTCTGACAGGTACACCCTTACTGACAATCATATCAAGAAGGTCGAGGAGTTTATCAAGCAGCATCACGAAAGTGAATATGCCCGCTGAAATCAGAAAGGGAGGAAAGAACTCCCGTAATGTGTAAACTTGCAGCTTTTTCATATACATCTCATTATAGGCCTTCAGGAATATTCGACAACATGACAATTATACCGATTGATTCAGTTCTTTCAACACATGAACGGGAACCCTGATCTGACCGGAGACTAGAACCCACAAATGAAAATAAAAACCACACTTCTGCCATACATGTTTTTACTGATGCTTGCTGTTTCTGTTGTTTCGGCAGAGGGTGTGCGCACACCTGAGCTTATTCCAAGGTATCCCTGGGAAACTGAGAAATCACGCTTTGTACTTGTGGAACCGGGTATATCATGGCGTCTTCTGCACTCAGTCAGGAGTGATTTTCTTACATGGCGTCTTTTCTATGGAAATATTCCCGTATCCCGTCTGGGATGTTTCCCGCTTGATGAGATTAATGATCGTACAATTGAGTGGTCTCTTAGGAGAAGCTGGCTGAGCGTGAACAGGAACTCCTGCCTGAGGACCACCAGAGAGCAGGGTTCTCTGGTTCCTACAATCTACCTGCCGATCAATATGCCTCAAATACTGGCGGGAGCAATCGGAGAGGGCGGGCAGATTGATATCAGCGGGTATCAGAAAATATCACTCTCAGGTATAACTCATTACAGGCCGAATGCGGTTGAGCAGGAAGGTCAGAGCCAGTCATTGTTTCCCGATCTCAAGATGGAGCAGCAGCTAAGAGTCCAGCTAGAAGGCACGATTGGCGAGAAGATTCATGTAGATGTTGATCACGACAGCGAGAGGAGTATGGGGCCTCAGAGCAGCCTCAGTCTCAGGTACGAAGGATATGAAGACGAGATTATTCAGAGAATCGATATGGGTGATATCAGTCTCTCCATTGCAGGCCCGCAATTCGTTTCGTACAGTATTCCGCATCAGGGGCTGTTCGGCGCCAAGGTGATCGCGCAGGTAGGACCTGTGGAGATCACGACAATTGCAAGCAGGCAGGCCGGATCAACTGAATCCTCTGAATTCGTAGGTCAGGCAACACTGGTCTCGGATAGCATTCTGGATATTCACCCCGCGAATAACTACTTCTTTCTTACATCGCCGGATTCTCTTCCTCAGCCCCGGATTGCTTCTATAAGAGTATTTCAGGATGATCTTGACGGTACGAACAATGAAGAAACCGGAGCCGTGGAGAGCGCCTGGTATATAGAAGGGGGAGAAACCGGAACCGGAAACTGGGATGAACTGATGCCGGGACAAGACCTGGATTATGTTCTGATCGATTCCACAGTAATACGCTTTACCAGCCCTGTGAACAATAACTATATGCTGGCCATATGGATGGTTACCGCCGCCGGAGATACTACAGGAAATGTTGGAACCGACTGGAATCTGAAGCTAATCAAAGAGAGTAATCCTCTGCCTGCTGATCTCACATGGGATTATGAACTTCGGAACAGGTATTTCCTTGGAGCGAACAACATTGTACAGGAGAGCTTTAACTGCAGCATATACCTGACAAGGTCAGGAGAGGATCCTGTCCAGACTCAGGAAGGCGTGTCATTTATCGAGCTTCTGGGTCTTGATACAAACGGTGACGGATCGCTGGCAGATGAGGAGAACGCGGTTGACTGGGATAACGGGTTTCTTGTGTTTCCCGATACCAGACCTTTCGACAGTTCGGTCCTTGAAGAGAAGAACCCGGTTATTTATGAAGAAAACAATCCCCTTCCGGCACAGAGTAAGTACTTTATCGAGGTTAGCTACAGGGCAGCATCGACCACATATTCTCTGGGGCATATGGGGATTATTCCGGGCAGTGAAACGGTAACTCTGACTGTCGCGGGAAATACCAGAACACTTACTAAAGACGTTGATTATACGATCATATACGAAATCGGTCTTCTCACTTTGATGGGTGAAGCCGCGGAGGACGCACAGAATCCGAGTAATACTCTGCGGGTTACTTACGAATACATCCCTCTTTTCGCGTCTCAGAAGAAAACCCTTGTGGGAACACGCGCTGTATACGGCATCGGATCAGACTCCTGGCTTGGAACAACAGTGATGTTTGAGAGCGCAAGTACTCCGGGCGACAGACCAAGGATCGGGGAGGAGTCGACGAGAACCCTTGTTGCTGATGTGGATGCCCATTTTGAGATAAAACCCGGATTCCTGACTGATTTTGCGAATATCATACCCGGAATAAACACTGAAGCGGAAAGTAATGCTACTCTCTCCGGAGAGATTGCCATGAGCTTTCCGAATCCGAATGTGAATGGAATAGCCTACATTGATGATATGGAAGGTGCGGAATCATCATTTCCACTGGGTCAGAGCAGAGCTGCATGGCATCCAGCGAGCATACCGATGGATGGTTCCTCGCTGATTTATCCGGCTGGAGACCTTCGATGGTACAACACATACAGAAGGTGGAAACTCGGTGAAATCGTATCCAGCTCTACCGGTAATGAGGCTGATAACTATGTGAATAATGTTCTGGAATTATTCTTCCAGCCCGAAAATCATAATCCGGGCTCCTGGGGCGGAGTGATGCGCTGCGTTGACAAGTATGGAATTGATTTTTCCAAAAAGACTCATATCAGGCTGTATGTCAGATTCACAGGTGATGCAGTGAATACAAACATCTGCCTCGACCTCGGGGAGAGAATCGATGAGGATTCCTACTGGCTCGAAAGAACAGCCGGAGAACTGGCGAGAAGGGCAAACGGCGAACTTGATACGGAGGATTTGAACAGGGATGGCATTCTTTCAAATGAGGAAGATACCGGTCTGGATAATCTATGGGATAATGAGGAGAACCCCCCTGAGGGAGGCGATCCCAACGGGGACAACTACTATTACGATGGCAATGATCCACCTTCCGAAAGATACGACAGGGTAAATGGTACGCAGGGTAACAATAGCCTGGATACTGAGGATCTCAACACAAACGGTATTCTGGACAGGTCGAATTCATTTTTCCGTATCAGTATCCCTCTGGATGATGAAGATTATATCATCTCAGGGCCGAACGAGTACGGCTGGATGCTTCTGGAGATCCCGCTGGGAGACACTTCTCTTGTTTCAGTTCCAGATATTGTATCAGGTACGCCAACATGGGAGAAAATCAGCTATGCCCGTATCTGGATGGACGGATTCACTGAAGCTGATACCGTTCAGATCTACGATTTCGCGATGGTCGGAAATCGCTGGGAAGAAATAGGAGTAATTCCCTCCGATACTTCCGGAACCCCTGTGTTCGAAACCGAAAAGCTGTTTGTCTCTACGGTGAACAATAAGGACAACCCTGACTATGCAAACGATCCTCCTCCCACAATAGATCACGGAGATGATGAATATGGCGACCCCAGACTCGAGCAGTCTTTGTCCCTTCAGGCGGTCGATATCAGATTGGGGCATATCGGAATCGCGACTCAGAGCTTCTACAGCAGTGAAGACTTCACAGCTTACAAACAGATCAGGTTCCTTGTGCATGGAGAGGAAAGAAGTGAATCCGAGCTGGTTTACAGACTAGGCAGTGACAGCCTGAATTATTATGAGATTGCAACGGACATCGAAGAGGGATGGCAGATTATCGAAGTTGATCTTGATGATCTGGTGGATCTTAAGATCAGAAAAGATGAATCGCACCTTGAGTATATCAGCGAGGGCAATCTTGCTGTGAAGGGCTCACCTAATCTCGCGAAGATCATGGAAATGTCCCTTGGACTTCAGAGCGGCACAAGAGATCTTCTGAATACAACGGTATGGGTCGATGATATCACGCTTCATCAACCTTGGAATAATACCGGAATCGCTCACAGAGTTACAGTAAGTGTCGATATGGCTGATCTCCTGTCGCTCAGTGGTGATTACAGAGAAGTAGATTCTGATTTCCATGGTCTGGGAAGTAGATCCGGGCAGGGGTTTTCGATGACCAGCTACGATGCTCACGCTACTCTCCATCTTGATCGCTTCACCCCTCCACTGTGGTCTCTCTCCATTCCCGCGAATTATTCATGGTCTATGGATATATCCAGGCCGCGATTTCAATCAGGTTCTGATTTCAGGCTTGATGATGATGAATCCTGGAATGCAAGAACTCAAACCAGAGGATGGAGCACCGGACTCCAGTGGAGGAAAAACAGCAGGGCAGAGGATTGGCCGGGCAGATATCTGATAGATCCATTCAGATTTACCCATACTTACTCCAGAAATTACGGAATGTCTCCTACATATCGAGATACTGCAAGTAATGCTGAGGGAACACTATCTTACGATCTTGCACCCGGTAGAATGCAGCTGCTCAGTCTGCCGATTATCGAATTCTTCAGACTTCGACCAACAAGAGTTGCATGGTCATTATCCAGGCATAACAGCTGGGATACTCGGTGGAGCTTCGCAAATGGTGATAGTGTTCAGACCAGAGCTACTACGGTTTCAACCCTCTCATCAAGCGGTACACTCACTTTTAATGTCTGGAAAGGATTCTCAGCCAGCGGATCCCTTTCGCTGATTCGGGATCTCCTCTATCCCTGGGAGGGTGATATCGGTGTGAATGTAGGGCGGGAGATATCCAGAAACCAGAACATCAGTCTTTCTCAGGATATTAATCTGTTTAATTATCTCCGCCCCAGGTTTTCCTACGATGTTAACTATCACGCATCAAGGCTGGCGCCTCATACGACATCCGGAGCAGATACACTTGGTTTGCCAAGGTTCTCAGTTTCATCAACTCGAAGGATTAATGTCCGAATTGGGCTGGTTCATACGCTCAGAAGCCTGGCAAGGTTGAGAGATGAAAGACTGGATGAAGAAGCCGAACCCGGAAGTCCCAGGTGGTTCCTTATGAAACTGGAACGATGGGCCAACCTGATAACTGATCCAAACGTGGTTTATTCAGAAACGGAGGGAAGCGAATACAGAGATATGGATTTCCTTCCAGGATGGCGGTATCAGACCGGTCTGAGATCTGTGCTGGATGATATCACACCGTGGGACAGAACAAAGGGATGGAACCTCCAGGTATCAGGAGGTTTCAGACCCGTATCTTCCATATCCGTGCGTCTGGAGTACAGATCATCAGACTCTAAAACGATGTATTCCGGATTCTGGAACAATCAGAGATCAAAAACCTGGCCATCCGTTACATTTTCCTGGTCAGGGTTGAACGGGCTGGCTGGTTTGAGGGATTTACTCAGAAACGGGACAGTTAGTTCAGGATACAAGATTGAGACTTCTGAAAGCGGCAGATATGAAAGTGATATATATATTCCTACCACGAAAACGACTTCAACACGCTGGTCTCCGTTGCTCAGCATAAACGCGACTCTTAAAAACGATATTCAGATAACGATAAGTGATAATCTTACAAACACTGTAATCCAGAACTATACAGGTACACAGACAGAAACAAGAAGCAACAACAACAGCTTTCAATTCAGAGTACAGTATTCATTCAGCGCTCCCGGAGGAATCGCAATTCCGCTTCCTCTTTTTGACAAGCTGCGCATAAGTTTTCAGAGTGATCTCACGACAAGTTTGAGCATCAACAGATCCAGAACTACAAGCGAGCTTATAAGCAGCGGTTATGGAAATCAGCTTCAATCGGACAGGGAGGAATGGAGAATTGAACCGGCTGTTAACTACGATTTTGGTTCCGTCACTGCCGGATTGACAGGAATTTACGGCTGGAAAACTGACAGGGTTAATTCCCAGTACGATCAGCGGGATATTGGAATGAATACCTGGGTTATTATTAATTTCTAGCCCGGGAATAGCATCAAACTCCAGAAGGTTACTCAATTGGCCGGAATGATTGAGATATTTCAAGTATAACCCCTCTGGTCATTCGTACTATTTCTATATATGCTTTTCATTGTCTGGAATTATGATTTGAACAGTATGGAATATAATTTGGACAGAAGGTAATTTGCTGCACGGCCCGCAGGAAATCATCTGTCTGAATAGTATCGGAGGCTTGATGAACATCAGAATTGGTCAAATTCTTCTTGATTCCGGGATGATATCAAACAAACAGCTTGAAAATGCTCTCAATCAGCAGAACGAAGGCGGTGCCAGACTAGGATATTATCTTGTCAGCAATAATGCCATTTCAGAGAATGATCTCAATAAATTTCTTGCAAGACAGCAGAATATTGAAAGTGCCAATCTTGATGAAATAGATATTGATGAAAACATTATTCGACTGATATCCGGTGACATTGCGCGGAGGTATGAAGTCATTCCTATTGAGATTGTCGGCAGAAAATTAATTGTGTCAATGACAGATCCTCATAATCTTTTTGCGATTGATGATCTCAGATTCTCGCTCGGGATGGATATCGAGCCACATATAACCGCATCCAGCATGATTCGCAGAGCGCTCACGAAATATTACGAGAATTCAGAGGCGCTTGTACCCGTTGATGATAGTCATACAAGGGTTGGAAGCACGGTTCATACGTCTATTACAGATATCAATGAAGAAAAGATCGAAAATATTGACATGCTCGTGGGAGATGAAGTATTTGAGTCAATGATAGTCGAGGATTCGGAAGAGGAAGAATACGATGAGGAGGATCTTGCTCTTGATCTATCTGATTCTCCTGTAGTTAAACTTGTTAACAGTCTTATTGCTGATGCTGTCCGCAGAGGAGCCAGTGATATACATTTTGAACCATTCGAGCGGTATATCAGAGTTAGATTCAGAATTGATGGAGTATTGCATGAAGTAATGCGTCCCAGCAGAAAATACCGTTCAGCCATGGTAAGCCGTCTGAAAATTCTTGGCGGCATGAATATCGCGGATCATCATCTTCCGCAGGATGGACGGCAGAAAATCCTTGTAGGAGACAGATTCGTTGATTTGCGGCTTGCAACACTTCCGACTCTGTTCGGGGAGAAAGTTGAAGTCAGGCTTCTTGATCGATCCAAGGTAGTTCTTGATCTGGAGAAACTGGGCTTCGAGGAAGAACCCCTTAAAATATTCAGAAAGGCAATCAGAAGACCTTTCGGCATCGTTCTTGTGACAGGTCCTACAGGGTGCGGAAAGACAACAACACTTTATTCCGCTCTTGTCGAGCGGAATGATGTCGAAGTGAATATCATGACCGCCGAGAACCCTGTAGAGTTCAATCTGAAGGGAATCAACCAGGTTCAGATGAACACCAGTGTCGGATTAACTTTCGCCAATGCCCTCAGAGCCTATCTCAGACAGGATCCGGATATTATCATGGTTGGAGAAATCCGGGATAAGGAAACAGCTGAAATTGCTATCAGAGCAGCGTTGACAGGGCATCTGGTTCTTTCAACAACTCACACAAATGATGCTCCAAGCACAATTAACAGGCTTATAGATATTGGAACTGAACCGTTCATGCTCAGCACTTCGCTGGCATGTATCGCTTCACAGCGATTGATCAGGAAAATCTGTTCTAAATGCAAAACTGAAATCAGTGTTCCTGATGATGTATTTATTGACGCTGGAATTGATCCGGAACGGTTCCAGAAAGTAAAACTGTTCGAAGGCACAGGATGTTCGTACTGTAACAATACAGGATACAAGGGCAGGATAGGGATTTTTGAAGTTATGAGCATTGATGAAGAAATAAGACAGCTTATTGAGGGTGACGCCAACAGCATTGAAATAGAAAAAGCCGCATTATCAAAGGGAATGATAAATCTGAGAGAATCTGCTCTTCGAAAGCTTGAGCGCGGAGAGACCACGTACGATGAAGTAATAAGAGAAACAATTTCGAGTTTCTGATGGAGGAATAAGTGTTAAGCAGACTGGGAATAATGCTGCTTGAATCAGGAATGGTCAGCCAGGATGAGATTGATCAGATAATCAAGGAACATGGTCCTGGTGAAATCGAACTCGCGGATCAGCTGATTTCAATGGGAATTGTCCCGGAGGATCTTATTACCGAGTTCCTTTCAGAAATATACACTGTTAAACCCGTATATCTCAATGAAATAGAAGTTGATTCCCGGCTTGCTGATTCGCTTCCGGAAGATATAGCCCGGAAATATCTGATCACACCCGTCAAGGTGGATAGAGACTACTTTTACATTGCGATGGGCTCTCCGGGGGATCTTTACGCAGTTGATGAAGTGAAATTCGCTACCGGGAAGGAAGTTATCGTTTATGCTTCCGCGCCACCTGCTGTAAGAAGAGCACAGGATGAACTTTATGGAAAAGCTGACGCGCTTGTTTCAGTAAAGGATCAGATTGACGATTACAGCAGTGAACTTGATGAACTGGAAATTGTTGGATCTCTCGAGCCGGAAGAAGAAGAGGATTTCGAATCAGATCTGGAAGAAGAGTACGCAGGAACAGTAGACGGTCCTATTGTCGGGTTTGTGAACGAAATCATAGCAAAAGCGGTCCGGACAGAGGTTAGTGACATTCATATTGAACCCTACGAGAATTTCCTCCAGATAAGATACAGACGGGATGGCGCCTGTTTTGTCGTACGAAAGCTCCCCAAGAAAATACAGCCACAGATTCTCAGTCGTTTCAAGATCATGGCCGGCATGAATATCGCTGAACGAAGAAAGACCCAGGATGGTAGAATAAAGGCCAGAATCGACGGAAGATCGATTGATTTCAGAGTAAGCGCGGTTCCCACAGTCAACGGAGAAAAAATAGTTCTCAGGATACTTGACAGAGGAAGCCTGGAGTTCGATCTCAGAGAGCTTGGTTTTCCTGAAGAAGCCCTGAAGGTTTTCATGCAGGGAGTGAATTCCCCCTTTGGAATTGTTCTTGTTACCGGACCTACCGGAAGCGGGAAAACAACGACGCTGTATTCAGCGCTCAGTTCGCTGAACACGGATAATAGAAATATCCATACCGCAGAAGAACCTGTAGAATACAGTATTGAGGGTCTTACACAGACACAGATAAATTTCAGTATGGGTTACGATTTCGCTACTGCTCTCCGCGCGATTCTCAGGCAGGATCCGAATATCATTATGGTTGGTGAGATCAGAGATTTGGAGACCGCTTCGATTGCCATAAAAGCTGCGCTGACCGGACACCTGGTATTCTCCACCATTCATACGAATGATGCTCCGAGTACGGTGAACAGGCTTGTTGATATCGGTATTAAGCCATTTCTTGTGGCTTCCGCGGTAAGAACCATCATGGCTCAAAGGCTGGTCAAGAAAATATGCAAGCATTGCAAAACACCTCTTGAGCACAGCGATAAGGAGTATCTGGCTGCGGGAATTGATCCCGGGGATATGAAGGGTCATACAACGTATACAGGGAAGGGTTGCAACAGCTGCAGCGGCACAGGTTACAGGGGACGAATAGGACTTTACGAAGTTCTTTCGATTGACAAGACGATAAAACAGTCTATCATTGATAGAGTTACTGCTGGAGAACTGAGAACTATGGGTGTTAAGAACGGAATGAGAACACTCAGAATGGATGCAGTCGAAAAATTGAAAGCCGGCATTACCTCTCTGGAAGAAGTAATGCGGGTAACCACGGAAGATGAGCCTGAGGTTCTCAAGGCAGCCGTTGCAAAAAAAGCCAGTATCAAGCGGCAAAAAAGGGAAGGACATTCGGCCTGATATGATTATTAAAACTCTTCTAAAGGAAATGATGGAAAGACGCGCTACAGACCTTCACCTTACTGTAGGAACTCCTCCCGTTATCAGAGTAGACGGGGAACTCGACAGGATGGAGTACGATCCCCTCACCGCTCAGGATACTCAGAATCTTGTATACAGTCTTCTGAAAGATGAGCAGAAAAAAAGGTTTGAACTCGAGAAGGAACTGGATTTCGCTTTCGGTATCAAAGGGCTTTCCAGATTCAGAGCTAATGTTTTTCTTCAACGCGGCTGCGTGGCATGTGCCATAAGGTCGATTCCGCATGAAATACTCGGTTTTGAAGAACTCGGCCTGCCCCCGGTAGTCAGTGTTCTCGCTGAGAAACGCCAGGGACTTATTCTGGTGACAGGTCCAACCGGATGCGGCAAGTCAACTACACTGGCCTCTATTATCCGAAAGATCAATGCATCAAGGCATTGTCACATAATCACAATTGAAGACCCTATCGAATATGTCCATCATCATGACAAGGGTATTATCAACCAGCGCGAGATAGGACAGGATACAACATCCTTCAGCAATTCGCTCCGATACGTTCTCCGGCAGGATCCTGATGTCGTATTGATTGGCGAGATGAGAGACATGGAGACAATGCAGGTAGCTCTTAACATTGCCGAGACAGGGCACCTTACTATGGCTACATTGCATACCAATTCAACTTACGAATCAATTAACAGAATCATCGATTCATTTCCAGCTCAGAGTCAGGATCAGGTAAGGAGTCAGCTCTCATTTGTGACCCTTGGCGTATTAACACAGCAGCTTGTGCCGAAAGCCAGAGGATCCGGCAGGATTCTTTGCGCGGAAGTTCTGGTTTGCACTCCTGCTGTTAAAGCTACGATCAGGCAGGACAAACTTCATCAGATATACGGGATGATGCAGGCAGGACATAAACACGGCATGCAGACAATGAATCAGGCTCTGTTCAACATGGTTAAGAAGAAGGAAATAACCAGAGAAGTTGCTCTTGAGCGTTCGAACGATGCAGCCGAACTTGAACAGATGGTTGTAACGGGTCGGGAAATCTTATAATGACAGGAGGCGGAAATGCCTGAGTTCAGATGGGAAGGAACAAATAGGGCTGGCAGGAAAATGTCTGGAAAGATTTCTGCCGCAAAAAAGGCAGATGCACAGGAACTCCTTGCTCAAAGAGGTGTCACTAATATAAAGGTAGCCGGTAAAAAATTTGATCTGGCCACCTTTGGTACAATTGGTACAGGCATCAAAGACAAGGACCTCGCCGCGTTCACCCGTCAGTTTGCCGTAATGATCAACGCCGGGCTTCCACTGGTCAAGTGTCTTCAGATACTGAGCAATCAGCAGGAAAACAAGATTTTCGCTGATGTTATTGAGGAAGTGACAGCTGATGTGGAAAAAGGTGGAACACTGGCAGATTCCCTCGGTAAGCATAAAAAGATTTTCAGTGATCTGTACGTCAATATGGTTGCCGCAGGCGAGCAGGGAGGTATTCTTGATACAATCCTGAACAGGCTTTCAACACATCTGGAAAAATCATCGGCACTGAAAGGTAAAATCAAATCCGCCATGATGTACCCCCTCGTCGTACTTATCGTGGTTATTGTGGTTGTGATGGCTCTTCTTCTGTTTGTCATACCGATATTCGAGCAGATGTTTGCCGAAATGGGCGGTCAGCTTCCAGCGCCGACCCGGGTCGTCGTAGGAGCATCGGAGTTCGTACAGGGAAACCTGTTATTCATTATCATTGGAGCTGCAGCTCTGATCACCGGATACAAGATGTACTACAGGACCAAGAACGGCGAGAAAGTAATTGATACAATCAAACTCAAGATGCCTATCTTTGGAATGCTCCTCAGGAAAATGTCTATCGCCAGGTTTACAAGAACACTGGGTACGCTGATATCAAGCGGAGTGTCAATTCTTGACGGCCTGAGTATCACTTCAAAGACTTCGGGTAACAGAGTTGTCGCGGATGCCATTATGGAAGCAAGGGGAAGCATTTCCGGAGGAGAGAACATCTCGGATCCTCTTGAAGCTTCCGGTGTATTTCCCGGAATGGTTACGCAGATGATAGCTGTTGGAGAAGAAACCGGCGGGCTTGATACGATGCTACTGAAAGTTGCCGACTTCTACGAGGAAGAGGTGGACACAGCGGTTGCGGGTCTTACAGCAACTCTCGAGCCGATAATGATCATAGTTCTGGGTGTAATCGTGGGTGGTATAGTGATAGCCATGTATCTCCCTATTTTCGACCTCATCGGTACAGTGGGAGCATAATAGCTGTTGCTGAAAAGGCAGTACCCGGTTTTCGCGATGCAGGGACAATATCGTATGCGTAGTGGAATTCTAAGAATGGGGCGCCGTACCTGGCTTCAGGTGGGGCGCTTCATTGTCTTCGGTCTTTTTGTTCTGCTGGGTATTCTGTTCCTCGGGTGGACAAGAGTCGGCGGAGTTTACATATCTGTCGGCATTGCGGTGATTCTGTCGATATTAATGGATATGCTGTGCAGAAAGATCTGGAAAGACAGGGAATGGCAGATCTGGGTTCTCTTCTCCCTCGATTCAATTCTGGCTGCGATCCTTATCCGTATGGCCGGCAATTTCGACGGCCCTTTCACGGTATTTTTCTTTATTCATACATTCGGAGCGGGTATCTATCTGGGTATCAGGGGCGGAGCGATCATGGCGGTCCTCGATTCTCTGATGATAGCCGTCCTTGCTTACATCACAATATCAGGAGTATTGACATTCAGTCCTGCGGGAGGTTCCCTGGAGGAAATGATAGAAGTCATTCCATCCGGTGTATCCTTTCAATACGCGCTTCTTTTTGTAATGATTTACGCAGGCCTTCTGATGATAACAGGGCTTGTCACCGGGTATCTCTCAGAGCACCTTCTTTTCGAAAAAGGCAGAGTTGAGGGAATCCTGCTTGAACTCCGCGAGGCAAGGAGTATGGCCAGGGAGATACTGGAAAGCCTGTCGGATGGAGTTCTTGTAATTGATAACTCCGGTTCTCCAATCAGTATTAATCGCTCTGGTCTCCGGATTCTTTCTCTTGATGAGAACTGGCGAAAGACTATATCTAATACAGATATCTACACTATGCTCAGAGAGTACCAGATATCCGAGGGAATGCCCCCGATTATCGAGATCAGCCTGGGAAACAGAGTTCTTGAATGCAGAATGGGTACACTTCTTGATCATTACGGCAAGTCTGCCGGAGCCCTTGCCGCGCTTACCGATATAACGGAGACAGTTGAACTTAAGAAACAACTGCAGGAGCGGGAAAAACTTGCGGCGATCGGCAAGCTGTCCAGTACCCTGGCTCATGAGATCAGGAATCCGCTGGCATCAATGAGCGGCGCCGCTCATATACTGAAAATGGGATCAATTGACTGGAAAAAGACAGATAGAATGACCGAACTCATAAGCAGTCAGGCGAAGAGGATTTCGGAAATAATCGAAGGATATCTCGAACTCTCCAGAAAGAGCAATGTTCTATATACTAATCCGGTTTCGCTTGAAGCTGTAGCCATGGAAGCGGTTGATGTAGCGAAACAGGGCTTTGGCTGGCAGATCGAGATCGAACTGGATATTGAAGGCAATTTCATAGTTTTTGGAAATCAATCACGCCTTGTTCAGTTATTAACGAATATCATTCGCAACAGTGTTGAAGTTCTGGAGAACAAGCCTGATGGCAGAATAGGTATTTCCCTCATCAAATCACAGATGCAGGGTATGGCTGAATTGATTGTGAAGGATAATGGCCCCGGCATTCAGGATAATGTTATAAATGATATATACGATCCGTTCTTCACTACGAAAGATGAGGGAACGGGACTCGGACTGTATGTTGCGAGAAGAGTCGCCCGGGATCATAATGGCAGAATGGATATTGAGTCTGTTCCAGGCAAGGGAACAACGGTGAGAGTTATAATTCCAATCGCTCCACCTGACGTTGTAACATATGAAACCGGAGGTATCGAGCATGGATAATCAGCTTTCAGTCATGATTGTGGATGATGAAAAACCGATGCTTGAATGGCTCTCGATTCTCCTTGAACAGCAGGGTTATTCGGTTACGTGTTTCTCCGATGGCAGGAAAGCGATAGTCGAAGGCATAAAGAATATGCCGGATATTCTTGTAGTTGATGTCAAGATGCCGGGTATCAGCGGGCTTGAGGTTCTGTCCAGGCTTCGCGAAAAATCTCCTGAATTGATAGGCATTGTAATAACAGCGTATTCCAGTGTTGATTCAGCGGTCCAGGCAATGCGCAAAGGTGCCACAGACTACCTGATCAAACCTTTTGAAGTTGATCAGCTTCTTGTGGCAATCGAGAAAGCTCTTGGTGAACAGAAGATCAGGATAGAGAACAGGGAACTGAGGAGAAAAATTCGCTCACGTTTCAGTATAGAAGGGATAATCGGCAAATCAAAACCGATAATCGATCTTCTTGATGAAGTCCGGATGGTCGCGGATAAGGACAGTACTGTTCTTATATCAGGGGAGAGTGGAACAGGTAAGGAACTGATAGCCAGAGCGATTCATTCTATAAGTCGAAGGTCTGAGGAACCCTTCCTCGGAGTAAGCTGCGGCAGTTTTTCTCACAGCCTTCTTGAAAGTGAACTGTTTGGCCACCTGAAAGGATCGTTCACGGGCGCTCACAGAGATAAGGAGGGCCTGCTGGTCGCGGCAAAGGGTGGAACATTCTTCCTTGATGAAGTAGGAGAGCTTGACAGAGAGCTGCAGGTAAAACTGCTTAGAGCTCTGCAGGAACGCCAGGTACTACCGGTCGGAGGGACAAAACAAATACCTTTCGATGCCAGAATCATAGCGGCAACCAACGCCAATCTGAAAGAAATGGTCGACAGAGATGATTTCAGACCGGATCTCTATTACCGGCTCAATGTGATTCCTCTTCATGTTCCCGCTCTCCGGGATAGATCATCGGATATACCAATCCTGCTTGACAAGTTCATTGAAAACTATTCTGAAGAAACCGGAGAAACCGCCAGATCAATCACCGAGGAGGCAAGCGAAGCTCTGACTAATTACAGCTGGCCCGGCAATATTAGAGAACTCGAAAATGTAGTGGAGCGCGTCTGCGTTATGACAAGAGGGAGCGAGATCACCTTTGATGATCTTCCCGACTTCATCAGGGAGCCGACAGTTACAGACGCAGGCATGTTCGCGGATAAAGTTTCAGCAGTGGAATCAACTTTTCCAACAGAAATAGCTACTCCAACTCTAGACGAGATAGAGAAAGCATATACGCTGTACGTACTGGAGCACCGCGCCAGAGGTCAGAAACGGCTTGCCGCGAAATTACTCGGTATTAACGAGAGCACACTCTACAGAAGACTGGAAAAATACGCGAAAGACCGGGAAAACCCATGATGTACCCTGATGTCTAAACCGCTCATAACAACCGCCATCTTCCTTCTGCTCTTCTCCATCGCATTTCTTGCAGGTCAGACCGGCATCCCGGTTGAAGACGGAGGGGAGTTTCTAACAGTTGCCCGCCTGGGCGG
>JAUXIK010000116.1 GCA_030620995.1 Candidatus Aegiribacteria sp.
CCGGGCAATCCTGCACTGTCAATGCCCTGACCGAATACAGAATACTCTTTTCACATCGTTTACCACACACCGTCCTTATTAACCAGATAAATCGATTACTTGTACGATCTCCTACCTCAGCTACCTGAAAAGGAAGATATAAATTGAAAATAAAATCTCACCTCGCAAAGAAGGTTACCATATAGGGAATCTGTAGCATCTTAAAACGATGTAGATACTTGATGAACCACCGGATTACTTTGGGCGAAAACAGGTGGGGGACTTACGGGTGGCTATTGGCATTCAATTGCAGCTTTGAGTGTTTCCAGAAAAGCATTGAACTGCTCAGCATCTTTCAAACCCTGAGCAGAGATCACCAACGGCTTCCACCCTTTTTCAACAAGCACCGCGCGCAGCCTTCTGTCCCTGACCTTATTCGCCGGGTCACCATGCAGATTCCGGTCTTTTATAAGCTTACATCCCTCAGGCTTACCTCGTATCATAAAATAAGGCTGCATGGGTCGCAGTTCTTGCAGGCAATGCAGGTATGAATCTTCAACCATTAGAATTTCTCGAATCAGTTGCGTAACAGAGAAGTTATGTTATAAATTAAGTGTTATCGTCATACTCGACAGGAGGGTGTAAATGACGACCATTGATCTTCTGCATGCAAGGCGCATTGAAGTGCTTGAAGTGGCACAACGGCATGGAGTCACTTCTATTATGGTATTTGGTTCTGTAGCTCGTGGAGAAGAATCTGAGGAAAGCGATATAGACCTCCTCGTCACGACAGGGCCGAAAGTCAGTTCCTGGTTTCCTGCGGGTTTGATTCTCGAGCTCGAACAGCTCCTTGGACGACACATCGACATCGTAACAGAATCCGGCCTTAATCCGCTTCTCCAGGAACAGGTGTTGGCCGAAGCGGTCGTACTGTGAAGAACGACAAGGCCTACCTGAAGCACATCCTCAACATGATTGATCGGATCGAGAGCGTTACCGGGACGGGCAAGAATACATTTCTCAGATCGCAACTCCACCAGGATGCGGTCCTGCGAAATCTTCAAACTATGACTGAAACAACCCAGCGACTCTCTGAAAATCTCAAATCCACGCATCCTGATGTTGAGTGGGCTACGCTCGCAGCATTTCGAAATGTGCTTGTCCATGACTACCTTGGAATCGACATAGAATTGGTTTGGACAGTGCTCACTCAGGATGTCCCGGAATTCAAGAGCAAGATCATTAAAATACTCAGCATACTCGATGCTGACAGTCTCAATTCCTAACCCTGGAAACATAACTCCGGAATTGGTGGTAAATTTGCACCGGATTGGACAGCATTCTGAACCAGTGTTGATATGCTATTAAGTCCCAGCCTGCTCCGGGTGAAAACAGGTGGTGGACTCACGGGCGGTTATTGACATTCAAAGGATATGAAAGCAATTGCTCACAAAGTGAAATCAAATGAGAGTTGGTCTTCTTCAGATCCAGCCGAATCCAATGGTATTTCTCGAACTGATTGTATCCTTCCATTCGAAATGGGACTGGATGAATCCTTATCCATTTTCCATCCTTCATAACTCCAGCAGTACATACATTCTCACCATGCGAAGTATAGGGTTGAGGATAAGTTTTTACGGTGATTAGCACTTCTGCGCCGGGAATTCTTTTAGCATGGGATAAAAGCATGTCTATAAATGAATGAGCTTCAAGCTTGCTGATGCTATCTCAGATATCTTCTTCGAAATCTTTGACCTGTGACAAAGAGTTGGATCAGCTTCGAAACAGGTCAGAGCGACTCTTTTCTCTGATGTAATTCGATTAATGATTTCTTCAAGTGCGACCTTCTCCTTTTCAAGCACTTCGTTCTCGTACCAGAGAAATAGAGCATTGTAATCGGCTCTGGTTTTCAGAGATCGTCTACGTACGCTTTCAATTCCAAGTTTAGGAATATGCATGTAGTCGATTCCCTCCGATGCGAGCATCTCTCTCATCCGTGTTTTGGAGAACCCATACTTTCGAGAAATGGGATTCCGTCTGACATCCACAACGACCTTGACCATGTTCTCCTCAAGCACCTGTACGTACTCCTCTATATCTTTTCCTTCATAGCCTATTGTAAAGAGAATCATGCTAGATTTATCAGTCATTCTTTGCCCTTTATCTCACATTCCCCACCCCTGAAGAGTGATTTGTAGGAATTATCTGCTTCTTCCGTTTTTCGCGCCCAATTCTCTTCAATCAACTACCATTCTCACTCCGGGATGCATTCTGCTTTCCTGAGAGTATACGGACCCACAGAGGGTTCCATTTCAAAGTGTTTCGAAGGTCTATCTTCAGAATGCTAACCGTATCCGCTGTCATTTCCCTCACCTTCATACATTACAAGCTGTTCTTCGTTCAGATCCAGTGCTTCAAGATACTCCTTCTGAGCAGTTGTGAGCGGTCTTGTGAGCTGTCTGCTCCCTTCACATTCTACTATCTGCAAACCGCTGAACATACATGACATAGCATAGGAAGTAGGTCGATCAGTAAGTCTTTTGTCCAACCCCACGACTGTTAATCCAGTTTGTTTGAGGTATCCCCGCACAACGTGCTCCATCAGATTCCAGATCAGCAGTGAGATCAGCAGGACAAGCCCGAGAGCTTCGATCCGTTCCGGCTTCTTAAGGAATAGATCGTTTACAATGAGTGGATCCTTCAGAAATCCGAAGTTGCGTTCTATTCCATGCTGCTCTTTGTATGCTGCCAGAACATCGGCAGGAGTGTGAGCCATATCTCCATCTTTGGGCGTGTTTGTAAGCAGGACGAAGCATCCGGCCTCACGTCTGGCTTTGTCGATCTCTTTAGTACGTTCTTCTACAATGCCCTGTACAACATACTTCACCGATGATACTTTGCGCGGTCCATTCGTAGGAGGTCTTCCACGGGGGTAAGTAACCTGCTCGTTTACCTCCAGCTGGTATGAATGGTATCTTGCGGGCTTATCACTGAGCCGCTTCGCAGCCGCTTCTGCATCCTCTCGGCAGAAGTATTCCACATCGCAAACCTTCCGGAGTTTGTCACCGGCATCCTTGAGTGATTCCCCAAGCCTTCGATCAAGACGCTTCAGTCTGCGTTTATCATGAGCGTCCGAATGAACAACTATGGCTCTGTATTCCTTCCCGTAAAGCGTAACCGTACTGTCACACACCTGATAGCTTGCGGGAACACGGGCTCCCCTGGGTACTTCCTTCTTAGGAACATCAACCCAGGCTCCTTCACTCACTGCATCTCCAACAACTCGATCTGTCTCAGAGTAAGTGAATGGCAACCTTGTTATGAATAGAATATCAAACAACAGTTCCAGATTGCCCTTATTTACCAGCGCTGAATCGGCCACGTATACGAAAGCTCCCTGGGCAAGTCCGTGCGCGGCCATGTAGTCGCTCAGGCGGCTCAGCACTTCATTGTTGAGCTTCTTGTCGGATGCGTTACCACTGGCACAGCTGCCAAGTACGGGAATGTTGCGCCGTACGCACAGCATACTGATCAGGAACTGCTTCAGGTCAGGACGTTTGTCCTTGCTGTAACCTCTGGTCACGACAAGTCGGTCTTCAGCATCACCGTCGCTGTACACGTCATACTCACCCCATACGTTTACAGAAGTTGTATCGAAGTGTACATGCTGCATATCCATGTCTTCGGGAAATGCCAAAGCGGCCTTTACCGCGACCTGGGAGAATATCTTCTTACTGCCGGCATTGAAGAGGGCATCCATGGCTCTCCCCACAGTAGTGTCATTGAATGAAACAGCAGGAATCTCCCGGCCAAGCAGCGAAGTAGTATCATGCGATTCGATGAACTCCTGCAGTTTATAGATCGGGCTGCGTCCGGAGAGAGTATCCAGAACCATTGCTTGAACGACAGTTCCTATATCAACTTCCATCTCACTGGGAACCGCTCTGTTAACAGTACTGATCAATCCTATCCTTCTGCAGAACTGCGCTGCCAGGGGAAGATGATCAACCCTGCGGATGCTCATCTTCCCGAGCATTGATCGGAGTTCTTTATTCATAATCCTTCCTCTCTGTATGGGCTTGACGGTCATGTTGTATCTATAATATGATACAACACATGAAAACACGTCAACAGGCAGTTCAGGAAGAGATCGACAGGATCAAAAAGGAGATCGTCTCACTGGGACACATTCACCCGGGATCATTGTCTATGCAGAAGCGCGCCCGTGGTGGAGAGTACTGGCATCTCAGTTACAGTCACGCAGGGAAGGGTCATACCGAGTATATCCGCAAGAATGATGTATCTGTTGTTCAAGGGGAACTGAATAATCACAAGAGATTCAGAGAACTCGTCTCAGAATGGATAGGTCTTGAAATAGAACTCAGTAAGATCAGACGGAAGAACAGGGGAAGATCACACATGAAGGCTGGCAAATCATCATGACGGGATATGTCAGTTATATACATGGAACGCAACTAGATATAAACTTGCGGATAATTGTCGCCCGAGACATCATCAGGGTGGGGAATGTAAGATGTAAGACGTTCTTTCAGCAAATTTCTCAGAAATGATATTCAGTATGCTTTACCCCGAAGGCTGG
>JAUXIK010000082.1 GCA_030620995.1 Candidatus Aegiribacteria sp.
GCGTTTGAAGTTCTCCAGACCGGTTCGGTATCATGCTACATAGCGAAAAGCGGAACGGTGAAGGAAACTGTAGAAGCTTTCATGAATAAAGAACTCGAGAAAATGGGATCAGCTACGGCGAAGAACCATTCCGGTATGCCTGCAAAATCTAACGTTGGCTCAGAAGAAATCAGCGAAAACGTTGATGAACTTGAGATGCTTACAGAAAAACTTCGCGATCTCAGAGCACAGGTTGCAGACATTCTGGAACAGCTCGACAGAATCAGTGAAGGATAGCTTTATGCGAATAGTAGTCTCATCGGACAGCGACAAAACTCTTGACAGCTCTGTTAGTCATCACTTTGGAAGATGCCCGTACTTCACTGTTATCAACATTGAGAATAATGAAATACTAAGAACAGAAGCAGTAGAGAATCCGTTCTTTTCCGCTCATTCCCCGGGACAGGTGCCCGGTTTCGTGAACAGTCTTGACGCTGACGTAATGATCGCGGGAGGAATGGGAGGTCGCGCAATCAGTATCTTCGGTAACTATGGCATTAAATGCTCAACAGGCGCGACAGGCTCTGTGAAAAGTGCTGTAATACAGTATCTATCAGGTCATCTTTCTGCTGCTGCACCATGCAGGGAAAGCGTAGAACACGGTCATGGAGAATCCGAATATGAGAAAGAACCCATTGACCGATTAAAAGAGGAAGCTGAATATCTGCTTGATAAACTCGACGATATCATCGCGCTTCATCCAGAGAAAAGCGGTTAGAAAGGAGATTGAAAATGGGCCGAGGTATTGGCGGTGGCCAGCAAAGAGATGGCAGCGGCGGCAGAGGCCGTGGCGGAGGACCATACGCAGCTGGTCCCGGAGGTAGCTGTGTCTGTCCGGCTTGTGGTCATAAGATTCAGCATCAGCCGGGACAACCATGTAATAAATTAACCTGTCCAAAATGCGGGACAGGAATGACTCGAGAGTAAGTCAGAGGAATGGTAATAGCAGTAGCAAGCGGCAAGGGCGGCACGGGCAAAACCATGGTAGCGGTCAGCCTCGCCCTCGCCGCTTCAGAAGAGAAGACCGGTTTCCGTCCTCTTCTTCTCGATTGTGATGTGGAGGAGCCTAATGCCGGTCTTTTTCTTGACCCCGACTACAGTTTACAAAGAGAGACAGGTGTACTGGTTCCGGAGGTTGATGATGATAAATGCACTTACTGTGGCCTATGCGCGGAAGTTTGTGTCTGGAACGCCATCGCTGTTGCAGGCAGCAAAACAATCGTATTCCGGGATATGTGCCACGGCTGTGCCAGCTGTATGCTCGTCTGTCCGGAAAACGCAATCAGTGAAGTCCTGCATGTTACAGGGAAAATAGAGGGAGGAACAGCCTCCTCAGTAGATTTCGCGAGAGGGGTTATGAACATCGGCCAGGCAATGCCCGTTCCGACAATTTCCTCTTTATTAAAAGAGTACCTTCCTCAAGAGCGGGAAGGTCTTGTGATTATAGATGCTCCACCGGGGACATCCTGCCCCGTCGTGGAAGCCGTTAGCAGAAGTGATTACGTTGTACTCGTAACAGAGCCGACTCCTTTTGGACTGCATGATCTGAAAGCCGCGGTCGATGTCGTTGTAAATCAGCTCGGTATCCAGACGGGAGTAATAATCAACAGGTATGGAATCGGTAACATGAAAGTAGAGGAATACTGCAATTCAGAAAACCTCCCGATCCTTGCCAGAATCCCTATGGATCGGAAAATAGCAGAAGTACTGTCAGAGGGAATCCCACTGATTCATGGCCATCCGGAATACGGGAAAGTTTTCCTGGATATCCTTAAAAGAATTCGAAAAGAGATGTCTCTATGAGGCAGATCGTCATACTCAGCGGGAAGGGAGGAACCGGCAAAACCTCTCTCGCCGCAGCCCTTGCACATCTCGCGTTCGATGAGAATGAACTTGTTCTTGCCGACGCAGATGTGGATGCCGCCAATCTGGAGCTTCTTCTGAAACCTGAATTAGAGGAGGAGCATTCATTCGAAGGTGGTTTTAAGGCTGAAATCGATACCGACATTTGTACCGGTTGTGGAAGATGCTTTGATATATGCAGATACGACGCAGTCATCCCTCCTTCTTCAAATCGTGAGATAAGTGAGTACAGAATAGACAGAATAAGCTGTGAGGGCTGTAACTCCTGTCTTTATCAATGCCCTGTGGACGCGATCAACAGCCTCAGAGCAACAGCTGGGAAATGGTTCAGATCCCGATCACTATATGGACCGCTATTTCATGCGGAAATGAAAGCCGGAGAAGAGAACTCCGGAAAGCTGGTAACAATTGTCAAGAATGCTGCTATCGAAGCCTGTGAAAAAAAGGGATGTACGCTTCTCATTATTGATGGTCCACCGGGAATCGGTTGTCCTGTAATAGCAGCATCCGCAGGCACTGATCTTGCTGTAATTTCAACAGAACCCGGTGTTTCCGCCATTCATGATCTTTCAAGAATACTCGGAACGGTAAAACACTTCGGAATAACCCCGGCTGTATGTATTAACAGAAGCGACATAAATTTGGCTAAAACCACTGAAATAGAGACTTTCTGCAGAGCTGAGGATATCATTCTTCTGGGCAGAATTCCGTACGATGATTCAGTAACAATTGCCATGTCGAAAGGGATGCCCGTAACTGCTTTTGATCCCGAAACTCCAGCCTCAGTATCTATAAGAGGGATATGGGGAACCCTTTCAGCTCTGCCATAGCCCTCTCCCTTTCCTGGGCGTAAGAAAAAACAGGTTTCTGTCCCCTGAATTTGAATTGAGGGGATTGTCTCAGTGCTTATTGTTATTATGTTTTGTATAATTAGAGTTATTAATAACTGTCTGGTGCTATGAACCTGATTGAATGTGGTGAGATAATGTCTGATATACCAGAATCAACGAATCAAGAATTTGATACGGCTGAGAAGAAATATCAGAAGGAAAAGGCATCCAGAGAAGCTCAACAGAAGAAATTCAAAGATAATTCGAAGAATTGGAAGCTTATTCTGATGTGTGTTGCAGTTGTCCTGCTCATACTGGTTATTATCAATTCATTCAACGAAGTACACGAGCTCAGAAATCCAATAAGGCCGCTCAGTATGCAATTGGAAGACGCAAAACTCACCATGTTCATGATATCTCTCAAACTGGAGGAATACCGGAGTGTAAATGCCTGTTATCCTGACTCTCTTGGTCCTGGAATGGATATATACGATACTGACTACATTCTTCATCCTGATGGTTCCTATACGCTCTCCTGCCAGTTAAGTGATTCAACTGTTACTTTCAGATCAACGGAGAATCCAGCTGATCTTATCAGTGAGGATTTTATGAATGAATTTCTGAGGGAAGGTTCTGGTGAATAAGCAAAGGGGTTTCACTCTTGTTGAGTTGATGATAGTCATTATCATTATCGGAATACTTGCAGCCATAGCGGTTCCTAAATTCATGGGAATGCAACTGAATGCACATGCAGCAAGAATAATCAGTGACTACGCCATGTTCAGAACCGCTCTTTTCAGGTATTATGCTGAATCGGGCGAGTTTCCCAGAGATAGATATCCAGGAGGTACCGTTCCCGAACTTGTTGAGTATCTACCGGACGGGTTCAAATACAACCTCCAACCTGAACTGGATGTCAGATACGACTGGGAGAACTGGGAATCCGGCGGGAGTCCCTGGTATCCCTGGACAGGCACTATTCTCGGACTTTCCGTTACTACAAGAGACAGGGCTCTGGTCAATGCTATAGATGGTTTATACGCTGGCGATTTCCATTATACACTCGGAAACAATTACACTTTCGTAATACTGGCAGTTCCAGATAATTGATACTTCTGCATTAATACATTTTATATTGCCGCTCTTTGCTTTCTTTGTCACAAATCACTACTGTTGACTCTGAATATTTAAATTGAATATCATTACTAAGTATTTGCACTTTAACTGGAGTTGTATTTGAAAGATCAACAGAGCCCGGAATTAGCAGCGGCAAGACTGGCGAAAACCGTGTCTTCTCAGGAAAATTCTGAAGAAAGAATTAAAGTTCTTTCCACTTTTATTTCCGGATTCGAGCCAGACAGCATTGGACCTGTTCTCGGCTTGATCATTAATGATTCCTGCAAACGGATTGAAGCAGGCCTTACTTTCCTTTACTTTATGGACAGATCCTGTCTTTCAAACTCTAACCATGACTGGAACTGGCCGGTTCTTTTTGACTGGTTCTCGAAAACAGCTCTTGAGACTGCCTGGGATATGTTCGACAGAATACCATCAAATACAAAAAAACACGTCTATGCAAAAATCGCTATGCTGATGGAAATTATCTACATTCTCATACTTGATGATCTTCTGGACCCGGATACCGATCTTGACTGTTCAGGAGCTGATATCGCTGTCAGAGTACTTAAAGGCAAAGAGCCGAGCAGCAATACCTTTTATATCAGTCTTAGTTCTTATCCGGTAAGCATTCGCAAATTCATGAAGGATATTCTGTCAGAGCTCGATTTCATAGAAAATATCCCCGGTCAATGGCAGTTCACTTTCAGTGCGGAAATGATAGAAGATTACTCTATCGGGAACAATCTGATTTCTCATAAGGGAACAGGTCAGATGTCTCAAGCTCTTGCTCAGAGAAATGCTGAAAATCTGATCAAGCGCCTTGAACTGCTGATGAAAACTCTGCAGATGTTCCCTTCCGGACACCCGTCAATTGAGCCCTCTACCGAATCCTTCACCAGTATCCTTTTGAATTTTCTCAAGGATAACGCACAGGTAACTCTGTCCATTATGGGCGATACGGTTATGGTAAATGATTTGCGAGTAGAACAAAAAAGTTTTGGAGCAGGTGGTTTT
This sequence comes from Candidatus Aegiribacteria sp., assembly GCA_030620995.1. Classification (GTDB taxonomy): domain Bacteria; phylum Fermentibacterota; class Fermentibacteria; order Fermentibacterales; family JCC-6; genus Aegiribacteria. The sequence continues at coordinate 4,866 of JAUXIK010000082.1, forward strand.
GTAAGATCTTTTTCAGATAGGAAAATAAGCAGTATTTCATTCAGTCCGGGAATAAACGGAGATCAAATACAAACTTTCGCAAAGATATTCAACAGACCTCCCGTCTATATTGCAGAGCATGGTGGAATGGCCAGACTGATTGAACTCCGCGGACTTGATACAATTTCAATTAACCGTTTCCACTACGAGCTTATCGGTGAAAAGGGTGATTCAGATAGAACTCTGGCGCGAAGTGAAATAACTGTTGAAGATGCAATCTTTTCCGAACTCATTGACAGGCTGGAAAGGGGAGACAGTATTGACACTCTTCCCGGCAAGAATATTGGTGATGCTCTGAAATCCGTTCTTGCCGCCGCAAAGGATGATAAGGAAGAACAGCGTGGAATGATTGCAAGGTTTATATCTGTACTTGACCCATCGCTACTTGAGAAGGGACTGTTATCAAATATTTACGTCCAACGTGGAATGGCCTGGAAAGCGATTCGCAAGATTATTGACAGTCTTCTGCGAAGCCTTTCTTCGCCCGATCCGGATGTCCGTCATAAAACCGTTGGAAAACTCCAGGACATGGCTATTCTTGCTGTTGAGCGCGGAAAAGAGAATTCCACCTCCCAGATCATAGAGAGTATTTCAAGAGCGCTGAAACGTGAGCATGATCCTGATGTGCTTTACAAAGCGGTAATTCTTACCGCTTCTCTTATGGAGTCTCTTCTTGCCCGCGGAAACATGTCTATTGCACTGAAAGCCGGTAACATCCTTAGCAATCTTCAGGCAATGCAGTATCCAAGGACAGAGCTGGAAGCAGCCAGAAAGAGATCTCTCTCCGAGGCCCAGAGGAAACTTGACACCCTTTCGGCAGCTGAAGCGCTGGTTCCCAGGCTGCTTTCAGATGACTTAAACATTTCAAAGGAAGCCGAACAGCTGGCTGCAATTTTGCCGCCTGAGAATCTTGTTTCACAACTCATCAACATATTCAACGAAGACAACAGGCGGCTCAGAGCAAAAGCATTCAAAATTCTTCTCGGCATGGGTAAAAGAGGCCTTTCTCCTATTCACAACAAACTCAAGGACATTGTTACCGCTTTCAATTCCCAGGTAGACAAAGCATCTTTCAATCTCCCTGACTCTGACTGGTACACAGCCCGAAACATGATACAGGTTCTTCGAGATATCGGGTCGCCGTCAAGTGAAACTGTCCTTGCGGATCTATGCAGAATCCCGGATCAAAGAATAAGACGGGAATGTCTTCTGGCTCTGATAAAAAGTTCAAACACTACCGCTGAAAGCCTTGCGCTTCATCTTATTTCGGATGAATCAAGTGATGTTTCAATAATCGCTCTGAATATCCTCACAAAGCAGGCTGCTTTCAATCCTGCCTACATTCCAAAGATAACTTACGCCTTTCGCAAGAATAAACAGATCAGACCGGAGATCATGGAATCTTTCAGTATTCTTGGTGTTCACGACCAGGTCAGAGATTTCCTTATGAAATGCATAAATGAAGGGGAGTCCGGCCAGCTGTTTGAAGACTCAATCCTCGCTTCAGGAGCTTTCCGAATATTGAAAAGATATGGCGGAAACAAGGAACAGGCTGTTCTTGAGAAGCTGCTTTCTAACGTTGAAGGCGGTTTCTTCAGAAAGAGCAAGATCAATCGGCAGCTTCTTCAGGAACTGAAGGATGCGGTTTTGACACTGCAACTATCTTCTGATGTTATCGAAAGCGAGGAGAAGAAACCGGACAACGATGAAATCATTATTCTGGGAGTTGAATAATCCGGGGACGTCACCGTTAATATGTCTTGCTCGCCATATAAGCTATTCCTCCACTTATGATCCCCACAGATGTCAGGCCCATCCCCGCATACGAGCCGAAACGCAAAGATATCTGCATCACCTGATCGTGGCCTGACTCGAAGGTATCTACAAAATCCAGCCTTGTCGCAAGGCCAACCCAGTCTTTCCATCCAACGGAAAATTCCACAGAGTAGCCGGCAAATCCATCGGGAAATGGACTATCAGTCAGGATCAGTCCTGGAGAAAGATCAAGATGGAAATCGTCATCAAGGTGGTATCTGAGATTTGCCCTGACCCCCAGCTGGCTGTGCCAGCCGTCGCTGCTCCTGTAGGCACTGTAGAAGAGTGATGGTCCCAGATCATAACTCTCATTCAGAACGAACATCCAGCCAAGACTGGTTGTCATGTCCCCTTCGCGCGTGATAATACTATCGGACTGACTGACCGGCAGACCAAAATAGAAATCGGTTATTGGGTAGGATGTGCATGTACTGCTGTGATCATAGCGTATGCATGCCTCCCCTGACACAATAGATACCATGAGCAGAGATACAATACAGAAAGAAACTGTCTTCATTAATATTCCTCCAATTATTTAAACTAAATTCGGTGTCGCTTTTTCAACAAGCGATAATATCATTCTTTTGATATTTTGTCGATAGTTCCATGAGAATTCGTTGTTCTATTATTAAATTACAATTCCTCTATGATGAGATCGAAACAGGTATCATTCAATGCTCAGTGATTACTTGACGGAAACCCCTTTATGTATCATGAATAAGATTAGATTGCATTTTAGTCATTACTTCCATACCAGCAAAAGGAGGTCTTCTCTGAGTCCTATGTCCTTTCAAATGTGCATTACACAAGTGTGCGGAACCGGCTTCCGGTCTTTTATGAAGGGAACTGCTGAAATCCGCACTCATTGAAAGGAAGGTTGACATAATGAGATGGCCGACTGACGCCCTGCTGGAGTCTGAACAGGTCATGTTCGTATGCAGGCCCGACTCAGAGGAGGACTGGTACATACAGCACTGGTACGATCAGGGGGAATGGTAATGATTAAGCTCATGAGAACTAAAAGAATAAAGACCTTTGGCCTGGCTTCTGCAATAGTATCATCGATACTGATTGTTGTAGCCTGCACCAGCACCGACCCCACCGGTCCTGAGGTCGAACCACAGGGTGGTCCGCCATGGGCAGCCACCGACAGCGCATGGAAAGTAATCGAGAATCTCAGATACGCTTACATAACCATGGATCTTGAGCTTTATATGAGCTGCTTCAGGGATGATTTTGAGTTCTGGCCGCTACCCGTACAACAGGACAGTTGCTGGGGATATGATATAGAGGAGCAGTTTCATCAGAATATGTTCGACTATGTGGAAGTCATCGAGTTGCAGTTCTGGGGTGATACCGAGTATTCCTGGTCTGGCGATTCAACCGGTCAGTCCCTCGCGCTGGTCAGAATTTTCGATCTGAAGATCTATGTTGACCTCTTCTATGGTTTCATAGCTTCAGGCGGCGCTCTTTTCATCTGCAGTCCTGATTCCACCGGCGAATGGTACATCTGGCAGTGGTACGATCAGTCAGGTATTAAGGAAAGTCTTTCCTGGGGAGCGATAAAAGCTCTTTTCTGACGAAAAGGGTGAAAGGGGTCAAATCTTTACTCTTGACATTATCCTGATACCAAATGTAAGACATCAGATGTGCCATTAATGTCAAGAGTAAAGATTTGACCCCTTTTCCT
>JAUXIK010000173.1 GCA_030620995.1 Candidatus Aegiribacteria sp.
GCCATACTGGCTGCCACCGCTGAAGCCGAGAATACGGAGCTGAAGACACTCAACACAAGGCACTACCCTATGTTGAAAGGCCTCAAACCGGCATACACGAAGTAGAAGTCATGTCGCTCCAGCGGACGCGGACAAGCCGCATCGCTCTCCTGCCCGGAAAGATAAGATGAGAATTAAACGATAACTGCAGGTATTCCACCGTTCATAACAAATTCTCCACTGTTTATCCTGAAGAAATTAACAGCTCTGTAGCAGATGAAACAGAAGAATCCAGTGACCGTTAAAGAGGATTACGTTTAAAACTCAACAACCGGCTGTCGTGGTATTACACCTGCCGGTTGTATTCAAGGTGGGTACAACCAACCAGGCTGGATAACTTCGTTTACAGGACAGACTTGACAGTTACCAGATATTTCCTTACATTCAAGTAAGAACAATATCAGAAGTAAGGAGGTAAATTCAATGGCTTTAGCTACGCTGACAAGCAAAGGACAGGTGACGATCCCCAAGGTTGTCAGGGATTCTCTGCACCTGCATGCAGGCGACAAAGTTGATTTTCTCGTTACGGGTAACGGTGAGGTACTTTTAAAACCGGTAACAAAACAGGTAGACGATGTCTTCGGGCGGCTGCATAAATCCGGCAGAAAACCAATCTCGATCGAACAGATGGACACCTTGGTGAGGGACAGAATCAGGAAAAGTACCGTATGAAAGCTGTCGATACCAATGTGCTGATAAGATTTCTTGTCAGAGATGATGAGCACCAGGCGAAGCTTGTGTATGAACGTTTCAGGGCTGCGGAAGCTGCTCGTGAAGTTCTGTTCATTCCTCTGCTTGTGGTACTGGAGACTATCTGGGTTCTCGAATCAGCATATGAAACAAAGAGAGAAGAAATCGTCGATTCGCTCAGCGACCTGATGCAGATGCCAATTTTTGAGTTTGAAGCTCTGTCAACAGTTCAGGGAATGGTGATTTCGGCACAAAAGACCTCGACCGATCTGTCAGACCTTCTCATCGTCCATTCCGCCAGGTTCAGCGGCTGTGATGTCATCCTTACATTCGATAAGAGGGCATCCGGGAATGAACTGTTCGAGCTTCTCGAATAGGAGTTACAGCAATACCGCTTTATGAGAAGCACCGAACTGCACGGGGTACTTAAGTACCTCCGATGAAACTGTCGATGATATCTTCCCGTTACTCCATGATAAGTTTCAGAAATCCGCTTCCTCCGGATGCCGGATCGTAAAGCAGGCAGGTCTCAAGGCCATTCTCGTCTTTGAGCATTCTCGCCTGAATGGTGTTAACAGTTGTTCCTTGTAATCAGATCTTCTAGTGATCGAAGTGCAGTCAAGTTTCCTGAGCCTTGGATACGGCCCGCCTTTGTTCTCCGGCAACTCTCAATAAGCATCATTACAATTCAGTTTGCTCCGCGTACAGCTTTTTCAGCCTTCTCCAGACATCAGTATGCATTCTAGCGCTATTACGTTTCATCTCAAACCATGCCACTTTCGGGAATCTGGCGTAGATCTCCATTCTCTTGAGAACATCCCTTCCACTCTCTTTACCCGCCTCTATCTTCTGTATGGTATAGGGTGAGAAGTCAAAAAGGAGTCCGAATTCCCTGAGCGAAAGATCAAGACCATGCCTGAAATCAGCCGCGTCCTCAGACCCGAAGTCATCAACCACAACAGCTTCGAAAACAAAACAGGAAGGTCCTCTCTTGCCTATTGTAGTAAGAAGAACAAAAGGGTCGCTTTCATCAACATCTATCCCGGTTGCCATGCAGTATTCGGGGTACGCAGGATTATCCCTTGATGGAATCCTGTCAGTAAAGGATGGAAACAGAGTACTGGAGAAATATGTACGGCCGGTAAGCGGAAGCTCCGGCCC
>JAUXIK010000180.1 GCA_030620995.1 Candidatus Aegiribacteria sp.
CCCTTTGTCGCCATCCTTGTGGTAAAATTGCACTGGAGATCAATAAGTATTCCGGGGGATAAATTCCGCAAAATTCTCCGCAGCTCAAATGGTCCGGAATCCGGCGGGTATGGAAAAGCTTCAATATCTCCCGGCATTCTTTCAACAACAGGCAAATATTTCTCCGATGTTACAAAATTCACTTTAGCGGATTCTGAAAGATGCGTCGCAACCGGTTGAGCAAGCACAACGTCACCAAGGGAATGAAGTCGGATCAGCACAGCTTCATTCATGGGAGAACTGCATATCATAGAGTCTTCTGTATTTCCCGTTCTTCTCAAACAATTCGCTGTGTGTTCCCTCCTCCGCAATCATTCCATCCTCTATATAAAGTACTCTGGATGCCTTCCGGATCGTGCTTAGTCTGTGCGCGATAACCAGTGCGGTTCTTCCTTTAATCAGGGCATCTATCGCTTTCTGCACAAGTCTTTCTGAATGGGTATCAAGAGCTGATGTGGCTTCATCAAAAATAAGAACATCAGGGTCTTTGAGCACTGCGCGGGCAATAGCGAGCCTCTGTTTCTGCCCACCCGACAGTCTGGTTCCTCTTTCAGCTATGACCGTGTCAAATCCTTCTGGAAATTCCTCAATGAAATCCAGAGCATTCGCTACGGAAGCGGCCTTTTTCACCTTTTCAAGAGGTATAGTCACCTCGCCATAAGCAATATTGTTGCGAATAGAATCGTTGAACAGCACGGTTTCCTGTGTGACTACGCCCAGACAGCTTCTGAGAGCTTCCGTATTGATATTCCTCAGGTCGATTCCGTCAATCAGGATATTGCCTGAATCCGGATCATAGAATCTGGGAATCATGTCTGCAATTGTACTCTTTCCTCCGCCGCTTGGTCCGACCAGAGCTACGATTTCTCCCTTACTGACAGTAAAGGAAAGATCAGTAAGAACCTGAATACCAGGCTCATAACTGAAACAGACATCTCTGAATTCAATTGAATGCTGAAATGAAGTGAAAGGTTCTGGATTCACGGGTTGAATTATCGATGGAGTTCTGTCAAGAAGGCTGAACACCCTCTCAGCTGACGCAAGCCCTGACTGTACACGGCTGTTAGCTCTGCTGATTGATTTAATCGGCTTCATCATTGAAAGAGCGGCTGCGAGAAACAAAAGAAATCGCCCCGTTGTAAGAGATCCTCCCGCAAGGATTTCCCTTCCGCCATAGAACATCAGGAATCCGCTTGCTATTGCGCCCATAATCTCCGTGACCGGGCTTGCAAGAGCTCTCTCTCGCTGAAGGGAAGTCTCGGTTCTGCGATGAATATCCAGTATACCGGCAAATTTGGATGTTTCGAATTTCTCCATGCAGAACGCCTTGACCACTCTTATTCCAAATATCGTTTCCTGCAGTATGGCTGAAAAATCCGCGAGTCTTTCCTGGGCAAGATGAGTTTTCCTCCTCAGCCTGCGACTGATTATCAGAATAAAGAGCATCGCCGGTGGAAATACCAGTAGAGTAAAAAGAGCAAGACGCCATGATGCCAGCAGCGCAAGCCCAAGATATACCAGCAGAA
>JAUXIK010000190.1 GCA_030620995.1 Candidatus Aegiribacteria sp.
AAGCAAGCCACATCCCATCGGGTGACCAGACCGGTCTGATGGCTACATCCGAGGAAGTCGAAAGGATATGGATTTCCGGAAATGTTGAATCAAGCAGAACAGTATCCTGCAGTTCAGCATTCGCGAGCGCCAGCTCAATTATGCCTTCTTGCTCGAGAGTAAAGGCCAGAGTCTTTCCGTCGGGGCTCCAGGCAGGATTCCTGGCCCTGGACGAACCGGAATAAATTTCAACCACATCTTCAATGCTTTCATCGGAAATGCGTCCGACAAACAGATCACCCATTCCCACCACAGCCATCTGAATACCGGACGAGTCAACATCAAAACAATCGGTCGAGTATCCGACTGTTTCTCCATACTGCAGGGGAAACGGGTAATCGGTATTTGAGCTGATAGTGACTTCAGATACGGACCATCCCGGTACATCCATCGAGAACAGTCTGCCTTCATATTCGAAAACAACTATTCCGCCGGTTGAGCTTATAGCAGGATATGTAATATCTCCTTCAGAGAAAAATGTTCTTTGAAGGGGTTCCTCTCCCGGCAGTATGCTCCAGATAGCGTTATGGCCTGATGAATCCTCCATAACAAAGAGAATCTCACTGGTAACAGCGGAGTACATGGGCCATTTTTCATCAAGTTCAGAGTCGATCAGGGTCTCCCATGTTTCTCCGGAGCCGATCCAGATATTTCTGGAGGCCGATCCGCTGTAGTGCTTCCGCCACCAGGGGGTAAATCCCCTTTCGATCGCTATACCTTCCGGCAGCACACAGATATTTTGAGTCTCAACTCTGACAACCGGCCGTGGAGTACCGCCTGAAACGGAAACCGAGTAAACCCAGTTATCTCCGCCTTCTCTTGATGAGAGGAAGTAGATACTGTCAGCTGATGAATTCCAGCAGAGAACGCGATCCTCACCGGCATGGAAGGTCAAACGGGTTGACTGGGAGCCGGCGGCGTCCATTACGTATACATCTCCCCCGCCGGTTCTGTCACTGGTAAATGCGATTCTTTTCCCGTCAGGAGAATAGCTGGGAGAAGTCTCAATACTCTCACCGGGCACGAGGCATCTCATGGTTCCTCCGGTCAGCGGAGCTTCCCATATATCTCCTCTGAAACAGAAAACAACGGTTTCACAGTCCGGAGACGGGCATGGTTCTCTCAGATCGGACATCCCGCCTGAAAGCAGACTGAAAACCAGGATGCCT
>JAUXIK010000062.1 GCA_030620995.1 Candidatus Aegiribacteria sp.
ATGACCCGGCGAACAGCTTCAGGGCTTACAACTGGACTGGCTTCACAGGCAGGCTCAATGACAATGTTTACGGTTTCGTAGGAACGCAGTTCAAAACCTGGGATGGAAATTCCTCACTGCAGATCTGCGACGCTTACCTTAATATGAACATTATCCCCGAGCTTTCCATAAGAGCCGGTCAGTTCAAGGTTCCTTTCGGCTGGGCATTCACCAGCTCAGGCGGCGGCCAGTATTTCCTTGACAGGGCTGCCCTTGCTGGCACAGAAGATTTCACCAACTTCGGTGGACGTGATGTTGGTATAAAGCTTCACGGTGAGTTTGACATGGTCGGTATCGACGTTGCTTACTTCAACGGCACAGGGGCCTATAGCGACGCGGATACCGTTGTTGTCAAGGAAATCGCTGCGCTGCTTACCGTTGATGCCACAGACTGGCTTACCATAGCCGGTGGTGTTACGATGATAGGTGAGGCTCAGCTTGATTCCGCTGGAGTTATCTTACAGGAAAAGTGGAATGCCACTGGAATCGACGCATACATACTCGCGGACTACCCGATTTCCGATGCCGCGGACCTTATCTTCGAGGGTGAATTCCTTCAGGCCGGATGGATCGAACCGGAAGTTATCGGCGGCGAAGGAAAAGCCGGAATGGATTACTACGCCATGCTCGGTGTCAACTTCGACCTTGAGGAAAGTTTCATTGCAAGCATTATGCCTGCCGTGCGCTACGAGAGCCTCAGTCCCTCATACTTCCTGGTCACCGGTGAAGATGAGCCCAAGGACAATACCACGGTAATGGATTTCTGTGTCAACTGCTATCTGACACCCGCGAATACCATCCAGATAGGTGGACGGAACTACTCATTCGAAGCTGATGGTGTTGACGGTTACACCGACATGTATCTCGGCTGGAGAATGAACTTCTAAGAACTTCAGTTAAGTTACTTAATAAGAGCCCGGTTTACGCCGGGCTCTTTTATTCATGAGATGTATGCCCAAATCTCTTTGCCCATCGCCAGAATGGAACCAGCCTGGCAGTTCTACCTTCAGGAAGTTTGACAGTTCTTTCCTGATCGTAGGTTACGATTGTTCCCGATCCGCTGTCAAAATAATTCATGGCTTCCTGAAGTCCACCCAGTTCTCTATCCTGATTGTCTCCTTCAAGATGCCAGCATACCTGAATGCACTGGTAACCCGTATCCCTGTTTTCAATGACGAAATCGCATTCTTTTCTGTCAGCATAATACCATGGTGATCCGAACCGTCTCAACTGGTTGAAAACAGCAGTTTCAAGTAAATGCCCACGATTGGGAGACAGGCGGAAGGCAACTGCATGACTCAAACCATTGTCTACAGGATATACTTTGCGGGGTGCAAGCAGGCTGCGCTTAAGAGACCAGTCAAATTTATGTATCTGGAATAGAAGATATACATCCTCCATATGAGAGATGTATTCCTTCACTGAAGTGGAGCTTCGAAAACCAAGCTGTTTTGCTAATTTCCCATAAGTTATTTTAATTCCTGGATTCGACATCAGATACTGAGCAAGTTCGCGGAAAGCCTGTCGCTCCTGAATACCGTATCTGGCTATGATATCCCTGTAGATGATATCACGATATGTCTGCTCAAGAAGTTCTCTTCTATTATGCTTAAGGAATTCTGGAAACCCGCCGTTGAATATGTATTCCTTGCTCAGCTGCATAAGCCGGGATACTGAATCAGTTGACTCATGTACCCGCTTGAAGCTTCTGAAATCAAGAAACTCATTGAACGAAAACGGAAACAGTTCCTGCTGGATATATCTTCCTGTAAGGTGGCTTCCCAGCTCATTACTGAGGAGCGAGCTGTTGGAACCTGTTATAACGATGTTATATCCCAGATCATGAAGTTTCCTTAGATAGCGTTCCCAGGATGGAGCAAGTTGAATTTCATCAAAAAGAAAGATTGATGACTTTTTCGATTTACTGAAAATTGTCAGAAGAATATCGTAGTCAGATTCGGAAAAGCTCGTAAGCCTCAAGTCATCAAAATTAATGTAATTGAAATCCGACCCGAAATATTCAGCTATCTGTCTCAGAAGAGTTGATTTGCCGCATCTTCTGATACCAGTTACGGCAACTATCCGATCAAGGTTCAGCTGATTCCGCCAGGACACTTCTCTGGGAGTACCAGTATCCTTTGAGAGTAGTTCATTTCTCTGATCATTGATCAATCGTTCAAGATATAGTGTTTCCATATCATCACCCCCGTAGCAAACTATGCAGTATAATACCAACACTGTCAACGCTGGATAGTGATATATATTCAACATTGTAAATGTTGGTATATTAATTAATAACTACTTAATGTACAATACCAGAGAATAAACCGAATATGCAATAAATCGCGGGAGTTACAAAAGTGATGTTCCTTGAATCCGGATATGCAGTCATAAATGAAATGAACCAGGCACGCCGAGAGCAATTATCTGAACGAACAGATACGCCCCTTGACACGCTGTATCACTGTACTATAATAGTAATACAGTTGATGGAAAGAGGTTCAAATGTACAGTATCGATTCAAGGTCGGCAATACCTGTTTACGAGCAGCTGAAACGTCATATAAGGCTGCACATTGTATCAGGGAGGCTGGCTGAAGACGAAAAACTGCCTTCCATACGGGAGCTTGCCTCAACTCTCAGGATCAACCCGAATACAGTTGCTAAAACTTACAACCATCTGGAGACGGACGGATTCGTAACTTCACGAAAAGGTCTCGGGTTTTTTGTCACTACAGGCAGGAAGAATATTCAAGATGATCGGGAAATTATTTTCAATGATCTTACCGATGAATTCATTTCCAGATTAACAGAACTTGGTTTCGCTTCAGAGGAGATTGTCAAAGGTCTTTCTGACAGGTTGAGAGGAGAGATCGAACATGATCAGATTAAGTAATCTGTCATTTGCCTACGGCTCGAAGAAGGTGCTTGAAGATTTCAGTCTTGAGCTTTCAGCCGGAGAGACCATAATGATCACCGGACCGAACGGGGTTGGCAAGAGTACAATACTGAGGCTTCTCGCGGGAGTGCTTATACCAGTGTCAGGTGAAATTGATCACGGATTGCCGGAAGGAACTGATCCCCGGCTGAAAACGGCTTTCCTGCCGGACAGTCTCAGTATCTACAGAAGTATGACTCCTGCTCAGGCAGCGGAATTTCATGCCGGTTTTTACAACACGGAACCATCCGATCTTGAACTCGCGCTTAAAGCGGGAATTGATGTCAATTCAAAGATCTCCGATCTTTCAATAGGTCAGCGAGTGCTTGTACATCTTTCTATGATACTATCCACCGATCCTGAACTGATACTGATTGACGAGGTTCTGCATTCAGTCGATCCATACCTCCGTGATATTGTTTTCCGCCAGCTGATCGCAGTGATGGAGGAAAGGAATCCCACAGTTGTGATGGTAAACCTGAATTTTCATGAGATAGAGCATCTTGCGGACAGAGTGATATTTCTTGGCCGCACAGGAATCAGGCTGGATGAATCAGTAGATGATCTGAAAGCAAAAACAAGAAGGATAATCGGAGAAGAAATATCACCAGAATATCCCGTGCTGCTTTCCGAAAATGTAATGGGCAGCAAACATCATATAGTCTATCCATTCGAAAAGAAATACGGTGAAATCGCCGATAGTAACATCAGAGAAATGGATCTCACTGAAATAATGACCGCCTTCATGGGAGGCGAGTACGGTGTTTCTTAAAGAAATTAAGGATACCTTAAAACAGGCAGGCTTCATCATGGCCTTTCTGGCGGTAATGCCGCTGGTCTATCTCCTGGACAGCTCCTTATACAAAACAGGTGTTACTTTTCCAGAGTATATCGGAGGAGGCTTTGCGCTTCTCTGGATGATAGCGGTTGGGTACCTGGCTTACAATATGTTCAGACCGGAAGAGAAGGATAATGCGGTTGAATACATCCTGTCCTTGCCTATTGCCCGCTGGAAACTGCTGATCTGGAAGACGGTTCCACGAATTGTAGTCCTGCTTCTCGCAAATGTGATTGCGAAATGTCTTGGTGTTGGTTACTCCTGGTTCTGGAGCTTCACCGGGTTGCTTTCATTTATTGTTTTCTCACAGGTCTGTGGTTTTGCGCTTGGAATAGTCGGCAGGAAGAGCTGGATTACAAGATTAATGCTGTTTGTAATGATGATCTGTGCTTTCATCATAAACAGCATGCCTCCTGTGTTTATATGGAAAGAATTTGTCAAATTTTCCTCAATACTACCGCACCCTTCAGCATTTGTGATGTGGACGGAACAGGTAAGATTTTCTCAGTTCCCGTACATTCTTGTCGAGCTTGGGTTCCTTGCGCTGATATTAATTCCGCTATACAGAACCTGGGACCTTAAGCCCACCCGCGCACGGGAACTGTCATTTGCGAAGAGGTCAATAATACCGATGATTATCCTTGCGTTTCCCGTTGTCTGGATGTTTTCATCATGATGGATATACATGCTGGGGGTGAGTACAGTGTTTCTTAAAGAACTGAAAGATACTCTCAGGCAGACCGGTTTCATCATGTCATTCTTCATTCTGGTTCCGCTGTTGTATCTGACAGACCAGGCAATCTACGAAACCGGTCTAACTTTCATTGAGTACATCTCCAACGGGCTGGATCTGTTTATCCTGATAACGGCTGTCTACCTGGCTTACAATATGTTCAAGGCTGAAGAACAGGATGGGGCAACCGAGTATATTCTTTCACTTCCAATAAGCCGGTTAAACCTGCTGGTAAATAAAGTTCTTCCCCGCATTGCCGTACTTTCTGTCTTACTCCTTATCGGATTTATTGTAAACGATCTTCGCTTATCAAATGGTTCTGCCCTGGGTTGCATTTTCATGAACTGGTATCCGGGATATTTCTACGTGCTTGGATTCGTGATTTTCCTGCAAATATGCGGATTCATGATTGGGCTGGTCGGCCGCACAAGTTGGATAACGAGTCTTATGCTTCTGGTAATGGCACTTTGTATCTGGCAGGGTGCGACTACCACGGGTGTTATTCAAAGCATTATCGGAAATGTTTTCGGTTCATGGCGTACAGCAATTCGATTCCAGTTTGCTATTCACAACTACGGGTTCGTATTGATTAATTATTCAGTTTATTTTGCTCTGCTTGCGTATATCCTTGTTCCACTACTGGGAATACTGGATCTGAAACCCATCAGAGTCAGAGAGGTCTGGTTTCAGAAGAGAGCATTGTTACCGATGCTTGTATTCTCACTGCTTCTGGTAAGCCGATATCTGACAAAATATTTCTGGTGGTGGTAGTAGCTCCCGCAAAACAAATAGTGACAGGCACTATTCAAATCTCTTGTTATCAATAAGTGACAGTCACTGAATGATAATTGCATTACTTGGAAATATAGAATAGGGTCGGACTTCATTTGCGGCACTTACAAAATTAAAAACTCGCTTTCCTGAATTTGCAGCAGAAAATTGCAGTTCCGGTAAATGCGATCTTTGCGCAGGCCTTCTGTACAGGTATTTGTTTCTGACAGCTATAGCTACATTAAGCTTGACAATCCGGCTAATTGATAGCATACATAAAACTTGGGTGAATCCTGCTTGTACCTGGAAGGTTTCGTATATGCTTTTTGAAGCTTCTCGAATACAGAAGAATTTCATTCGAAATGATACCTGGAATCTGGTGCTGAACTGAAGTATGGAATACTGGTAAATCCAGTAGCATACCCGTTTACCGTAGAATTTTATCAATAAGCTGGAAGAAAGAACATGAAACTGAATCGGAAGAAAGTAACAATTTCTAAATTTATTAATAATGATACAGAGAAAGCAGCTATAATGACGAAATCAGAAGCGCTTTCATTTGTCTGGGAACTTACGGAAGAGATTTATTCAATCTCAGGGGGATATGATGCTGAATCAAGATTACAAAGAAATGTTATCTCTATTACTCGACAACAAAGTTGAATTTTTATTGATAGGCGCCTATGCCATGGCTGCTCATGGATTTCCAAGAGCAACTGCTGACATAGATATTTATGTAAAACCGGATTCTGAAAATGCTTCGAAGTTGTATAAGACACTTGTGGAATTCGGAACTCCTCTTGAAAACGTTTCACAGGATGATTTTGCTAAACCCGGGATTATTCTTCAGATTGGAGTTGCTCCACGACGCATTGACATAATAACTACGATTGATGGAATAACATACAATGAAGCATCTGAAGGTAAAGAAATCATTGAAATTGAAAATCTATTAATACCTATAATATCCAGGGAAAATCTTATTATTAACAAAATGTCAACAGGACGTGAAAAAGATGAGATCGATGCCAGGAATTTAAAAGGTTCTTCGTAGATAATTCCTGTCAATTGATCTTTGAAGTATTCTGTTGATCTATCTTTTCGATTTTAGCTTCCCGCAGTTCTGCCTTAAGGATTTCAAGTGCAGACCGTATCTTATCCTCTTTCAGAACGTGTGTAATCCTTTATCAACAGATATAACATTGGAGGTGAATATCTGGACGGCTGGATCCTGGACGATACTATAAGAATTGTACTGATGCATGAAGGTCAGCTCTTTGATAATATCCGCTGAATCACTGTGTACTATTATAAGTACTGCTCCATACTCAATTAAAGCAAATATTCGATCAGAATAGAGAATCCAATTGGCTCGGTATAAACGGAAATGCACTGTGGTATTTCCGGTGTGTTGTAAACTGCATATCCTCAGTATATTTAATGTTCGTTTATGAATACCTGCTAGAAGAAAGGACTTCAATGAGTGAGAAGTACAGCACACCACCGAAGATGATGATAGAAACCGACAGAACTTATGCTGTAAAGATCGAAACAGACCGCGGTACCATAGAACTTGACCTGTTTCCGGAGTACGCCCCTAAAACCGTGAACAACTTCGTATGTCTCGCCAGAGACGGATTTTACGATGGAATTACATTCCACAGGGTTATCCCGAATTTTATGATTCAGGGAGGAGACCCAACTGGAACCGGCAGGGGTGGTCCCGGGTATAAGTTTGAAGATGAGCTGACCGGGGACATATTGAGCCATGAAACGGGAGCTCTCTCAATGGCCAATGCAGGACCTGATACAAACGGGAGCCAGTTCTTCATAACACATTGTCCCCAGGCGCATCTTGATGGAAGGCACACTGTTTTCGGAAAGGTTGTGAAGGGACAGGATGTTGTGGATGCGATAAGACAGGGTGATGTCATGATTAAGGTTACGGTAGCGGAGTGACAGACTGTCCTTGAGGAATTGTGATTCTTGAATGTATATGTGAATACAGGAGGTTAACGTGCTGCTTATTACAATGGTGCTGTCGATTGTCATGGTTGCACCGGGTGAAATCGTGATAACCGAGATAATGTATAACCCGGATGGCCCCACGCTGGGTGAAGATGACCTGTTCGAATGGGTGGAGCTGTGCAATCGTAGTACTGAGCCTATACAGCTTGAAGGCATGATGTTGAATGATGGCAGCAATCAGCTGTTCCTGGGGAATTTCATCCTTGAGCCCATGGCTCGAGCGGTGGTACCTGCAAACGAGTCGTCATTCATTTCTGCTTATGGCAGCGATATACTCATTATTCCATGGAGTGGAATCTGGACGAAGCTCTCTAATTCTGCTGATATGCTTCTGCTTTACTCCGCTTCAGGTGGGGTCCTTGATGAAATTGCATACTTCGACACCTGGGGAGTCGATGAGGAGATCTCTTCGCGAAGCGCGGCTGACGGCATCGGGTCATCCCTTGAGAAGATCAGTATCGGAGAAGAAAACACCGAGACCAACTGGGCACCTTCCATCGATTACGCCAGCCCGAATGTGGATCCGGATACCGGTGATCCCGTCTGCTGGGGAACTCCCGGAGAGGTTAACAGCGTAGAATAATTATCCGGGACACACATAGAGTTGCATGTAATCATCCGGGACACGCATAGAGTTGCATGTCCCTCAATAGTCTATATCGTTGCTTGCTGTTATCAGGTTGATGTTGTCGATTCCAGGGATGCTGTTCAAACCTGTTACGATTTCCTGTGATGTCAGGCCGGTTTTCAATATAAGATCATACGTCAGGGTAAGATGCATACCGTCTTCCGATGGTTCGATGTGTATTATGGTGCTTTTCTTTACACGATCAGCAATGAAATTCACATATCCTTCTTCATCACCTGATCCTCTGTTGAAGCGGAATCTCAGTATGAATTCGCTTCTGTGCATTGAACCGTAATTGGTTTTTGCGAGTATCATTGCTACCGCGCCTATAAAAAACGTTGAATAAACTGTCAGAATGTAATTTCCCGTTCCGGATGCTATACCTTCGGTAAGAGCGAAGAAGATAAAAGCCGTATCCTTTGTGTCCTTTACTACAGTTCTGAACCGGACGATTGTCAGAGCTCCGACAAGCGCGAAAGCCCTGGCGAGATTGCTGCCGATAACCATCATAACAGCGCTTACCGTAATACACATCAGGACAAGGGTTACAACGAATGATTGAGAGTAGGAAAGCCCCTTATGCGTTTTCTTGTAGATAAACCCGATGATCAGTCCGGCAGCCAGCGCAATAAGAAGATTGATGATAATGGACTGCGGGCTGTACCCAACCTGCTCGGAGGTTGCTGTGAACCACTGGTTCAACTCAGACAAGCCGGTCTCCTCTCTAAAACTTTATCAAGGTATGAAGCATACGAATTCATATAGATAACGTCAGTAGCATGTGCAAACTTGGAAAAAGAAACACGCTTAAGCTCGAATTCCTGGATCAGTCTGTGAAACCAGCTTGGAAGATGATAACGGAACTTTATTTCAAGTACCTGAAATCCATTTGCAATGTTATGGAATCTGCCGACAGGATGCCCGTCGGAACCAGCTCTGTAAGCAAGGACCTGACTGTCAAGCGTTACTCTGAAATCAGGATTGGCTCTGTTCTCGAACGCGGTTCTTCTGTAGTCCACCACAACACTTGGCGAAAGCTTTTTCTTGAAAGTGTCGAACACAAATCTTTTCCCCGTGCCGTTTATGTTTCCGGAATCCAGCAGGAATCCTGAAAACGAATTCGTGCCCTTGCTCATCGAGTATTCAGTGCCCTCCGGATCAAGCAGGAGCCTGTGTTTGAAAACAAGGCTGTCGTCTCTGCCCTTCAGTTCCAGGAAGAGCGGGTTGGCATAAGCAGGAGTAGAGGAGTAACTTCTGAAACGGAATTTGTACCGTTTCCTCAGTCCTGCGAGTTTCTCATAGAACAGGTCGAACCTGTCAGTGTCGAAGTAATGACTTCTGATGAAGTAGCTTCCATTTTTATCGGAATGGATATCACGTTCAAGTCTGATTTCCAGTTCCCGCAGTATACCATCAAGCACACTTCCGGATATCAGGTATTTAAATTCGTACCTGTGAAAATGCAGGCGGAGAGCTTCAGGAGATGTCATCAGATATCGAGGGTCACTTCGAGAATGTAATCCGAGTGTTCTTCCTCGAAGAGAATATTATGCGGTCGATGATTAACGAAAGCAGCTCTGACACAAACCGGAGTTCCCGTATCAATGTTTACTGTAATGGTCAGTTCGTCTTCCCTGGAGTCAGTTGATCTGTCGGGCTGCCATGAAGCCATGCTTACAGATGTGCTTATACTCTCGAGAGCGGGTTTACCCGTTTCCCATGTAATGCCTCCGGTTGCCCACCATGTCTGGAATTCCGGTGGATCTACACCCTGTATTACATTCACCAATTGCCAGTTATCACCCCTGAGATACTCACTTCGGAGAAGGAATGAGAAGTCTTTGTTGATTTCAATGCTCAGCTGAAGATCTGTTCCCATTGCTTTCTGTCTCGCAGAACATGTATAGCCTTCAACGGATTCAATGTCCTCTTCGCCGAACCGTAGAGCTGACAGATCAGTTCCGACAATGACACCCAGAGGCAGGTCAAATTCAGCTCTTCCCACGTACTGGATCTCGTTGTCCTGGTTTATTGCGTCCGGAGAACCGTTGAAGACTCCCAATGAAAGCCTGGGGAGCCAGACAGGATCTGGATTCAGTATTCCGGTTACTCCGATATCTCTTCCCGAGTACAGCAGATCACTCAGTTCTCTGTGGGTTATTGAGTGATCTATCGCCTGAAGGCTCCATGTGCTTGTTATCGTATTCAGGCAGAATGGCTTTTTGAATTGTCCAGCCTGCAACCCGATCACGTTGAACGGTTCCCAGAGGATGTAGCAGTCCTTCAGGAAGATATCATCAGGTTTTATCTCCAGCTGAAGCTGTCCGGAAAGGTTATCATCAATATCAAAATCCGCTGTCAGCCCCGCTGATTCAATGCTGAATGATCTGTCCGGTATGGTCAGAGCTCCTCCGAATTCGCTGTACCTTACTCTTGCGTAGGCTGAAAGTATGAAGCTGTCCGCATTGGCGTTTTCCACGTCCACGTCCGCTGAGACAGTTGCCGCCATGAGTATTGTTAAAACCAGTGTAAGCGCAGTGGAGTATTTCATTATTTTTTCCTGTTCTGTTGTTTTTGCGTTAGAACATATAGTATAACTGTCTGAGCCTTCAGAATAAAGCTTCGAAAACCAATTGTCTGTTCACATCTATGGCAGAAGGACAAACTTGCGTGAAGCTGATGTCCCACATGATCGTATAACCGCGAAGTAAACCCCTGGAGTAAGAGAGAGGGGAAAACTGCATGACAGACTTCCTTCCAGATCAGTAAGTGGCTGAGGTTGCAGGACGAGTCTGCCTGAAATGTCATATAGAAGCAGTTCAGCTGGAATGCTCGGAATTATGTAATCCAGGTTGAATGATGTTGATGCCGGATTAGGCCACAGGGTTTCAATTACCGGTTTAAGGATAATGGCAGGCCATCCCGGATTTGGTCTGCCTGGTGTTCCGGGCAGTTCGATCGCCTGCCAGCTAATGGAGTTCTCCAGCGGAAGCTCAGGTGAATGCAGCGAAAGCACATGGTTATCTTCAACTGGCCAGGACCCGGCATCATACATCACTGAAAAGATCAGTTTGTCGTCTTCAAGCAGGGTGACTCCATCTTTTTCATTATTGAGTCCGAAGTTCATTCCCTCGATCACATCGATGTCATATCCATTCACCGAACGGAAGGATTGCTCATTCTCACATATTACAAGGAAACTTCCCGGATTGATCATAGTGTTTGCCGGAAGGCTGATTTCGTTATTATGTCCATCGATAAGTATGTATCCGGAAATGTTCGCTCTGAACAGACCTGTGTTGAACAGTTCTATCCAGTCTCCGGAATCACCGTCGAAACAGATTTCGGACAGTATGACCGAAGAGCTTGATTCATTACAATTCACTTCCTCTTTAACCGTTACAGTCAGAGCAGTCTGCCATGAGGGATCCATCAGGTGAAACTCCGTATTCGAGGGCGAGGTCAGCGCAAGATTACCTAAAACAGTATTTTGAGGCATCAGATCACTCAGAATTTCCGAATTGTTTGTGAGGTACAACGTATCACCGGGTTCAATGACTGTCTGTTCCGACGCGAACAGTCTGGCGGGCGGATCTCCCGCCTGGAAACCGCAGAAGGAAACATCCTGAGGAGAATTTGAAGTATTAACAACAGGAAGACTCCACAGGAAAACGGTGTATCGCACAGGGGCAAGCACTTCGAATCCTCCTGGATCAAACGAATGGATGCTCCGCCTTGCAGCAGGAGCGCATACTCGACGGGAGATCGCGGTGGGAGGTGCGTATAAAGGATAATAGAAAGCAGTATAGCATACTCCGCCTTCAGCTGTAGATCCCGCTTTTACTGAAAACTTAATGTGCCCGTATTCCGCAGGGAAGCTGATCGTCCGGCTCCATCTGCACATGGATGGATCATCCGGATACATTGTTGTGAAATGCTTTTCCTCACCATCGCTCCACCAGATAAGAGTTATGTTGTCGACCGGCTGTGCATACTCAATACTGACTTTAACTGAATCCGAGTATCCTCCCGGTTCGAATTCCCATTCTGAAAGGGTCATGGATACTACTTCAAGCGGCAAATGCCCTCTGGCTATTTCAGGGAGAAACGCTCCGCGTTCGGATACAGCTTCTCTTAAGATCGCGACTGCCTCGTCGAAATCTTCGTTTGAACCCTGCTTGAGCGGATCAGCGTATACGCTTTCCCTTATTTCAGCGTAGATCGAGTCGATGATGCCAGGTAATTCATACCGCATGATTTCACCTGTCTGAAGGATATATTCCTCAAACATGTCTCTGTACTCATTCTGCAGAAACAGACGGGCAACCAGGGGTGAAATACGGAAACAGTACATTGAAGTGAATTCAGTCCAGTTCGGATCGTATATACCGTTCCATGAATTTCCGAAGGTTGCGTCCCTGTCCCATGGATAGTATCGCCATTCACTTCCCGGAGTGTAATGAAGGTAGTAGTTCTTGCTGATGGCATCAGTGTCATTAATGGCCAGACTGACTACGGCGTTAGCAATGAAATCCTCGAAGCTGAATGAAAGCGGGGAGAAGAGATTAACGGCGTCAATAAGCCGGCGGACCAGATACAGGTATTTTTCATTGCCCCTTTTAGCTTCGAATCCGGTGGTTCCCAGGGTATCACACGGCTGCCAGGCGAATCTGCCAAGATGATCTGTGGATTTGAAGACAGGTCCATTGCCGATACCTGTCCTATTGAAGAAATACTCGTCGATTCTTTCCACCTGTACATACACACCGTAGTATTCGCCGTTTACATAAAATTCTACATGTTCTGTTAAAGGAGTGGGACGCCCAAGTTTTCTGGACAGCAGGAGTCCGAGAGCGTTTCGCATAAGCGAAAGATCTCTGTAATGAGCGTCAAGAAGGATATGAGAAGCGTTTTCAATTGATGTATCGAACAGCTCGATTTTCCAGCTGAGCTTTGGCGACCATAGAGAAGATCCTCCTCTGAATCCCGCAAGGCAGCTGCATGCTCCTGCCTCCATTTCGACATACGCGGGAAGCTGGTAATCCGCAAACGGATCGGAATAAAGGCTGTCAAGGAGCAGCGGATCAATTTGCAGATGATATGAATCAAGGGAGCCCTGAGCGCTCAGAATCAGTATGGCTCCAAGAATAATTTGCATTATCTTCTTTCATTGATTTTTAAGAGTACAGAAACAAGTAAATATAACTGTTGTAAAGAATACTGTTAGTGTGTTTGGGAGGAGAGGATAATGCCTGAAGAGATGAAAAACGAAAACAAATCTGTCGAACAGCGCAATGAAGAGCCAGTTGAGGAAAACGATTCAGCAGGAGCGGATAAAAAAGTCAGTATTCATGAAATAAGCTGCAGCAACTGCGGCGCTCCGCTTTCTTACATGGAAGGTGAAGCGGTTATCACCTGTGAATACTGTGGAACTACAACCATGCTTGCCGGTTTCGACAATATAGTGACTGTTAAATCTCATTATCTTCTTCCTCCAAAAGTCGGCCGGGATGAAGCTATCGGGATAGCGTCCTCCTGGCTGGAAAAAGGCTTTTACAGATCAAAGAATCTGCCGAAGAGGGTCAGCTGGAAAAAAACAGAAGCCAGGGTTCTGCCCTACTGGATAGTCCGCTGTACCGGAAGCACTCGCTGGAGCGGAATGCAGAAACGAACGAGAACGATCGGCGAAGGAAAGAACAAGAAGTCTGAGACATACTGGGAACCTGTACAGGGGCGTATCAAGGAAGATTATACATGGCCCGTGTACGCACGGGAGGATGATTCCGAATTCTGGGGTATCCGGAATCTTGAGCCCGGAAAGCAATGTGTATTTCCCGACTGGGGCAAATTCATTCTCAGATTCGGAGGCTCGAAAAAGGCACGTAACATCAACCTTCTTAAAGACAAGAAGGATTTCTCAATTGATGATCTCAAAAAACTCAACATGCAGGAGCATATCATCAATGGCCAGATAGTTCAGGAAAGAGCTGAGAGATCCGCAAGAGACCGGATAATCGAACTCCATCACGATAAAGCTGAAAGCAAAGCGACAAGAATCACCGACTGCGACACAACCATCGATGTTCAGGGAGTTGATCTTGTCTACGTTCCGGTATGGGAGCTTGAATACGGATATAAGAACAAAATTTATCACATACTTGTCGATGCCAGCCGCCAGGAAATTCTTTCGGGAGAGGTACCTGTCAGTAAATGGGCAAAGGCAACCATATTCGATATCATCTTCCTGTTGATAGCAGCTATTTTCGCGGCCATAGGCGGAGCATCTGACGGCGCCGCATGGCCATGGATAGGGGCAGGTGTTTTCGGCGGAAGCGCTGTCGTATACTCCGTCTGGACCGCAACGATGAAGAAATGACTAATATTGTAAGATGGCAATAATGGAGTATACTCCAGAAAACCTATGATATATCGTATCCTTATCGGGAGCTGATTCTGATATCGATAAATCCAGTTTCCTTATGTTGGAAAATGTTTCAGGTCTTTCTTCGGCGGCTTTTAATACTTGGCCAGCCAGCAGCCGAAGACCAGATCGACTATTTTCCAGATATTGTTATGTTTTTCTATTAAATCCAGTTTTTCCAGTTTGTTGCGGGCGTATTGAATTCCGCCTGCAGAGAGCCTGTGTCGCTTCATGTATTCAGCAGCAAGGAT
>JAUXIK010000051.1 GCA_030620995.1 Candidatus Aegiribacteria sp.
TTGGCGTCTTGGACAATACTTTATGGGGAGAATGAATAACACCTATCGTATGAAATAGAATTTCTTTTTCATGCATGGAATAACCTCAAATCTTTAATAAATATCTAATGTCAGTATCAGCAATATAAGACGACGCCAAAGTCCATGTGTGGATTTGGTAATATAAATAGTTTCTGTCACTATTTAAAAGAATCGAGCGGAGCGGGTTACGAGAAACATGTGAATACGCAAGCCGAAGTCCCTGCTCCAAATAAAAAAGGCGAACGAAATGTTCACATATATATAAAGGATTGCGGAGCGGGTTACGAGATGCGTGTGAATGAGCATGTCGAAGTCCCCGCGTAAGGTTAACCAAAAAGAGCAACCAGATATTATTCCAGCTGCTCTTTTTGAAACATGGAGCGGGAAACGGGACTTGAACCCGCGACAGCTACCTTGGCAAGGTAGGGCTCTACCAACTGAGCTATTCCCGCTCGGTTATGTTTAGTTCATGCTCGAGCGGGGACCTCACAGATGTTCGGTTTCCCGCCCAAGTTTTTAAGTTCCAGTTCGAGCGGGGATCAAACCAGTCGATAACCCGCCCAGTATTTATTGCTAACACACCGAAAAACTCTGTTTTTCCGTTCACAGAACGGATGGATATATCACCTTGATTCCGCTTTTTGTCAAGGTCAGGGCTCTCTTGTCGTTACCCAGGCATCCGTGAAACCCAGATCAACCAGAACACGCGAATAATCAACAGCATCCGCTTGCGCAGGGAAGGCTCCAACTCTGACTTTCCAGTACATGCCGATATGATCAATGAATACAGGAAGCGTAATATTCGCAGAAACCGATTCAGCGAGACGCTCAGCAGTATCCTGAGATGCAGCAGCAGCTATCTGAACGGTAAAATGTGTACCGGAAAGAATTTCAAAGTTTTGCTCTTCATATGTTTCTTCGGGAATAGACATACCTATGACACCGGGAAAATCCTCGAAAGGATCTCCCGTATATCCTGAAGGATCAGCGTATGGATTAATATCCTCAGTGATTTCAGCCTGATCTGTTTCAGTGGAAATCGTTGTTTTGCCGCAACCCAGCATGGCCAGCAGTATCAGGAAAATGAATACCTCAGCTGTTCTTATCATCTGCAGCCTCCTCTGTATCAATGAAGATATCCAGCATCGGAAGCATCAGTTCATGATGTCCGATCAGTATTATCGGCGTTCCTCCCAGAGCCTTGACCGGCCTGAATACAACATTGTTTATCGGTCTGTACTGGCTGATCATATCAAAGCTGGCCGCTGTGAAATTACTGATGCTGTACCCCAGATTGATCGCTGATGTAAGAAGCTTCAGAAATACTTCAGGCATCACCACTGCGGAACCCGCGTTGATGACCACACCATTTGAAAGAGATATGATTCTCTCCCCCAGAAGGTCAAAATCTCTTTCTGCCGCAGCGCCGAGTTTCTCCCAGCTGAGCAATGGATGAGGATGTACTATGTCTCCTCCAAGAGCAGGATGTACCGTAACCGGAATTCCGGCTCTGCATGCAGCAGCCAGAGGGCTCACTGCAACATTACCGCCAAGTCTGAGTATCTCTCTTCCAAGAGCTTCTCCCAGCCCGATTGATTGTTTATCCGCAAGTTCAAGAGCGGACGCATATATCTCTCCGGTTTCCTTCCACATGCCGAAGCTGCCGTCGGATATCCCCGCTTCAACGTCTTCAGAAGTCTCTCCGAAGAGAGCCATCTCGATATCATGAATGGTACCCGCTCCGTTTGTAGCCAGATAATTGATTTTTTTCTCTTGCAGCCATTTCACCAGCAGTGGAGCCAGACCGCATTTAATCACATGCCCGCCGTACATGAATATTCTCGCGGCCCCGAGTTCTCTTGCCTTCAGTATTGAGGAAGCAAGTGTCTTCATTCCTCGTACAGCCAGAATGTCGGGCAGTGCTTCTACAAAATCTCCCACCCGCATCTGATGACCGGTCAATCTGCCGATAAGGAGTTCCGCATTCACTTTACTTGTTCTTTCCTTCAGGGATTTCATCCTGAGTTTTTTTCTGTTAAATTCAGCGCTCAACTGTACCTCACCTCCAGCAGTGTAAGTCCCTTTGCAGGGAGAGACTCTCCGGCTCTGTTTCGGTCTCCGCATTCAAGAAGTTCAGCAATAAGCTCCGGAGAGTCTGAACCGGAACCAATTCGCATAAGAGTTCCAGCCCAGATTCTGACCAGTCCTCTCAGAAACCTGTTGGCTTTAATAAGAAAAGTCCACCCTGACTGATCCTCCATGACCTGCGCGTCGATTACTTTCACAATCCAGTTCGAATTAGAGCTGCCTTCCTTTGCCATGGCTTTCCAGTCGTTCTCTCCTATTGACAGAGATGCTGCTTTCCGCATCGCATCAACATCAAGTGTATGGGATCCTCTAAGAATATAGCTGTATCTTGATGTCAGTGGATGTTTCTCTTTTGAGATTCGGTATCTGTAAAGTCTTGAAACAGCATCGAACCGAGCGTGGAATGAGTTTTCAACTCTTGAAAGAGAAGTCACCGCTACATCTGCCGCAAGCATTGAGGGTAATCCGTTTTCTATTCTATCAAACTCACCTTCCTTGATATCCGCATGAGCGATCTGCCCGAGCGCATGTACTCCGGCATCTGTTCTTCCGGATCCTGTGATTTTTATCTTTCTTTCACAAAGGCTTTCAAGAACGGATTCAATCTCACTCTGTACGGTTCTCGCGCCGGGTTGTAACTGCCACCCGTGGAATTCAGTTCCATCATACTCTATCTTCATCATGATTCTGAATAAAGCCATGCCTACAGTACCCCTGAAATACCGGCCAGAAACAGTAGCCAGGCACAGCAGGCCGCAATAGCCGGAACAGGATGCGGTCTTTCAACTGAGACATTCTCGACTGGTTCCATTTCATATACAGATGACAGGGCAATCGTGAATGACTCGCTGACACTGATTCCTTTTTCCCTGCTCCTGCTGAATACATCTCTGACCTTACTGGAGAAAGGTCCCGCAAGTGAAATCACAATTGCAAGAGTCTCCGGCAATCCACCTAATCTCACGCGGTGGGATGCTGAATGAAGCAGTCTTGAAGCTCTCGAAGAGCCAAGAGAACCGGACATGAATACCCCTGTCGCAACTGCGGCTGCCCATCTGAGCGACCTTTCAGTCAGCAAAGGGTTATCGGAGAGCAAACCCCATATCATTGAGAAAGCTGGAGCAGTAATGAGAAACAGTAATTTCATTGTGCCTTTTCCGGTTTTTCCGGTAAGACAGAGAACGGGGAAGATCAGATAGACCGGAAGAATCTCAATATTCACCATGAATGCGGAGGCAGGACCTGCAATAAGACCCGCAAAAAGAAGGAGTGAATACGCTGAATCAGTCATCCATGTCCCTCTCAAGTCTTCTCATCGCCAGCCTGAATTCCAGAGGAGGAGCTTCATTGAACTCCAGTTCAGCGCCTGTTACCGGATGTATGAAACCCAGTGTTTCAGCATGAAGCATCTGGTGACCGGCAAGACGCAGGACATCATCCACCAGCTCTCTATTGCGAGCTGTTGAGGCTATCCCTTTCGGATTGCTTCCACCGTACTTCGAGTCCGCTATTAACGGACATCCCTTTTCAGAAGACATGTGAACTCTTATCTGGTGAGTTCTTCCGGTTTCAAGCCTGCATTCGATCATGCTTGAGAATCTGAATTTTCGAAGAACTCTGTAATTGGTAACCGCTCTCTTTCCGGCTTGAACAACTCCCATCATCTGCCGATTATTAAGATCACGACCGACAGGCGCGTCGATTCTCCCTTCATCAGGCTTTGGAATATGCCAGGCTAGAGCTATATAACGTCGCTTGACTGTACGAGATGAGAGCTGGAGTGACAGCCCTCTGTGAGTTACGTTATCCTTGGCAACCATCATCAAACCGGTTGTATCCTTATCCAGCCTGTGTACTATCCCGGGACGCAACTCCCCGGAAATACCCGAGAGGTTATCACAATGTGCAAGCAGCGCATTAACAAGAGTTCCACTCCTGCAGGTGCCTGATGGATGAATTACCAGCCCGGTCTGTTTGTTGATAACCAGGAGATGTTCATCTTCAAAGACTATATCAAGATCAATCGACTCAGGAGACAGATTTATTGGAACCGGATCAGGTACTTCAAGAACGATCTCCTGCCCTGCTTTTACATTGAATGCAGGTTTTGTGACAGGGGAATCATCAACAGAAACATGCCCGTTGGAGATCAGAGTACTTATGTAGCTTCTGCTCTGCTCAATGTCATCCTGTATGACCAGATACGAATCGAGTCTGAGTCCGTGCTCTCCCTGTTCGACTACGCTGCGAAAATACTCCAAGGCTGATTATCTGATTCGTTTGATCAGGTGCAGCCCGAATCGTGTCTCCACGATTCCGGACATCTCTCCCGGTTCAAGAACAAAAGCAGCATTCTCAAACTCCTCTATCATCGCTCCGCGGGCAAATTCGGGAAGCATTCCGCTGTCCTGCGCGGTGGTGCATTCCGAATGCTGATAAGCCATATCTTCAAACGTCACATTTCCTGCGAGTATGTCAGCCTGAATCCGTTCAGCCAGCGCCTGTGCTTCTTCACGCGAGCTAAGAACTCCACCCGAACCTGTACTGTCCCAGCTTATCAGGATATGCCTTGCGCATATGAAATCAGGCTGATGAATATCTGATTCTATCCCGGACAGGGAATCGGCTAAAACGATATCTTCTGAATCAGCGATAATCTCTTCACGAGGTTCTTCAGAAGAACCGCATGAAATTATAAAGATGCAAGAACCTGAAACAGCCAGAATCAGTGCAATGAATCTTTTCATGAATCAACCTCCAGTTAGTTATAAGTAAGTGTAAATATTATAAGGAGTCATCGCTTCGTCCCGTCGATCAAAAATGCCTGTTGACATTAAAATATTTGGTCATATCCATACATTGTATATAACATGTTGTATTCAATGTGAATCGTTCAAGTTCCAGAAAGGAGTCAATGCATGGAAAGCGAGAAATACTTCTCAGATCGGGCATTGGGTATGAAGAGATCAGTTATCAGAGAGCTTCTGAAATTGACTGCCAAACCGGGCATAATCTCATTTGCCGGAGGGCTTCCCGCCCCTGTAACTTTCCCTGTAGACCATGTCAGAAGCGCTATCGACAAGGTCATTGAAGAGGAAGCCCGCACTGCACTGCAATACGGTCCTACTGAAGGCGACAAAAGACTCCGCGAGGATCTTACAGAAATCATGAAAAAGGAAGGCATCGACACAACTCCGGATCACATACTGGTTACTACAGCTTCCCAGCAGGGCCTTGATCTGGTTGCCAAGATTTTTCTTAATCCCGGCGATACCTGCATCACCGGTTCTCCTACGTATCTTGGAGGTTTACAGGCATTCAAGAGTTATCAGGGTGTCCCGATCGGCATAGAACTTGATGATGATGGGATGATCCCGGAACTCCTAGAAGAAACTCTTGCCAGACTGGAAGCCGAAGGACGCAGACCAAGATTCATCTATATAATTCCGGATTTTCAGAATCCTGCGGGTGTGACAATCCCTGAAGACAGAAGAAAAAGGATCATCGAGATCGCGGAGAAGGGTGAATACCTGATAGTGGAAGACACACCCTACAGGCAGCTCAGATACAGCGGAGAACACCAGCCTGCATTTCAGGCCTTGGCTCCGGACATCGTCCTCTCTCTTTACACGTTCTCAAAATTGCTTCTTCCGGGATTCCGTCTTGGATGGGCCTGTGGCCCCCACTGGGTCGTAGACAAAATGGTCATGGCCAAACAGGCTGTCGATCTATGTACACCCCCCTTCAATCAGGCTATTACCCACGCAATGCTTCAGGCAGGGGTTCTTGAGACAGAATTGAAGAATACGATTAAGGTGTACGACAGACGCCGGAAGCTGATGCTTGAATGTCTCGAAAGGGAATTCTCGGATATGCCTGCTATCCGCTGGACAAAGCCCGATGGTGGATTGTTCCTCTGGCTCACTCTCCCTGCGGGAATGAGCGCGGATGATCTCTTCCAGAAGGCTGTCGACGAGAATGTCGCGTACGTTCCCGGCAGCGCTTTCTTCCCTGATAATGACAATTTCCAGAGCATGCGATTGAATTACAGCTTTGCGAATGAAGAACAGATCGTGGAAGGTGTTAAACGTCTTGCACAGGTGGTCAGGGAAAACATCTGATAAAAAAGCATCAGACACCTGATATGGCAGGAGGCGGGGATGAACCCCGCCTCCTTTATACACTTGATAAACTGAACTCTTTAGAAGTCAGCTTTGATCTGGCCCCAGGTTGTATTCTCGAGGCTTCCGGGAACCCAGTCAATGTCCAGCTTGTACAGCAAGTTCTGCTGAGGATAGATCCAGAGGTATGTACCATCCCAGTCAATTCCACCGTTAGTGCTGCCGCCATTTTCGGTGAAGTAACATGACCATACAGGAGTCGGGTCTACACTACCATCTGAGTTTATATAGTGGATGAATATGTTATCATCATCTTCAACACTGTTGCAGAGGAAAAGGTAGTCACCGTATACAGCAAGTCCATAAATGCCGGCAGGAACTGCTTCTACTGTCCAGGCTACTTCGGTTTCAGTACCTGTATAGGAACCCCAGGCAATCTCACTGCTCCTCGCACAGTAAAGCATATCATGCCCGGCGCCCATCCCGAATACGCAATCCCAGCCACCAGGACCATCAATGCTCTTTACATATGCTCCGGCATCGCTGAATACACCTATGTTGCTGAAAGTATAATCGCCGAAGAAGAACTGGTTTCCAGAACCATATTCACAGAAGCCCATGTCATCGGCATCGATACCGTCTGTTATATCCCAGCCGTCGCCAGTGGGGTTGCCATTGGTCATATCGAACTCGTAGTTGAAACAATCTGACCAGTCGGAGATCCAGATGCTGTTAGCCACATCATCCTTGATTGCCATACCGAAACCGGCGCCGACTTCAACCGAATAGGATTCAAGAAGAGTATAGGATCCTTTTACCAGAGCAGATTCACCAACTGAACCTGAACTGTAATCCGTTCTTACGGTGGCGGAAACAGCAAAAGCAAGACAGAGTAACAATAATGTTACTTTCTTCATTATTTCCTCCTTTTTACGTTAAGTACCAAATAACCATAATAGATATATTTCAGAGAAACGGTTTTGTCAAATAACATATGTTGATATTACTGTTTCTGATCCACCGGTCAATGACATCAATTAAACGAAATTTCTCTCAAACATATGAGGATTCAAAGCAGTAACAGAAACGTGATCGTTTACTTCAGTTCAATATTCCCCGCACCTGAAACAGTCTTGTTGACCGTTCCCGGATTGCCGTAGCAGATTACCTTGCCGGCGCCGCTGATGGTGACCGAAATCTCTTCTGAAGCGTATACTGTACTCTTCGCGGCACCGCTCAACGTCAGGTTGATTACATTACATGCAAAATCCTTCGCATTCAATTTGCCGGCACCGGACAGCTTCATTACCGCTTCAGCGCATTTGCCTGAGAGGCTGACCTCGGAAGCACCGGCGGCTTTAAGGACAAATCTATCATTATCAATACCGGATACAGCGGCTTTTACCGCTCCTGATAGTTTCAGGATTTCCAGAGTCCTTGCGGATACTCTGACCTCAAGCCCCGCCTTTGGTCTAACCTGTCTTGTTGTTCGAATGGAAAGAACCTCATTCAGCACCTTGATCTCAACGTATTCAAGCAGATTGTCATCACCGATCACAGTAACACTCTCAGCCTGACCGCAGACAATATTGACCCTGAAAGCCCCTGATACTTTAATTTTATTGAATGGCGAAATATCCTTTTCCAGGGTTCCCTCAATCCCGCTGCCTTTTTTCGATGAGCCTGAAGTTACACCAAACAGAATCAGAAGAGGAAAAAAGATAATAAGAACTATCACAATGAATGCGATAATAAGAAGCACAGCAGTCAGTACGACGCCTGCAAGTGGAAGGACAACAAGAAGTATCAACGCGGTCAATCCAACCGCAAAAACAATCGCAAACACGCCTGCCAGAAACTGCAGAAACGGATTTTCAATATCCCTGTTAAATACTGTTATTCTCATCCGGACATCCCATGTCTTCCTTCAGTTTGAATCATAAGCCCATATTCAATGTCATGTATGATTAATTCATAATACATTTTTATAAAAAAGGTTTGTATTCGGAGACACGCAGCAGAGACATGTTTTCGGGGACACGCAGCAGAGACATGTTTTTGGGGACACGCAGCAGAGACATGTTTTTGGGGACACGCAGCAGAGACTGCATGTCCCCGTATGACTACTCGGTTCTGAGGATCAGGTGGTAGCCGAAAGGCGTTTCGATTATTCCTGACATTTCTCCGGGTTCAATGCTGAATGCGGCTTCCTCGAATGCGGGATCCATTACGTTTCTGCTGAATGGGCCAAGATCACCGCCAACCTGGGAGGATGGGCAGTCGGAATACTCTACGGCAGCTTCTTCAAATGCAAGTTCATTCTCGGATATATCGCCCTCAATACTCTCTATCAGTTCAAGAGCTTCTTCCTGAGTTCTGGTGGCACTGCCTCTTGATGCTCCTGCGTAGGCTATCAGTATATGGCTTGCCTGAACTGTTATCTGCCTGAGGACGATATGGAATCCGTACGGTGTTTCAAAAACCTGAGAGACCTCACCGGGTTCAAGAGCGAATGCCACCTCTTCGAATTCCGGAACCATGGCTCCTCTGGGGAACGCTCCAAGCATACCTCCGCGCTCAGAAGATGGGCAGGAGGAATGATTTGCGGCAGCATCCTCGAAAGTGATAAGTCCGCTGGAAATACTGTCAGATATTGTCTCAAGTCCAGCTCTGGCTTCTTCCCTGTCCATGGCGTCTGCAGGTGCATTCTGTGCGCCCTGGAATGGAATGAGTATGTGGCTCGCATAGATCATTTCAGGCTGTTCTACCGGAATTTCTTCTACCGTCTCCACTGGCACTACCCCCTCAGCGGCTGTTTCATCTGTAGTCTCACCGCAGGCTGCGGTCAGCGCCAGAATAATTATTGCCGGGTATAGCAGCATCCCTTTTCTCATAGTAACCTCCGTCAATTCGAATTGGTATGCCAGAGTGTTTCTCTGGCGATCATGAGTTCTTCGTTTGTGGGAATGACCAGCACTTTAACTCTGCTTCCGTTTGCAGTAATATCACGCTGCTCACCCTTGAAATCATTCTTTGCAGGATCCATTCTCACACCTAGAACCTCAAGACCCCGGCATATGCGTTCACGCATCTGGGGGCCGTTCTCCCCTACTCCAGCAGTAAACACGATAGCGTCCAGCGCGCCCATAGTAACCGCGTAAGCTCCGATATACTTCCTTATGCTGGAAGCGTAGAGATCAAGCGCAAGTTCCGCTCTTTCATTTCCATTCTCCGCTGCGTCCTCGACATCACGCTGGTCACTCGAGATGCCTGATATTCCCAGAACTCCACTCTTCTTGTAAACCATATCCTTCAGTTCAGATATGGAAACACCGTGATTCTGAACAAGATCGATCAGAACCGCGGAATCAACATCTCCTGATCTGGTTCCCATCATTACACCGCACGCGGTCCCGTAACCAAGGCTTGTATCAAGGCTTTTGCCATGTTTCACAGCGGTGAGGCTGCTGCCGTTGCCGAGGTGGCAGGTGACGATACAAAGATCTTCTATCGGTCTCCCGATCATCTCCGCGGCTTTGTTGGCAACATACTGGTGACTCGGTCCGTGAAAACCGAACCTTCTCATGCGATTCTCTTCAAATACACTGTATGGAAGCGGATATATGTACGAAACAGGAGGCATGGTCTGATGAAATGCAGTATCAAATACAGCAACATTCGGTATTCCGGGAAGCGTCTCCATGGCTGCCCTGATTCCCTGAAGATTGGGAGGATTATGAAGGGGAGCCATAACACTGCACTCCTCAATACCCCTTATAACCTCATCGTCTATCAGTACAGAGGAGGTGAACCGCTCTCCGCCATGTACTACCCTGTGGCCGATAGCGCCGATCTCTTCGAGAGATTCGATTGCGCCGTAATCCTCATGTGTAAGGGCATCAAGAACGAATGCAATACCTGTTCTGTGGTCTGGAACGGGCTCCTCAATGACAATCTTATTATTATTCGTCTTGTACTTGATTCGACCCTCAGCAAGCCCTATCCTCTCTATGAGTCCCTCTGCGAGCAGAGTCTCGGTTTCCATCTCCAGAAGTTTGAATTTAATGGATGAGCTTCCGCTGTTGATTACAAGTATCTTCACGCAGACCTCCGTATATTTAACAGGAATCAGGTTAATGTAATCAGGAACAAAGCCAATAGCGCGTAAGCCGGAAAATAGCGATTTTGCAGGTTCAAATCAAGGGTTGAGCGCTTTCAACTTTCTCTCTGTTAATCTCCACCTGAAGAAACGCAAGCAGGTACATCCAGAGTATTGTGTATCGGTAATTGGTCATTGGCGAGGCGAATCCAGACGCGAACAGAAGCATGATCAGCGCACAGAAAATCCCCAGAGCCGTTCCCGCTCTTTTGCTGTCAGCTGTTCTGATAAAAAGCTTTGCCGCTCTGATAACAGCATTCAGAAATATTGAAAGAAGTACTATTACACCGGTAATACCCATTACGAGCGCGGTTTGAAAGTAAGAACTGTCTACATAGAACAGAGTCCTTACTACTCCCATTTCAGGTTTGAAATAGGTAATCGTCGAGCCGAAGCCTCTGCCCATCAGCATGTACGAGCCGCTGATTCTTTCTATTACGGCACTCCAGGATAAGAATCTTGAAAGAACAGAAACATCAGTCAGATAGCTGCCGGATTCGTGGCCGGTTCGCTGGGCTATATCGGCTGCTGACAGAATCCCCAGTGCGGATATGGAAAATACGACAAGAATAACAAAGCCGGCCAGTACCGTGAGTGAGACTATCATCCGCTTGCCAAGGGGAACATTATCTCTCTTTCTGAACAGATTGAGAATCCATGCCGAAGCAAGGGCGAGAAGCACGCCACCCCACAATCCTCGTGTCTGGGAAAGGATAAGAGCTCCACCCATGAAAAGCATCGAAGGGAGAATAAGAATAATCGGAGGGCGGCTCTTCCATGATTTCCAGAGCTTTCCTGTGAAAAGCAGCAGTACTGCTCCAATAGCATTCGGTTGTCTTGTTCCGATCCTTAGACCTGTTTCGTCTCGAAAGTATACTCCCTCGCCTGAACCGAAAATCCCCTTGACCACAAAAATACACCCGCCGATAGTGGCTGATGTCAGAACCACCCGCCAGGCAAACTCCCTGGATCTATCGTCAGACAATACCCATAATAACGGGAAGTAGAGAAAATAGGCTCCATAGGTTTTTATCTGAATACCGATGAATCCAGGCGTGTTGCCGGCAGAATACCCTCTGAATGCGGCAATCGCAATAAGAAATATGAATATGGAAATAAGGTAACCCTGTGGACCTGCCTTTATTCCTCTCATGGATCTGTCAGGAAGAGAAATGATCCATAGCCATAGAAACCAGATAGTAAGAAGGTCATCTACTCTTAAGGATATAAATCCGAGGTACAGCTGAGTGGTACTGAGCTGCGTGATCGTTAGAATGATCTGGAACCCTATAATGAATGAGAGAACTCTGATCGGTGACCCAGCAAGAAGGAACAGAATGCCGGGAACAACAAGTATCGCGACTCCAATAAAAAACTTGCCGTAAATCATCGAAGCAATCATTACAATACCTATAATGATCAGTCCCACAGCAGTTATTCTGGAAGTCAGTTTTTGCGTATTTGATCCTGACAGTTCCATGGAACCGGGAATATTCAATTTACTATCTCCTGTTTCCGCACCACATTAACCGCCTTTTGCGCATCCCTGATATGAGTTATTCATTCTTATTAGATGACCCATTGGATACAGAACTTTCAGTATGATCTGAACATGATATCATAAGAAGGGTCATGTCATCATTCGCCGGAACCTGATTACGGTATGTTTCGAGCGTGTCAAGAAGCTTCTCGAGAATAACGGATGATCCGGAGGATTCATGCTCCGCCACGAAATCGGCAAGTCTTGTAACTCCGAATTCCTCTTCGTCATCCATACTCATACTTTCGGTGATACCATCCGTATAAAGAAGAAGCCTTTTGTTATCAGAGAGACGGGCTGTTGCGGTCATATACTCGGCATCCTTCATGATACCAAGGACAAGCCCGCCTTCCGAAAGTTTCTCAACCGTTCCATCCGCATTGATGAGCAGAGGAGGATCGTGCCCGGCACAGCAGTAGTTGAGAGTTCCCTTCATGGGGTCGAGAACACCGTAGAAAAACGTTACAAATTTGTCATCAGGCATTCTGCCGCTCATCAGCCGGTTCAATCTCTCAACAACACCTCCCGCGTTCCCCCCCATTCCGGGAGCAACCGCATGAAGAGCAGACTGCAGCGCAGCCATGAGAAGAGCAGCGGCAGTACCCTTTCCGGACACATCAGCTATGGCAATTCCGCAAAGGTTATCGGGAAGTTCAATTACATCGTAGTAATCGCCACCAACCTGCTGGCTCTGAACGCTGATACCGGCAATGTCAAAACCTGTAATCGATGGAAGGTTTCCGGGAAGAAGTTCCTCCTGGATTGATCTGGCAATCGCAAGTTCTTCCTGGTACCTTTGTCGTTCCAGTTCAGTTTCCATAAGCCTGGCATTCTCTATTGCCGCAGCGATCTGACGGGCAAATGTCTCGAAAAGACCCCTGGATTCATTCATGAAACCGAACTGACGGGTTGTGGAAGCGTAAAGGATGCCTACAGTCTGTTTTCTGACTCTGAGAAGAGCTGCAAGAAGCGATCCGGGAGAAAGTGAATTCTTTCCGGCAATCCTGGAGAGTGAACTTGACGGATATCTGTTCAGTAGAAGTGTTCCTCCCGACTCCTTAAGATGCTGCAGCACTTCTGAATGCCATTCATCCGGAAAAACGAGTTCTTCCCGTCGCGGATGATGGGGGAGTTTCCAGTGACTGATTGTGCTGTCATCCAGCTGAACAGCCCAGCAGGTATCGGCTCCGGAGAGTCTTCTGCCAAGGGTTGTTGAAGATGATATGATTTTTTCTTCATCAAAAGTTGAATAGATGGATTGCCCCAATCCATCCAGTATTCTCAGTTGATCCAGTTTTCTGTCAACAAGCCTCGCGGAAGGGAGGAAAAAAAGAATCGACAGGGCCGCGATGGCACTGAATATCAGCAGGATTGTAAATACACTTCCAACAAGAGTGCCCAGAGCAAGCGATGAGAAAGTCAGTCTGCCCGAGAAATACAGCTGCAGCACAGACTGTGCGAGTATAAGCACAACAATTGAACCTGAAAGCGCGAGATATTTCCGCCACCTGTTCAGGTAGTGTATCCATTTTGTTCTGAATCCGTTAAGAATGGAAAATATCATTAGAAGAACGTACAGCGGACTGATCGACAGAAGAATATCCACATTGTCAAATCCTGATACAGCCTGCTGCACCAGCTGTTCAAGGCCGAATGAAACATACAGTACGCGAAGAAGCAAAGTCATTAATAAAACGCGGAACCAGAAAAGGGTTCCCTTTCCTCTTTCAACAAGAACAAGGTATTTCAAGCATATCAGCAGCGCGATTGAAGCTGTAACCGCGACTATTAACGCAATAAGCCGCAGGAAAGCTCCAGATTCATCGGCAGCCCCCTCGCTGAGCAGC
The DNA here is from genome assembly GCA_030620995.1 of Candidatus Aegiribacteria sp. Taxonomy (GTDB): domain Bacteria; phylum Fermentibacterota; class Fermentibacteria; order Fermentibacterales; family JCC-6; genus Aegiribacteria. Next base: position 13,777 of record JAUXIK010000051.1, read on the forward strand.
ATGGAATCCTCACGAGCAACATTCGATCCGGAGTAGACTGTTCTGATAAGGATTTCAGCTGTAGCGGAAGTTACGTTCCCGACAGCTCCAAGAGTTCTGCCAATTGTTCCCGTACCGCTGAACAGTCCAGCGTTCCTGATAGCCTCACCACCGGATATGGCCAGTCTGTTAATAGAATTCTGTATCTCCGGATTTGATGAAAAGACGGAACTGTCGGAAAGCGGCGAGTGCTGATCAGATGTCTCTAATGGAACAGACTCCGATGTATCCTGAATATGGACTGATTCCTCATCAAGAGAAGGTGCAATGAATAACGCAAGAGCGAATACGAAAGCAGCAAGTAGAATCGTGAGTGCAAGCACATTGGTCACCTGAAGCCTCGATATGAAACGCTCAAGAATAACGTATAGAAGAAGCGCGCCCAGACAGGCAGCGGCTTCGGACAGATTAAGGCTGCCTTGTGATGACCTTGGAAAGAACAGGGGAAGAAACAGGAGCAGTGCCAGGGCCATAACCAGCAGTTTCCCCGGTGCCCCTTTAAATCGCATCAATAACATCCCGCATATGCGTTTCTATCTCAGTTTCCCATCATCGAAAGAGCTTCCCGGATATGAGGAATATCGATTTTCACTCTCTCTCCGGTATTCATATCCCGAATTGTGACATATCCCGAATCGACCTCATCCGGACCGATCACAACAACATATCTGATCGCTTTTCTGTCAGCGATTTTAAACTGTTTTGACAGGTTCCTGCGGCTGAGATCCATCTCTACTGATATATCAGCATCACGCAGGCGCTCGGCAAGATTCAGAGCGAATTCTCTCTGGTCATCGGTGCAGACAGCAAGAAAGATATCCGCGGGATGTAAACGAGCCAGATCATCAGGAATAAGACCGTATGTCTGTAGAAACAGTTTCAGAGTAAGAATGCCCAGACCGAATCCCACTCCGGATACATTCTGCTTGCTGAACATTCCTACAAGATCGTCATATCTGCCTCCTCCACATATGGATCTTCTGTTCTCACCGCCGGTATCCATAACCTCGAAAACAATGCCGGTATAGTAATCAAGCCCTCTTACAACTCCTGATTCAAAAGATGCTGAATCTACTCCGGCTCTATCAAGCATGTTACTGAACTTTAAAAGCTCTGAATAAGCGGGATCTTCAGCCATAAGTTTACTCAGCCATGATGAATTCAGTCCTTCGCAAGATGCAAACTTCATAATTGTTTCAGCCTTTGAACTGTCTGCAATTTCCTCGTATAGCCACTTCTCCCACTTTTCGAGCGGCATTTTATCCTTCTTATCAATTACCGCGAAAGCCTTCTGCATTTCAAGCGGAGTAAAACCGGATTTGCTAAGAACTCCTGAAGCAAGCCTCCTGCTGGAATACCTGATCGCGTACTGCCCGGGAACAGCGGAAAATCCATCCATGATTCTCTGCAGGACAAGGAATATCTCCAATTCAGCTTCAAGGCCATCAACACCAAGAATATCAAGATTGAACTGCAGGAACTCGCGGGCTCTTCCCCGCTGAGTATTCTCATAACGATAGCAGAGCGGAAAAGACATCCATTTGACGGGAAATATGAGTTCTCCAGCGGCAGCCACCATTCTGGCGGTGGAGGGAGTCAGTTCCGGTCTCATAATAAGGTTCCTGCCGCCTTTGTCCGTAAAATTATAGCTTTGATCCATTGCCAGTTCACGTCCTGATTTAGCGAGGAACAGGTCAAGCGGTTCAAGAACCGGTGCTTCGTAGGTCTCGAATCCGTAAGCTGATCCGGCTTTTCTCAACTGACCTACAATGTAGTCCTCTACCCTCTTCTCCTCCGGAAACAGCTCGCGCATCCCCTTGAGAGGCTTTCTGCTCAGTGCCATTAATATCCTCCGGTTCAGTTCAAAATCTATCCTGTACAATAATCTCTGGAAACTCAAATGTCCTATGGTTGTTTTCAGCTGTCAAATGGTGTAATATTTAAGTTGTATGAAATTATGAACTGGAGGATGAATATGTTCAATTTAAGATATGTGCTGTTTACTGTTTTAATAATCCTTATTCTTGTTACCGCATGTGATGAAAATCCGTTTGATCCAAACAGCTGGAACACAACTTCCAAGGATGGCTTTGAACTGAAATGGAGAGTCATCAGCAGCAATCTTGAAGTGGAACTGGAAGGTCCCTCTACTGGATGGGTAGCAGTCGGATTCGGAGGCTCCTACCTCATGCATGACGCAAACATAATCATAGGATATGTGAGTGGATCATCGGCAAATATCCGGGACGATTTCGGTATTGACAGTAATACTCATGAGTCTGACTCCAACCTGCAGGGCGGCGAACAGAACGTTTCGGATAAATCAGGAAGTGAGAGCTCCGGGGAAACAGAGATCAGCTTCACGATCCCTCTGGATTCAGGTGACCTCTGGGACGTTGTTCTCTCCAAAGGACAGAAATGCAACATCATATTCATCTGCGGGGCAGACGGAGCGGATGATTTCACTTCAGATTATGTGACCATTACAAGCACATCAATTACTCTCTGAAATAATCGAAAACAGTAATGGGCTCTTCAGACTCTTCCATGTTTTATGAAATCACCCCGGATTAAACAGGTGATAATGTTTTCCAGTTGATCGCGGAGGACTGGTTCCTCCTTACGGCAGGTGATCTTACATCGGGATACAATACGATGACGGCCAGCTGGGGAGGACTCGGGCAACTGTGGCATCGAAGAGTAGCCTTCGTTTTCGTCAGACCGCAGCGATATACCAGGAAATTCATGGAGAATAATTCCCTCTTCACGATGGGTTTCTTCGGAAAAGAATACAGAGTAGCTGAAATACTGCGGATCCCACTCAGGCGGGAAGGTTGACAAAGCTCAGAAAACAGGATTAACTCCGTTTGAACCAGCTCCGGGAACAGCATCGTTTACACAGTTGAGGCTTATATTTGTCTGCGGAAAACTCTATCATCAGGACATCGATCCGGAACGATTCTTCGATATGGAGATCAATTCGCTTTATCCGGAAAAAGGCTATCACCGCATGTACACCGGAGATATAAAGAAAACACTCATCAGAGAGTAAACACTGTCGTATTGTCATTTCTGGAGTGAAACCAATTACTCAAAGAGCTGAATATCCAAAGGACAGCAAATGCTGGAAGCCTCTTACAGCGGTATTGAGACAGGCGCAAAATCCACTTTCCTATAGGTTTTACATGTTGATTCTCTTTTCCGCAACCCCCAACATAAATCTTGACAGTCGTACATATCTGAATGATACTAATAAACTAAAATAGAGTCAGAATAGCAATCAAGCAATCCTGACTGGAAAGTACATATAGCTAATAATTGTTAAGTGATAAGGAGCAGAAATGCCAATGTATTTTCACGTGTTGGTTGAAACTTCAGAAAAAGTAGGTAAGAATAAAGAGAATAGGAAATTGTATGAACTTGACAAAACCGATATATCGGAAATAGAGAACGATGTGATTATGCCATACGTGCAAGGTAAGCAGTTTCAATTTGACGGATATTTCATTAATCCCACTGAAGTTAAACGAATCATTGTGAAGCAAACGAATAAAACCACAGGAGAACTTTCTAAGTACGAAAATGACACCATGCCTGTTGGAGTATTTTTGTTTGTATCTAGAACTGATATTCTTGACGATGACGAACATACAGAAGATCTTACAAAAGACATCTTTGCACGAGTAGAAAGCAGGATTACTACATCTCCACACACTAATCCAAGCGGAATTGAAAATACAAAAGTTTTTATAGTTCATGGGCATGACGATCTAGCAAAAACAGAAATAGCACGCTTCATCGAAAAAATGGATTTTGAAGCTATTATCTTACATGAAAAAGCGAGTGTAGGGAAAACTATAATCGAGAAAATCGAACAATATTCAAATGTTGGCTTTGGTGTAATACTCTATACACCTTGCGATGTAGGTGCAGAAGCCTCGAAAGAGCCCAACCTTAAACCAAGAGCAAGGCAAAATGTCGTATTCGAACATGGTTTCCTTATCGGTAAACTTGGTAGAGCTAATGTATGTGCTCTCGTAAAAGATAGCGTAGATACCCCCAACGACATTTCAGGCGTTGTATACATAAAAATGGATAATAGTGGGGCATGGAAAATGGGACTTGCCAAAGAGATGAGGGAATCAGGATATGATATTGATATGAATAGAGTTATATAAGCACTTAACAACAGAATGAACCAGATGCATGAGCAGTGGGTATGGGGCTCCTAATCCATGCACTGGTTATTCTGGGCGTTGGCGAGCAGGAATGGTCGCAGCTGGAAAATGGAAATGATCATCAATGGATATTTTAAAGGAGGTGTTTGTTTCTCTTTGAAGTACTTTCTCGATACCGATTGGATCGTGTATACACTAACTCGAAAGGACATAAAATGAAGCGGTATACAATCGCCATTTTCGCTGTTCTGTTACTAGCCTCTGGATGCATGGGGATCATAATCAATGGCTCCTCTGAGGAAGTTACGTTTAACACTACACCTACGGGTGCAGATGTTTCTATAGATGGTGCATTTGCTGGTGTTACACCGCTTTCTATCGATCTCCCAAGAGGGGAATCGCATCTTGCTGAGATTACTCTCGATGGGTTTGAGGATGAAGCTTTCCAAATCCGAAGGTCAGCTGATGCTGGCATCATCATCATGGATATTCTGTTCACTGGTGGAATCGGCCTTCTTATTGATCTCGGAACGGGTGCAATGTACAAGCTGGATCCGACGGAAATCAGCACATCTCTGCAGAATATTGCCGTTGTAGGTAATACTATCAATGTATCAATGAATCCAGTTCGGTAGATTTTCGTCGAAATCCACTGTCGAGCAATACAGGCATTATTGATTAGTTATTATGGCGATGGCTGGAGTACAAATAGGGCAACGGGAATCGACCCAATAGAACATAGAATCAGCCATCGCCGAAAAGAACAGAAAAGCACGCGGAAAACAACGTGCCAGGAAAATATCTGTAAGTACGATTCGTAGAAAAAGTTATGATTACAGGACGGAAACAGTTCCGCCAACAAATGCATGAACCAGCCACAAATGCAAAGCTATGACCCAGATTAGTATCTGTGCTGGTTATGCAGGCGTTCTCTTTTAAAGGATTTACTCATCGGCGTTGCATAATGTTGCACTATGATATATATTTGCAATGCAAAAGAGGAGGCGATACAATGGCTACAGCTGTACGGATTTCTGAAAAGCTTATGAGA